>CAXMOC010000158.1:0-28386 GCA_964194865.1 uncultured Opitutales bacterium | reverse complement strand
ACCACCGCCCCTCTGGCCGCCCTGAGATAGGGCGCGGCGGCACGGGTGCAGCGGAATGGCCCGCGGAGGTTGACCGAGAGCAGCAGGTCCCAAAACGGCTCGTCCGTGGCGTCGAGATCGCTCGCTGGAATCGGGCTGGTGGTGTTGGGAGTGGCCGCGTTGTTGATCAGATAGTCGAGGCCGCCAATCTCCACGGCCACCTGCTCGACCATCTCGCGGGTGTCGTCGGCGTCGCTCAGATCAGCCGGAGCGGCCAGGACCTCCAGCCCCTCAGCGCGCAGATCAGCCACCGTCTGGGCGAGTTGCGGGTTGCCGGGGAGGTCGTTGCTGGCCACGGTGGCACCCAGGCGCGCAAACAGGCCAACGGTGCCGAGACCGATCCCCGAGGCCCCGCCAGTCACGAGGACCTTCTTCCCCGACAGATCTGCTCGAATCATGATTCTCCCGGAAACCAGGCCGACCGCGATCTGGTTGCCCTGTGTTAGCACGGCGTCAGCGAGTCAGGTCGCGCCCTCGCAGCGGGGTTCGGGAGGTCGCCCGGGCACGACCGGGAGGTTGATTCCCTTCCGAAGCCGCGACATCCGCCACGCCACGCTGGACGCGCACCGCCTCTCGAGCCTCGTCCACGCTGCGCTCGATCACGCCGTCCTCGAACGCGAGGATCCCTCGCGCCCGATGGGTCACCTGCAGGGTCTTGGCGACCTCCAGATCCGCTTGAAACAACTCAGCCCTGGTGAGGCGCACCCCGCCGCAGTGCACGACCGCACTCGAGGATCCGCTGGGCGACAATCTCGGGTCTGGTGCTGCCGGCAATTCGAGTATGCTTGACGCCGCAGGCCACTGGGAAAGGTCATTATGTTGGATCTGGTGATCAAGAATGCGCGGGTGATCGATGGCACTGGGACGCCGTCCTTCGAGGCCGACGTTGGCATTGCAGCCGGTCGAATCGTCGAAGTGGGGACGGTGGCTGGCCGGGCTGCCCGCACGATCGACGCAGAAGGTCACCTGCTGACTCCAGGCTTCGTCGACATTCACACGCATTTCGATGGTCAGGTCTGCTGGGACAAGGAAGTCACCCCGAGCTGTTGGCACGGCGTGACGACCGTGGTGATGGGCAACTGTGGGGTGGGCTTCGCGCCCGTCCGTGCGGGCGCGGAGGATGCGCTCGTCAAGTTGATGGAAAGTGTCGAAGACATTCCCGGTACGGCTCTGCACGAAGGCATCCCCTGGAATTGGGAGAGCTTCGCCGAGTATCTCGACGCGATCGACACCCCGTACGCGATGGACATCGGTACCCAGGTGCCCCACGTGGCGTTGCGCCACTACGTGATGGGAGAGCGCTGCTACGACGCCGCGACGCCGGACGATATGAAGGCGATGGCGGCGCTGACGGAGGCTGCGCTCAAGGCGGGAGCGCTGGGATTCTCGACCTCGCGTTTCTACGGACATCTCGACTCCTCGGGCAACTTGATTCCGGGCACACGGGCGAGCGCCGAGGAAATGAAGACCATCGCCGGAGCCTTCAAGGCGGTTGATCACGGCACGATCGAGATCATCTCCGACTACCTTCACGACGACGACGAGGTCGCCTGGATCGAGGCGATCCTGCGCGACACAGGACGCACGGTCACCACCCTCACTACCGCCGGGCCGACCCGGGTCTGGGCCGAAAGCGAGCGCCTGGCAGCCGAGGGGCTCCAGTGGCGGCCGCAGGTGGGGGCGCGACCGGCGTCGATCCTGATGACCCTCGAGGGCACCATCAATCCGATGAAGCTCTATCCGGCGTATCGGGAGATCATGGATCGGCCGCTCGAAGAGCAGGTGCAATCCCTGCGCGACCCGGCATTTCGCGAGCGGATCAAGACCGAAGAGCCGATCGTCTATCGGAACGCCGACGCTCAGCGCTTCGTCAGCGATTTCGAGCACATGTACCGGATGGATACGCTGTCATACGAACCGAGCTCAGCGCAGGACTCTGTCGCTGGCATCGCCAGACGAGACGGACGGCAGCCTCTCGACGTGTTGATGGACGTGATGGCGGATGCAACGCCGCTGCTCTGCTTCTTCGGTCGCTACCTCGACAATCTCGAGGAGCAGAAGCAGGCGATCGAACACCCGCGCTCTGTCTTCGGCTTGTCGGATGGGGGCGCCCACGTTGGGGTTCTGTGCGATGCCAGCATTCCCACTTACATGCTGACGTACTTCGCGCGCGATCGGCAGCGTGGAGAGACCATGGCGCTGGAGTTCGTGATCCACAAGATGACCCAGGATACGGCCCACGTGTACGGGCTGGATGATCGCGGGGTGATCGCTCCGGGCTACAAGGCCGACCTGAACCTGATCGACTTCGATGCGCTGACGTTGGGTAAACCGGAGATGGTCTATGACCTGCCAGCCGGTGGTAAGCGGCTGATCCAGAAGGCGGAAGGGTACCTGCTGACCGTTTGCAACGGCGAAATCACCTACCGAAACGGTCGGCACACCGGGGCCAAGCCGGGGCGTCTCATCCGCGGTGGCGTGGCCTGATCAATCGCCCTGAACCCTTCCCGGCCGAGTTCGTGATCAATAAGCTCAAGCAGCGTTTTCGAAAGTCCGAACAGGTAGCCATTCGGTCAACTGGGAACCGCCAAACCCGAAATCAAGCCGAGATCGGTCGCTAGTCGTCGAGGCTCGGCGCACTGCGGAATGATCGATCGGAGCGAGAGTCGGCGGGCCGCACTGGCGCGGGAGCCACAAAGCAGCTAAACCACCCACATCGAGCCGGGCCTTCCTGCCCGGCAGCGGCGAACAACAGGACCAATCCCAGGTCGCGCCGCGAAATCCCTTCTTGCCCAAAGCTGTTGTACGGGTCGGAACCATGTACCCGTAGCGTGCGCGCTGAGGCGCGCGGCGCGGGGGAGACCACTATCTAGATGTCTGCTTCACAATCTGTTTCATCGACCGGGTTCGACCGGTTCGAGCTTCACCCGGACCTCGTGCGCGGCGTTCGCGCAGCGGCGTTCGTAGAACCCCGGCCGATCCAGGCCGAGACGATTCCCGCGGCCCTCGAAGGGGCCGATGTACTGGGACTAGCCCACACTGGCACTGGCAAGACGGCAGCATTCGCGCTGCCGCTGCTCGACCAGTTGCTCGACACGCGTAAGCCCGGGCCACGCGCCCTCGTGTTGGCGCCGACGCGAGAGCTGGCGACCCAGATCGAGGCCGAGATTCGCCTGCTCGCGAAGTTCACGCGGCTGAAGACCGCGCTCATTTTTGGCGGCGCTTCCATGCGAAACCAGATCGCTGCGCTGAGGCGCCGCCCCGAGATCGTGGTGGCCTGCCCTGGCCGGCTGCTCGACTTGATCGGCCAGGGCGCCGCACGGCTCGGCGATGTCGAGACGCTCGTGCTCGATGAGGCCGACCACATGTTCGACATGGGCTTTCTGCCCGACATTCGTCGCATCCTCTCCAGGTTGCCCGACGAGCGCCAGAACCTGCTCTTCTCCGCGACCATGCCGCGAGAGATTCGCGGCCTGGCTGATGAGGTGTTGCACGATCCGCACGTCGTCGACCTCGCTGGCAGAGCGCCCGCCGAGACGATCGAGCACGCACTGTATCCTGTGCCGGAGACGCGCAAGCGCGGCCTGCTCGAACACATCCTCGGGTCCGACGGCTGCGATTCGGCGATCGTCTTCACCCGCACCAAGCATCGAGCGCGGCGCCTCGCCCAACAGCTCGATAAGGCGGGCCACCGCGCCGTTGGTCTGCAGGGAAACATGGCCCAGGCCCAGCGTGACCGCGCCATGAGCGGGTTCCGAAGCCGCCGATTCGAAATTCTGGTGGCAACGGACATTGCCGCCCGCGGTATCGACGTGAGCGACGTCTCCCACGTGATCAACTACGACGTGCCGAACACGCCGGAGGCGTACACCCACCGTATCGGACGCACCGGGCGATCCGAGCGGGAGGGCACGGCCTGCACGTTCGTCACCGGTGAAGACTGGGGCTGGGTGCGCGCGACCGAGCGCATGATCGGAGAGCCGATCCCGCGGCGGCAGGTAGAGCAATTCACGGAAGGCGAGGTCGCAATGGATGTGCGGCACGCTGGAGCACGCAGGGTACGCGGGCCTGCTCGCGATTCCGGGGCGGGTCGTCCGCGCTCATCGCGTGGCCGGCGCCGCGGGACGCGTTCGCGCAACAGCTCGCGGCCGGCGGCCCGCTAGCGAGGCTTCCGGACGGAAGGCTCGGTGACCCAGCGCTCGCACCGGTGCGTTGGAGGATGAGGCGATTGGGTACTCATCGGAGAGATCGGTGGGTGGTGGGCACAGCGCCCACGGCACCTTCGGCCATCAGATGATTGCAACTGGGCCCGTCGCGCGTTCGCTCGTCAAGCAACCGCCCGACCTCACGAAGCTCACCAAGCGTTTCGGTACGCCGATCTCGCGCAGCAAGCTGGCCGAGTTCATCGACGGCCGGGCTGACGTGATTGCCCACGGGCCCCGGGACATGCCGGTGTGGAAGCAATTCAAGCAGGAGGTGGGCCCCGGACTACCGGCGACGGAGGATACGATGCGCCGAGCGATCGATGTGATCGTCGACTATCTGATTACAATTCAGGCAATCGAGGGCGCTGCCTGGACTCCCTCGCGTTCGCATGGGGTGGCGCTCGACGCATCCGGCTCGGTCCAAGAGCCTTGATTTCACGAAGTTGGTGCGCGCTGATTCCTCGCTTCGACTGGGCCGACGGCTCCCGACGATTCTCGATGCGAGCGCGAAAACACTGGGCAGTCGGGGCGCTGAGCCTGCTGCTGGTCTCGGGTTGCTCCGAGGCCCCCGAGCCGGGGCCGGACGCCGAGACGCGAGCCGTGATGCGCGAGATCTTCAACGGGATCCGCGTGGCTCTGCCCGCGAGCGTCGACAACGACGCTTTTCGCGATCCGCAGAACCAGGCCGAAATCGCCGAAGCCCTCGACGCCTTGGCGCGCAACGCTGCCCTGCTCCAGCGACACGCCCGCAGCCGAGATGCGCAGATGCACTTTCTCGCGCGCTCGGTCTCCAGGGACGCGAACGAAGTGCAGGCGAGCTTCGGGCAGGGTCGTCACGAGCGCGCGGCCTTCGTGCTGCGCCAGATCGTCGAGAATTGCGTCGTTTGCCACACAAGGCTTCCGGCGTCCGAAGACTCGCCCCTCACTGCGGGTTTCGTGGACCGCGGAGTGATGGAAACACTCCCACTCGAGCCCCGTGCAACGCTGCAGATCGCAACGCGCCGTTTCGACGAGGCTCTCGAAACGTTGGAAGCGTTGTTGGCTGACCCGTTGATCCACCCAGCCGTGTTGCTGCGGCCGCTGACCGACTACCTGGTGGTCTCGATTCGCGTCAAGGGTGACTTCGATCGCCCGGTGGCCGTACTCGAGGAATTCACAAAGCGAGAGGATCTCTGGGCTAGTCTCCGCGCCGACGTGGAGGGGTGGGCTCGCTCGCTTCCTGATCTGCGCGACTGGGCGGAGTCCGCATCGCGAGTGGCCGATGCGCGAGAACTCATCCAGGAAGTCGAGCGAGGCGAGGGCGATACGGACGGGCAGAGCGGCCTGCTCCGCTCGGTGGTGGCGTCGAGCGTTCTCGAGCGGTTCATCGCCACACACCGCACACGCGATGCCGAACTCGGCGAGGCCTATTATCAACTGGGCATGCTCGAGGCGGCAATCGGGCGGAACTACTGGGTGACGCGGGCGCCGTTCCTGCTCGAGGAGTCGATCCGGATTGCACCGGATCAGCCCTTCGCGGCGGAGGCCCTGGCGGTGTTGGAGCGCGAGCTGTATGCGGCTTACGAAGGCTCGGACGTCGAGGTCTTGCCGGAAGAGGACGAGCAGCGCCTTGCCGAGCTTCGGGCGCTGACGGCTCGGTGAGACGAGCGCCATCAGCCGCCTCCCGGATCGATGAGCCTGTGCGGGGCTTTGACGGGAATCGCTTTCCAGCTGGGCCGTAGCGCGGATACCATGGCGTCGATTTGGCGCGAATATTCGCAGCAGCTGCTCTTCTCTTTGCCGCGGTTTCAGGCTTCGCCGCCGAGGCGCTGGCCGAGGCGCAGAGCTCCGCGTTCGACCCGTGGCAGGGAATCGAAGCAGACGGGCGCATTCCCAGCGTCGAGAAGCCGGCCGACCTCGAGCATCCCGAGCGCTGGCGCTACATCCCGGAAGGGCGCCTCAAGCCCGGCAATCTCTTCAGCCGCCTGATCGTCTCCAGCTTCATCGCGCCGTTCTTCTTCCACGACAGCGACGTTGGATTCGGCGGCGGGCTTGCCATTACGGACCTCGACTTTCGAGAGCAGCGAAGGCGCGAATTCGCCGGCCTCTTCCTCTCCTACACCGTCGAAGGACAACAGTCGTACCAAGCAGTCTGGCGCCGATGGCTCCATCACCGGGAGGCGACAGGAGGGGGAGTGTTCCAAGAGGAGCGCAGCTTCTTGAAGGCGTGGGGAGGTTACGAAAAATCTCTCACCCGGCGCTTCTATGGGTTCGGCGCTGGAAGCGACGAGAACGACGAGACGAGCTACACCGACGAGACCGCGTTCGGACGGTTCGGGTTCGCGCTGGCGGTGCCCGATCCCGCTGACAATTGGGTCGTTGACGCCTCGGTTCTGGGCGAGTGGCACTCGCTCGCCAATGGCAAGGTGGATGGACAGCCGAATACCGAGGACGAGTTCCCTTCGATATTTCGCAAGGCGGAAGACCAGTCGCTGGGTTGGCTCGAGCTCGGGCTCCGCTACGACACGCGAGATAGCCAGCGCCAGCCGTACCGGGGCTACTCGGTGGGGATCGGTGTTCGGTCTGCGCTGCTCCAGACGGACTGGGATCTGGGCGCGGTCTTCTCGACGTCGGGAACAAAGATCATCCCGCTTCCACCCCTCTTTCACGACGGCGGTGACGCGCAGGAGGAGAACCCGCCGACCGATACCCTGGCGCTGCATCTTCAGACGAATTGGACTGCGGGCGATCTGCCGTTCTTCTCGCTCCCGATGCTCGGCGGCTCGCGTACATTGCGCGGCTACGTGACCGGTCGTTTTCGGGATCGCTCCAGCTGGCATGGAACTGCCGAATACAGGTTCTGGCTGTTGCCGCGTGGGTTTCCCATCCCCTTCGTGAAGTCCGTCCGCGTCGAACGCCTGGGTGTCGCGCTGTTTGGGGATGTCGGTTCCGTTGCCGACGATTGGCCGGATCTGTTCGGTTCACGCGTCCGGAGTAGCCTGGGGATCGGCTTGCGCGTGACATTGGAACGCGCCGCGCCGTTTCGGGTCGACGTGGGATTCTCCGACGAGGGCGTCGAGGTCTCGGCCGGCTTCGGTCTGAGCTTCTGACAAAGGGTTGTCACCTCGAACCCTCTTCTGCGTTCACGCGCGAGGGTTCGAATTGTGTCCGGTCGGCCCGTTTCGTGCGGCCTCCAAGTGCCCTTGGGCCCTGCAGTACGTCAGACCTCTTTGCACAGCGATTGGAGCTGCTCGATCGCGCGCTCGACGCGAGCCTCACCCAAGCCGCCGACGATCCGGTGGGGAAAGCCGGACGCCTCGAGTTCGGCTCGATAGAGCTCGAACAGGCGGTCTCGATCGGTTGGGTTCTCGCGCAGAGGATCAGCCTGCCATGAGATGTCCGGCTCGAGCAGCAGGTATCCGCGTGCGGAACGCTTCGATAGCTCTTGCGCGAGATACGTGGGTAAGGGGCCGAACTTCTCGCGCCACCAGATCTGAATCACCAATAGATCCGTGTCGCAGATCAACAAGCCGGCGTGCCCGGCTCGCGTCTCGCGTTCGAGAGCAACCTGGCGGCGGGCAATCTCCAGCAGGTCGCGGCGCTGGTCGAGAGGTTCTCGACCCAGATACTCACGAGCAATCTCCGGCACCAGGGTGGCGCCCAGGCGGGAGGCGAGGGCGCGAGCGAGCGTCGTCTTCCCCGTGGATTCTGGCCCGGTCAGGCAGATTGTGCGGTCAGCGTCAGAGTGCGCGGCCATGCTTTCCATCCCATCACCAGATGCCCGGGGGGGGACGCGGAGATCGCGAACCTACCGGCGGCCCGGGAGGCCTCGGGCACCTCTCTCGATCAGGGCCTCGATGAGCAGCCGGACTGCGAACGGAAGATCCCGCACGAGGTAGCGAGGCGCCAACCGAACCGGCTCTCGGAGCAGGCGGTAAAGCCACTCGCCTCGCCCCGGATCGGCCGGGTTGTGGGGCACGAGACCGGCACCCGCACCGGGAACCATCGGCCGGAAGGGCTTCTCATGTGGCAGGGCCCAGGCGTCGCCAGCGGACCCATTGGCCGCAGCGTTTCGACCCAGGATAGGCGCGTCTGCTGTGGCCCATCGGCAGTGAGATCGCCCTCGGTTTCTCGGAAGAGCCCCCACCTGGCCATACTTCGGCGAGTAGACAAGGGCAGCATCGGGGTAGGCACCGACTTCGGCTAGCGCGGTCTCTTCGGGGCCGGTCAGGCAGATTGTGCGGTCGGCGTCAGACTGCGCCGCCATGCTCTCCACCCAATCACCGCCATGCCGAGATAGACCGCGTAGAGGATGGCGTACAGCTCGATTCCCTTCGAGAAGTACATGACGGTTGCAATGACGTCTACGACCAGCCACACGATCCAGTTCTCGATGTACTTGCGCGCGGTCATCCACATCGCGGCGAAGCTCATCACCGTGGTTGCGCTGTCCCAATAGGGAAGGTCGGCGTCGGTCTGCGTATCGAAGAACCAGCCCATGCTGGCAATGCCAACAACCACCAGGCCGCCGAGCCCAGCTGCAACTCTCGGAGGCGTGTAGGAGACGGGCAGATCGTCGGTCTCGGAACGGCTACCGCCGTAGAGCCAGTAGTACCAGCCGTAGCCGTTCATCACCACGTAGTATCCGCTCAGTAGTACGTCGGCGTAGAGCCGCTGTTCGGTGAATACGGCTACTGACACGAATGCGTAGACGAGGCCAATCGGAAAAGTCCAGACGTTCTGCCGGATGAGGAGTACGACGCAGACAAACCCGGAGACGAGACCCGTGAACTCCAGCCAGTCCATGCCGAGCCACGTAGCGGTCATTGCGTCGATCAGTCCGTTCACGGCGTAGACATCCAATCAGCGGCGCAAGGGGCAGCGGCGCAAAGGGTCTTCGGCGGTTGTAAGGCGACTCTGCGTTTTCCTCCGCCCACCCGCCAGGGCGTTCACAACGTGCGACCCGCCCCAGCGTCAGACCGCGCACCGTGCCTCCCGAGAAGATCTTTTTCTCAGGGAGGCGTAGGAGATCGAACCGCTTGCATAAGCGATATTGCGGTCAGCGGCGGATGGCGCGGAGTCTCGCAGTTCGACCTCCTTCCCGCCTGGCGGAGATCGACGAGAACGCCTAGCGCGGGATGCCACCGCCCGAAGTGTTTCCCGAATTGCGTCCGACTCCTGTCGCCGCCCGCGGCTGCGTTGCGCTCAGTACCACGAGGCACGCGAGCGCAGGCCCGCGCAAGTTTTCGACGCATTGCTGGCCGCCTCCACTCGATGGCTATGACGATATCACGCCGCCCAGTGGGAGGCTCCGTCACCGACCGCTTTCTGCGCCGGGAAGCTCGGGATCCGCGGTGCGTGACGGAAGTGGGCCTCTCGAAGCCGCGCGCCTGGGAGAATGGGATATAGAAGGGGAGTCAGCTCGCAGCGAGGGATGCCGTGCCCGCTCCAGCAGAAGACAGTGTCCGAGGTCAGCCACGGCTGACAGTTGGCAGAAAAGTCGTCTTCGCGACCGGCGACTTCACCGTCAACACGGTGTTGTCCAGCTTGTCGATGGTCTTCACGTTCTATTTCCTGATCGAAATCGCCGGGCTGCGGCCCGCGCTGGCCGGCCTCGTTCCGCTGGTTGCGCGGACGGTCGACGCGGTCACCGATCCGCTGATGGGTCGGATCTCCGACCACACCAGGTGGAAACGAGGTCGGCGGCGCCCCTATTTCCTGCTCGGAGCGATCCCGTTCGGAGTGAGCTTCGCGCTGCTCTGGGCCGACGTCGGACTCGACACCCAGACGAAGCTCTTCGCGTACTACACGTCGGTCTACGTGGTGTTGAGTCTTGCGATGACCGTCCTCTCGGTCCCCTACCTGGCTCTCATGCCCGAGATGGCTACGAGCTACGACGGACGTACCTCGCTCAACATCTACCGCAATGTCGGGTCCGTGCTGGGCGTATTTGCAGCCATCCTTCTGCTTCAGGTTGCGAACCTTTTCGGGGGTGGGGCGGATGGTTTCGCCAGGGCGGGTGCGCTGTTTGGCGTGCTGCTCGCCGTGCCCTGGTTTGCAGTGTACGCGAGGACATTCGAAAATCCCGAGTACCAACAGCGAGCCGCCGAGATCCGGCTGGTGGAAGGTTTGCGCATCCTGATGCGCCATCGAACCTACCTTCGCCTGATGGGGTTGTACCTCTCGAGTCGGATCGCAATGGACCTGGTGGGTGCCATGCTGTTGCCCTACTTCACCTATTTCCTCGGACGCGCCGAGGACTTCCAGCCCATGATGTTCCTGTTCCTGCTCAGCGTCGTGGCGTCACTGCCATTCTGGCAGCGCATCTCTATCCGCCACGAAAAATCGGGCATCTTCATCGTGGGGTCCCTTTGGTGGATGGCCGGAGGCATCCTGATGTTCGCGGTCGAGCCGGGCTGGCCGCGCTGGGTGATCCTGGGCTTTGCTCCAGTGGTCGCCATTGGTTACGCGGTCACGGACCTCATGCCCTGGGCGATGATTGGCGAGGTGGTCGACGAAGACGACGTCGCGACGGGTGAGCGCCGCGAGGGCCTCTACAACGGATCCTTCACCTTTCTTCGAAAGCTCGGCGGCATGCTCGCGGTCGCCGCCGCCGGCTTGATCCTCGATGCCGCCGGGCTCGAACGTCAAGGTACGGCCGGCGAGGCTGCTGGCACGGCCGTGCGGTTCCTCGTGTCCCTCGCCCCGGCACTCTTCCTGCTGCTCGCCGTGGGGCTCGCGCGCGGCTACCCGCTCACTCGAGCACGCCACCGCGAGCTGCTCGAACAGCTCGCCGCGCGGGACGGCGGCGAACCGAGTGATCGCTACGTCCGCTGAACCCCGCCGAAAACTGGCGCCTACGATTCCGCGCCGAGCGCCACGAAGGCACCTCCGTTTCGCTGACAGAGAACGCGCATGAGCGTCGAGAAACGATGGACGGTGTGATACAGGTCGCCATCCTCGCTCTCGAAGGGAAAGCCCACCCCGTGGATGCGAATGCTGTGGTCCCGGTTGAGGCGGTCCACGGTATCCACCACATCCTGGATCGACGGTCCCGTAAACTCGTCGCCCAGGACGTAGATGCTGATGTCGTGATAGCGGCGCGCGTAGGTCTCGATCGCCTGGGTGATGCCCTCCACCGGGCTGCTGTTGCTGAAGGGCGCCCACGTCTGTAGATAATCGATGATCAGCCGGCGACCGTTCGGGGTATCGGGAATCCAGCCACCGGCAAAGCTCGAGAACATGTATTTGCCCATGTCGTTCATGACCTGGATGCCATCGACCTTAGGATAGGCTTCGAGAATCTCGGTCAGCTTGCGAAGCATCAGCCGCCAGCTGAACCTGTGCATGCTCCCCGAAGTGTCGATGACGAAAATGATGTAGCGACTATCTGCCGGAATACCTCCCACCAGTGATGAAGACTCGAAGGGCCCCGTCAGCGGCGCCATCCGTTTCGAAAGCGTCTCTCGAAGCGCGCGGGCGAACTCCTCCTGTGCGGCGACTTCGCCGAGTGCACTGATTTGTTGCTCGAGCTGTCGTCGAACCGATGCTTCCCGAGCGGATGCCAGCTGCAGCTCCCGCTCGATCCGCGCGAGCTCATCGTGGACTTGCGCGTCTTCGTTCTCGAGGTCGGCCTGTACCGCGGTGAGGTGTTTCACGGATTGGATCAGCTCCGCGGCGGCTCCCTCGAGAAGTCCGGGCTCGCGGACCTTGACGATCACCAGCAGCAGGATCACGGCGCCAAAGCCGCAGCAGATGGCGTCCAGAAATGAGAGGCTGGTCGCTTCGGTTGCGCGCCGCCTGCGCCTGCTCATGGCCAATCGCTCGAGGGGCTCAACAAGGCGCCTCCCGAACCCAGCGCCAGCTTCCAATAGGCGGGCGCAGCCTCGGGGTCTCCTTCCAACGGGTAGAGGATGACATTCACGGGCAGTGCTCGGGGGAGACGCTTGGCCGCCCGACGGAAGTACGCAAGCCGCTGGTCGCCCGAGACCGTCTGGGGTTGCGAGCCGGTACCGCCTTGGGTCGGCAAGCCATCGACCAGCAGGAACAGGTTGTCCGGAGGCGGCTGCAGCTTGCCAACGGCGGAAGCTGCAGCGTACAGACTCGTCCCGCCGGACGGTGTGATCTTGCGAAGCTGAGTGCGAACCTCGGCCACCTGCTTGGCGTCGCTCACATCGAGCCAGGTCCCCTGCGTCCGGTCGATCAAGGGCCGAGCCTCGACGTCGAAGGAGTAGACCTGAAATCGGCTGCCCTTCGGAATGCTGGCCAGGAGCCAGTCGACCGTGGCGACGGCCTGCTGCCATTTGGCTGACTGACGCTGCCGCTCCGGGGGCATGTTTCGCAGCAAGAGGATGTTGGAGATGTAGCGGTCGAGCATGCTGGTCGACGCGTCGATCATGATGAGAATTCGCTGGCCGCTCAGCTTCAAGCCCGTCACCAGCTCTCGCTTTCCGCGCTTGCTGACGGACTCGGGAGACTCCACCGGTGGGCGATATTCTTCGAGGGATTGCTGAATGCTCCGCTTCTCGCTGGAGACGACGCCTCGCTTCTCGTCGGCAAGCCGTGCGAGATGAGCGGCCTGCTGGCTATGCGTCTGGAGCTGTTGGCGCTTGAGTTGGACCTCGGCTGTCCGCGCGGAGAGTGTCGCCCGTTCCGAAGCCAGCTCCTCACCGAGAGATTCGGTCTGGGCACTGAGCCGAAGTGCCTGGGCCTGGAGATCCGCCACGACCACGCGTGACTCGGTCGTGACCCGGTTGGTGATGATCATGAACACCAGAATCACCGAGCCGAAGCCACAACAGAGGCAGTCGAGGAAGGAGAGTGAAAAGGTCGAGATCGGTCTACGGGCCACGGCGGTCCTGCGACGGCGTCATTGTCTCACGTCGCCCGCGACCCGCGCAGCTGCCGGACCAGCTTGTGGCCGCGCCCCGGTCGGGGAATCTGCTCGAGCCGCTCAAGCGCGCCCATGCACGGCGCCTCCGGCGCGAGCCTCACGACTTCGAGTGGTTCCACTCCGCTCATGGCGTCCATGAACCCGGGTAGATCAGCGAGCCTGTGACTCGCGTGAGCGACCACGGGAGTATCAGGATCCGCACCGAGACCCGCGCGCACGATCAGCGTGCGATACAGGTCCGCTGCGGTGCGGATCAAGTCGGAGCGCCGAATCTGCGCGCCACGCGAGACGTTGCGGTGTTCGATCTGCACCGGTGCGGTGTCTCGCTCTCCCAGGGTTGCGAGGAAACCCGAGAGGCCGTCATAGAGGGCCTGTTCGCTCTTCGCATCGTGGAGCGGGTCGAAGCGTGTTTGCGCGATGAAGGCGTGGCCGATGCACGAAACCCAGCCTTCACGCAGCGACATCAGACCGTGTTGATCGATGGTTTCGAAAGAGGCGTGGCTGATGCCTTCGCCCTGACTCAGGTCGCTGAGTACCGCAGCGTGAAGGCCGACGTCCCAATGAAGCAAGCGAGCGCCCGGTCGGGCGCGGGTGCAGCTAGCGACGCCGGCGTCGACGAGACCTCTCACCGGGATTTCGCAGGCTTTGGCGATTCCCAACAAAAGCGCCAGCTGCTCCCGACGAAACGAGGCCGGCACAACGAAGACGACGTCTTTCACATGATCGGCGATGAGCTCCCAGAGCCGTGAGAGTTGGGTGTAAGCGAGATCGGCGTTGCTGAGCGAGCCGCCCCGAATCGGGCGTTGGTCGAGATCTGCCCAGAAGCGATTGTGGACCTGCCTCGGCTTGAGGCTTGCCTCCCCATACGCCTCGTTCCCCACGATCAGCTCGTCGCCGTCGAGGATCGCGTAGCCAGGCTCCGTGGCGACGACTCCCGCCGGGGTAACGACGCGAAGCTCTGCATCGTTGAGCTCGATCGCCGCGGTTGCCGCACCGCTCACGTGGGGGGCCGAACGGCCAGGTGCTGGATCAACCGCTGGTCGCAATACCCCTCGGCGTCGAGCACCAGGCGTTCTTGCATCAGCTGTAGCTGATGCACCAGGAACATCAGGACGAGGCTCAGCAGTAGTGCGACGAAGGTCGAGTTGAAAGCGATCCCGAGGCTCTCCGTGACCCCGGTGATGTCTCCCTCCACGGCCTGGTAGGCGAGGGCAAGCGCCCGCCCGATACCCCGTACGGTCCCGATGAAGCCGATCGACGGAATTGCCCAGGCCAGGTATCGGATCATCGAGAGCTCGGACTCGAGCCGCTCGCCCTCCTTTTCGCAGATTGCCTGGGTCGTCGCCGACACATCGTGGATGTTGTGGGTGGCTCCAAAACGTTGAAGCGCCGCCAGCAGGCAGCGGGGCAGGAGGTAGCCTTGCACCTCGGCGGGAAGAGCCTGCACCTGGCGGGCGTACACCCTGGCATCTTCGGGCAAGATTTTGGTCTCGGCCTCGACCGAGATCAGATCCAGATCCAACAACTTGCGTTCGCGCCAGGTCGTCACGCTCTTCAGTCCCAGGATCGCCAGGGCCCACAACATCAGGATGAAGCAGGCTTCTTGCTCGAAGTCCCGTACGACGACGTAGATCGAACGGTCGGGCACGTAGGCCGGATCCTCCTGGATTCGGAGTCGCTCCTCTTGGATGGCGATCGCGGCCTCCGGGCGCACGATGGCGACGTAAAAGGAATGAACGACGATCAAAGCGATCACCAACGCGAACGCTTGGTACACGAATTCGAAACCGATCCGACGCCTCATCTAGATGTCCGAAGGGAATCGCGCGGGTGAGTCAGCACTCACCTTGTGCACGGGCGCGGGTAGGCGCTTGGGCTTGACTTTCGCGGCCTCGCGAGGTGCCGCGGCCGCCTTGTCGCGCACTTGCCGCTTCGGCTCCACTGCCTCGGTTGCGGACAGAGTCCCGCCCTTGCGGTCCGATGGCTCCTCGCTGTGCGCGGGAGGGGGGGGCAGTGCCAATCCTAGTGCCAAGCCGAGTGCCAAGCCAAGCGACGAGCTCTGGGTCCGTTTGCGAATACGCATCTTGATTCCTTCAGTCCTCTGGATGACTCATTCGACCGAGCGAGCGATTCGGAATCCGACGTCGGCCCGGCCCTCGGCCGAGTAGTCGCGAAAGGCGGTCCTCAGCCGCGCAAGCCGCCCGTCTTGCCAACTCGCACCCCGGATTACGTGGGACGACCCAGTTGCCGGCCCAATCGGGTTCCGGACGACGGCATCCCGCCGAGCGGGGGGATAGATGGTGTAGTAGTCGTGGATCCACTCTGCGATGTTGCCTCCAAGGCCAACGATTCCCAGCGGATTGGGCGAACCCCTCGCGACGGATGCCGAAACTGCGAAGCCGTCGTCGTAGGCTGCCACGGTAGGAGAGAGGATGCTCGAAGCGGAGCCATCTGCATAGTTTCCAGATCCCTCGGGTAGCGGAAGGCGATCGCCCCAGGGATACAGGCGTTCTCCGGCGCCGCCGACGTAGCGCGCTGCCCATTCCCACTCGGCCTCGCTAGGCAGCCGATAGCCCATGGCAATCGGCTGCCCCGCGACCAGCGCGCCGCCGATTTCGACGTAGACCACGGGAAGCCCATCCTGGACACTCAGCCAATTGCAAAAGAGCGCCGCATCTTCCCAGGTCACGCCCGATACGGGCTGATCGTCCGCATCGAGGCTGTTCCCAGCGAATGAGGGCGAGTGATGTTCCGGCTGGAACCGACGAAATTCCCGATTGCTGATCTCGCGGACACCGAGATAGAAGGGGCGGGTGAGCTCCACGAAGCGCTGGGTCTCGTTCGCGCGTCGGCCTGGGACACCGCGCGGCGTCCCCTGCATGAATCGGCCGGGTTGGATCAACTGGAGCTGTTGGCCGTGGCTCGTTGCAATGGTCTGCCGGGTCGTCACGCGTTTCTCTTCGGCTTCCGTCAACAGCGAGACGCTGAGCCGTTGCGGCAGACCGGGCCGCGGAGTGACGTTCAATACCTGGGTGGCGTAGCCCGGCATGCTGATGCGCAGCTGGTGAGGCACGGCGAGAAGCTGCAGACGTTGGCTCGCATGGCCCGCGGGTTGTCCGTCTAGCTGGAGCTTCGCGCCCTCGGGCCGGGTGACGAGCTCGACGACTCCGATCTGCGGCGCCAGCCGGATGCGAACGGTCGCTTCTTCCGATGGCCGTAGCTTTACCTCTCGCGTTGCGACATCGTAGCCCGGCTTGAAGAGAGTGATGGATTGAAGCTGCCCAGAGGCGACCTGGAGGGAGACCGGTGTCCTTCCGGGAAAGGAGTCACCCACGCTCACCTGTGCACCCGCTGGCTCGCTGATGACGGTCAGCACACCGTCTGCCTGGTGCAGCACGATGTCGGGGTGGGTTTGCGGTTGGTTGGCTACCACCTCCAGCACGCTTCGAGCCGTTTCGTAGCCAGAAAGCTGCGCCTCGATCTGACGCGAGCCCTGGACCAGATCGAAGCGGCCCGGCGTCGTTCCGACTTCGACGCCGTCGACCCGAACAACGGCGCCGGCCGGGGTGGAAGTCATCGTGACAGCAGCCCACGCCGGAATCAGCTCGACCTCGAGGCTCTGTTCGACACCGCCCCCTTCGATCTCGATCGATTCTTGATGCACGAGGTAGCGGGGCGCGCGAACCTCGATCCTGTGCGGGCCGGGCGGCAACTCGAGATTCGCGGTCGGTGTACTACCGACCGCTTCGCCGTCAACCCGGACCATGGCGCCATCGACAGGCCGGGCAGCGACTCGCAGCAACCCCGGAAGCCGCACCAGCCGAAAGGAGAAGCTCTGATCGGACGCGTCGAGGACCTGGAGGGTTTCCTCGAGACGGAAATACCCCTGGCGTTCGGCAACGATGTGATGCGTGCCCGGACGCATCAGCATGCGCTCTGCGAAGCTGGCGTGCAGCAATGTCCCCGGAAATGACAGCTCTTCGGCAGGCGGTTCGACTTCGATCCGGACCGAAACCGCCGTCAAGCTGAACCAAACCAGCACCCCCATCGCCGCTGCAGCGACGCCCACGCCAACCCGCGCCGGGTGAAGCGTCGGACGCCGCCGACGCGGGCCGCTCGGCCGGCTCGGCTCGAAATCGATCGGGACGATCTCGCCGTCAGCGGGCGGTGATCCCTCGGTCGTCATCGGGGAGGCCTCGGTCAGATCGGCTTGGTGCAGCGTACCATCAGCGGTGGCGCCGCTCGCCCGGGTTTCACCGTGAGCGTGTGGCGAACGTCGCGATAGCCCCGGCGAATTCCCACCACCACGTAAGTGCCGGGTTCCAGCTCGATCTCCCGGCGTTCGAAGCTTCCGAGCTCTCGCAGCTTCTGAATCGTGACTTCCGTCTCGCTGTCGGACTCGAGAACAACCGTAACCGAAGCCGAGAAGGCGCTGAGCAGGTCCGCGACCTGATGCATCTGGTCCGCCAAGTTCGCTGGCGGGTCGTGAAAGTTGCGGGCTTCGGCCAACAACGCTCCCGCCTCGGTACGCTGGCGCTTGTCGAGAAGCCGATCCGACTGCGCGATCCACTCGCCAAAACGCCCGGAGAGTCGGGCACCCAGCTCGCTGCGAGCCAGGCCCTCCTTGGCAGCGGTGGCCTCGGGGTCAAGGGACAAGACGGCCCGGTATTCGTCCGTGGCGCCGCTCCAATCGGCCTCGTTCTCCCGAGCCTGGGCCAGAGTCAGGTGCCGTGCAGTGGCCTGGGCTGTCTGCAGTGACGCGATCTGTGCGCGCAGGGCGTTGGCATCGGCGGAATCGGGCCGCACTGCCTGGGCGGCCTTCACGTCGCGAAGCGCGGTATCGAGATCGTTCTGGGCCAGCGCCCGCGTCGCTCTGGACATGCGTTGACTGTACTCACGCTGCGCCAGGCGCGATCCCACCCGCTCCAGTCCCGCCGCGGCCGGCTTGGACTGGGGGTCGATCTCGAGGGCCGCCGCGTAGGACTCCCGGGCCTTGGAAAACTGCTCGATCTCTTCGTGACGTTCGGCCGCTGCGAGCAGGGCGGAGACTTCGCTCCAATGCCCGGCGCGCGACAGACCCGCCGCTGCAGCGGCGTTGTCCGGGTCGATGGCCTGAGCGAGGGAGAACTGCCGAATGGCCTGATCCGTCCTTCCGTCGGCAAGTGCGGCCGACCCCGCGGCCAGCGCTTGCTCGAGTGCGACGGGCGCGCGTTCAATGAGCTCCTGCAGGAGGGTGTGCGCGTCCCCGTATTCCCGCAACGCCTTGTCGAGGTCGCCGGCAAGCTGTGCGCTCTCTCCCTCCGCTATCTGATCCCCCGCTCGTTCGACCTCGGCGCTCGCCCAATGTTCGACGCCCAGGTCCTCGAGCCGCTGCCGCGCTTCGAGGGTCTTGGCCAGCAGGCGCTTCGCCTCCGCGTCGCCTGCCGCGAGGCCGGCGCCTTCAGGCCGTTCCGCCACGACTCGCGCGGGCTCGGTGGCCCGGTCCTCCCGATCGTTCACCCAGCGCGGCAGATAGAAGAACACCCCGGCGGCCACGAGTAGCAAGACGAGGAATGCCGCCCAGATCAAGCGCCTGGTGGAAGTCACTCCCGGCGCGGGAGTTGGGGTAGGGGTGAGTGCGGCCGGAGCGGAGGCGGAGATCGGGTGGCGGTCGTCCGCGTCCAAGCGGCGGTCGTCCCGGTCCAAGCGGCGGTCGTCCCGGTTCAAGCGGGGAAGGGCGCGGCGCTGGCTGGATGCCGCCGGGTTCAGTGCCGCCCGCACGCTCTCGATGCCGGGTCGAAGCGCCCGCGGTTTCGCACGCATCCGCGCCACCAGTTCGGCCAAACCGGGTGGAACACCGCCGCCTTCAAGCCCGCCGGCGATGCTCTCGTCATCGGCTGCCATGAGGGGGCGACCGGCCAAGAGCTCGAACAGCACTCCGCCCAGGCCCCAGACATCGTCGGACGGGGAGGGCGGGCCGGGATCCTCTTCCAGGTCGGGGGGCCCCAGTGCGCGTGCGGCTTCCCGCAGTGCGGCAGCGATGCGGAAGTCCGCGAGACGCGGTACGCCGTGCGCATCCCACAAGAGTTTGCTCGGCTTGAGATCTCCATGGATGACACCGCGGGCATGCGCATAGGCAAGCGCGTCGATCACCGGCAGCATCCTCGCCGCCACCTCATCGGCGGGCTGGCCGACGAGGCCCGCGAGCCCCTCGCCATCGACGAACTCCCGAGAGAGAAAGCACAGGGTCTGGTCACGATGGAGGTCGAACACCCGGGCGATGTTCGGGTGCGTCAGCCGACGCGTCTCTCGGCAGGCTTCTCGCAGAGAATCGTGTCCAATCTGCGACGCGGCGAGGCTCGGCGCGAGAATCCGCAGGAGCACGGTCTCGCCAAGCTCTTCATCTTCGGCCAGCCAGCTTCGACTGATGCCGTCCGGTCCCAGAACCCGAACCAGGCGAAAGCGGCCGAGTAGGACATCCTCCCGGTCGGGCTCGCTCACGCCGTCCAGTCCCGAGTCACAATCGATCTCGCCCGGCCTGCGCGCTCAGGGGGACGGCTCCGAGGAGTTGACGTCTACGTCGCCCGCGACCGGCTCGACTTCCAACACGATGTTCACCTCCTGGAGCGACTCCGTCTGGGCGTAGAGCTGCTGGAGCAGATGTCGCCACTGTTGATACTGCTGCTCCACGTTCCCGGTCAGTCGAACCGTCGTCTCCTCGGTCTGAACCACGAGCGGCCCGACCTCGCTGCTGAAAGACGTGTCGAGCTCCTCCAACATGCTCTCATGCATCGCCGCGTCCGCGTTCAGCTCCTTGATCTGGCTGGTGAGCTCCGTGACCACCATTGCGCCGACGGTTGCGCCTATCAGGTCCACCGCGACCACGGGAGAGAAGAACGCGCCCGCCACGACGGCTCCGATCACGATCGGAATCAAGGCGACCCGGAGGTTGCGTTTTCGCTTCAAGCTTCGGTGAAGATTCGCCTCCTGCTGCGCGTAGCCTCGCCACTCGGTATAGGAGTCGCCCATTTCGTTGCAGAAGTTCTCGTAGTGGGTATCCAGGGTGCCAACGAACATTGACTCGTAGGCGCGCGCTTGCTGGATCTGCAGGAAGATCGGGTCGTCCTCGGCCGGCAGCCGCACCGGGTGCAAGACCCCGTTCTCTTCCTCGAGATAGCCGTCGAACTTGTCGGGCACGAACTCCGCCCCGTAGCGCAATGCCGAAATCTCGCGAAGCTTTACGAGCTGCTGCAGATCCGGCTCGCTCAGGGAGGCGGCGAGGTCGTTGGCGATCGTGTTGAACATGGGTTGATAGGGATCGGCGCTCGGACTCAGATACGCCCCTTCGACGACATCGGTTTCGTAGCGCCGCTTGAGCCACGACCGCTGGGTGGCGTCGGTTGCCTCGATGTCCAGGGCGAGAACGGCTCCGTCAGAAGCGACGATCGTTCCCCGGACGGTCAGCTCCGAGACCTCCGACTCCGAAGGGACGACGCGCACATCGCCCCAGTAGGCCGATTCGAGCAGCGACGCTCGCATCAAGCACGAGAAGAAGATCGACTCTGCCTTGCGGATCGAAGGCCTCACACGCTCTGGAGGATCTCCCTCGGCCGGGAGTCCCGGGTCGAACACGATCACACCGACATCGAGCCGCGCTTCTTCGATGAGCGGATGGTCGGTGCGGAGGACTTCGAGATCCTCTGCTCGTCGTGCGCCGATGCCGGCACAGGCCGTCAGCTGAGAAACGACGAGGACCGCGCAGAGCAGCGTGAGCCAGAGATCGCGCAAGGCCGATCCTAGAGCCCGCTCTTCTGATACTTCGCGCACTCCTTCTGCAACGCCTCCCGAAGGTCGGGATCGGCCTCCTCGCGCTCGCAGATCTCGCGAATCCAGGCGTTGTCCTCGCCGTATTGCGGGGCTGCTCCACGCCCCCCGCTGGCGCTGCCGGGTGTTCGATCGGCTTCGGTGACCACCGCCGAGTCCGCTCCGTCGTCGCCTTCGTGGGCGGACTCGCCGCTCCTTTCACCGGAGGCCGCCGAGCCGCCCTGCGACGAGTTGCCCCGAGCAGCAGAGCCGGAGCCGAAGCCCGTTCCATCGGAGCCATGGAGTCCGGCCTCCGAGTCTTCTTCGGCCTCGCTCAGAATCCGCTCCATCTCGGCTCTCACCCCACTGATCTGCCGCAGCGTGTCTGCAACTTCGTCCGTTTCGCCGATGGGGTCGTGGGCGCCCGCCGATCCTGGCTGCCCCCCTGGCGATCCAGCCGGCGAAGCGGCCGATATTTCGGAAAGGCGCTCAGCTCCGCTGCCGTCCGCTCCGGGAGCGCCGCCCGGCTGGGATCCGTCGACGGTTTCCGGGAGCGCTTGCCCTCGGCTGGACCCGGTCCCGCTCGCCTCCGCATTGGCTCCTTCCTCGGCGGCGTTCTGCTCTCCGGCGCCGGCGCTCGACGCTTCCGAGTCCATAGCGGAGGACTGTCCCGCCGTAGCTCCTTCGGCACCCTGCTGGCCCTCGGACGATTCGCCGCTGTCGCCTTGCGCTTCGCCCTCGCCCTGCGATGCACCCTGGGCGGCTGCGGAAGTCGGAGGCGATGGCGGCGTAGGAGCCGGAAGAGAGGGTGCCGATGAGGTCGTGGAGCAGGCGGTCTGTCCAGCCGCGAATGCGATCGCGACCAGGAAGAGCCACAGCGGCACCACACGCATCGCGCAACCTCCCAACGCTCGTGGGAGTCAGAATAGCAGCCGTCCCATCGCTCTCCGGAGCGCAAGGCGGGCAGCGCCGATAGCATCGGCCCGTGCAGGTCTTCCGCCACGAACGGTCGGGAATGGGGCTCGCGTGCGCGCTCGGCCTCTCTGGCCTGGTTCTTTCCGCGGTCTCTGGCTGTGCGGTCAACCCGGTGACGCGCCGGCCCGAGATCACGACGATGTCGACCTCGAGCGAGGTGTCGCTGGGCAATCAACTGGCTCTCGAGGTGCAGCGACAGATGGGGCTCCTCGATGACCCGGAGCTCACCGCGTACGTCTCGCGCCTGGGTGCGCGTCTGGCGCAGCTGTCCGTTCGCCAAGACATCGCCTTCCGCTTCTACGTCGTCGACATTCCCGAAATCAACGCGTTCGCCCTGCCCGGGGGTCACGTCTACGTCTCTCGAGGATTGCTGGGGCTCACCGTCTCCGAAGCGGAGCTAGCCGGTGTGATGGGACATGAGATCGGTCACGTGGCTGCACGTCATTCCGCGCAGCGCGCAACCCGGATGACTGGTGTCGGAATTCTCTCGGCCATGGGGCAGATATTTGGCGGCGCCTTGGGTGGCGCGGCCGGCGCTCGATCCCTCGGCGGGCTCGCCGCAGCGACCGGCGCCGGGCTCATCGCCTCGTACAGCCGCGAGCAAGAGCAGCAGGCCGACGAACTCGGCCAGCAGATGGCGGGTCAGGCAGGCTATGACCCGGCCGCGATCTCCGGATTTCTCGACCGCATGGCACGCTACGCCGAACTCGAGCGAGGTCGCCCCGAGCTGCCGCACTTTCTCGATTCGCATCCACCCACGAAACGACGCGTTGAGGTGGCTGCGTGGCGCGCCGGCATGATAGAGGTTTCCGATCGCGCGACGCTCTCGGCGACGCGAGCCAGCTATCTCTCGGAGCTGATCGGTCTGACCGTGGGCCCCGACCCGAAGGATGGGGTTCTCATCGGGCCTCGCTTTGTCCACCCTGAATTGGGTTTCGCGTTGGATGTCCCAGCCGGCTGGCAGACCGCCAACCGGGCAGACGGGGTGGCCGCCCTGTCGCCGGACGGCCAGGCCGTGATCAAGGTCGAGATCCAGCGTGGGTCCGCAGACCCCACCGACGCCGCCAGAGCCTTCGCCCAGGCGAGCGGCTTATACCTGGTCGATCAATCTGCTGCGACCCTCAACGGCCTTGCCGCGCATCGAGCGCGGGCTCAAGCACCCAGCGACCTTGGCATCGTCAGTCTCGACTTCCACTGGATCGCCCAGCCAGAGGATCGAGTCGTGTTTCGTATCACGAGCGCCAGCTCGAAGGATCGCTATCCCCACTTCGAACCAACCTTCGCTCGCGTAGCGCAGAGCTTTCGCCAACCCTCGATGCGCGAGCGTGAGAACATCAAGAAGCGTCAGCTCTGGATCACCCGAGCGCGTGCCGGCGAGAACCTGGCGACGCTTTCGCGGCGCTCCGGCAACGTCTGGAGCATCGAGCAGACAGCGATCCAGAACGAACTGCTACCGGATGCATTTCTCACGAGCGGTCAGCTCATCAAGATCGCAGTAGACCTTCCATACCGATAACGGATCGAGGAGCTTGGCCGGCTCCTCTTGAATGCTTCGACCAACCCGTGCATTCCGTATGCCACCCGGATGAGGAGATGTGCGGCGGACGCCGAGTGGGACGTCGCGACTCATCGGAACGTCCCATTTCGACCCACCCCGATCAACAAAGTTTGAGCCCGCTTCGGGCCGACTCCGGTCTGCGTTGGAATCGGTTATCCTATCGCGGTGATGAATGCTGGAGCCGCGGGGCGGGTGTGACACTGAGCTCGCCGCTGCTACGCGCCCTTGCCGGCGGTCGCTCGAGCGGGTCGATCGAGATCGATGGCCAGATCCAGCCGGATTTTCGAGGTGTTGCGGACTCGCTGCGGGGGCAGATCGAACGCTTCGGTGGCGGTGCAGCCGTCTGCGTCTATCACCGCGGCGAACTTGTGGTGGATCTTTGGGGGGGATACCGAGACCGCAGCGGTACGCCTTGGCTTCGCGACACCATGGCGCCGAGCTTTTCGACCACCAAGGGTGTCGCATCGACGCTGATCCACGTCATGGCCGATCGCGGCTTGATCGACTACGAGGAGCCCGTCGCGACCTACTGGCCCGAATTCGCCCAGGCGGGAAAGAGTGCCATCACGATTCGCCAGGTACTCGCCCACCAGTCGGGTCTCTATCACATCCGGCAAATGATCGATCGCGCCGATCGCATGCTCGACTGGGATTACATGGTGCACGCCATCGAACGGGCGGAGCCCATTCACCCCCCCGGAGCGCGCACCGGCTACCACGGGCTGACCTACGGCTTTCTGGTCGGAGAGATCCTCCAGCGGGTCACCGGCGTGTCTTTTCCGGAGCTCGTCGAAACCGAGCTCGCTGGGCCGCTCGAGCTCGACGGCCTCTATGTGGGTACTCCCGACGATCAGCTCCCCCGCGCCGCGGAGCTGATGTGGCCCGAAGGCAGCGAGGTGCTTCGGCAGATACCCAGCAGCCCCGCGACCCGATGGCTGGGACGCACTGTCGAGAGTCTGATGGGATCCTTCGGCAACGCGCTCCAGAGCGTCGGCGTAGACATGGACCTCGTCAGCATCGTGCAGGCGCTGGCGCCGCGCGGAATCAGCTCTTTCGATTTCGGATCTCCGGAGACCCTCCGCCAACCGATCCCAGCGGGAAACGGGTTGTTCACTGCCCGCTCACTCGCGCGCATGTACGCCGCGCTGGCGGAGGGTGGTGAGATCGACGGCGTTCGCCTCTTCTCGCGTCGGACACTCGGTCTGGCAACCGAGCTCCAGCAGGAGGCACCCGGCCGCGCGGTACTTCCCTTCGACATGCGCTGGAGACTCGGCTACCACGGCATCGCTACCTCGGAGGGCTTCGCGCCACAAGCGTTCGGTCACTTTGGCTTTGGCGGATCGGGGGCCTGGGCCGACCCGAGCCGGCGGCTCGCCGTTGGGATGATCGTCAACTGCGGGATGGGAACGCCCTTCGGCGACATGCGGATCGTGCGGATCAGCGGGGCCGCTCTGCGCGGCGCGCACGAGCGCGGCGACCCCGCGCCCCATTGGATCCAGCTGCCGTTGAGGCGGCGAAAACGAACGCCGAGCCCGGTGCGACGGGCGGTGCCTACGCGCTGATTGGATTCACGCCTCGGGGCGCGCGGGTCGGGGATTGTGCGAGCCGATCTACTCGCGCTCTGGCTGCTTGACGATGTCACCGCCTTTCATCACGAATACGACACGCTCGAGTGCCGAGATGTCGGTCAGCGGGTCGCCATCGACGGCGATGATGTCGGCAAGCTTGCCGGGCTCGAGTGAACCGATTCGGTCCTGCCAACCGAGCAACTCCGCGTTGAGCAGGGTTCCCGCTCGAATGGCCTGCAGGTGGGTCATTCCGGCCTCGATCAGCGACGCGAACTCTCGGGCTTGGACCGGCGCGGTATTACAGCTCATGTCGGTGCCGACCACGACTTTGACGCCCCCCGCTACGGCGGCTTGCAGGTTGCGCATGTGCTCATCCCGGTACTTGCGCGATAGCTCGACCATTTTGCGTTGCGCGACGCTGTCCGCCATCTCGGTGATGTAGTAGTCACCGAGGTAGAAGGTGGGCACCAGATAGGTTCCGTGCTTTCGCGCGAGACGGATGCCCTCCGCGTCGATGAAGGTGCCGTGCTCGATCGATCGCACCCCGGCCTCGATGGCCTGGATGATCCCTTCAGTCGAATGTGCGTGCGCCATCACCGGCACGCGAAGCCGGCCGGCCTCCTCCATGGCGACCGCCAACTCCTCTGGGCTGAGGTGGACATCCTTCGGGTCGTCGCCGGCAGACATGAATGCGCCCGTGACCATCAGCTTGATCCAGTCGCTGCCGTACTTCACTTCATTGCGAACGGCCTTGCGCATCTCGTCGACACCATCGACGATGAGCCCATCGGCGATCAGGTGCTGCTCTGGTGCCGCGAAGTTGATGTCGCCTCCGCCCCCTGTAATCGAGATGTAATGCGCGGCGCCGGTCAGACGTGGTCCGGAGACGCGCCCCTCATCGATCGCGCGACGTATGTCGACCACCGCGTAATGGACGTCGGCATCTCCGGCGTAACGCAGCGTCGTCCAGCCAGCGGCGAGACAGAGCTGGACTTCTTCGAGACCTCGCAATGCTTTGTAGGCCGACGAGGCACGCAGGTGCTGGGTCTGATAGTCGTCGGCCCAGATCAGAGGGTGGACGTGTGCGTCGATCAGACCGGGCAGCAGCGTACGACTGCCCAGGTCGATCCGGTCTGCGCCAGCGGGGATGACCTCGGGTCCGCCCAAGGCAGCGATCCGGCCCTCTTGGATCACGATGACGGTCGCACCGGTCGGCGGCGCGCCGGTGCCATCGATCAGCTGTGCTCCGACGAGGGCGACTGCAGGGCCTTCGTCGCCACCTGCCATCGGCGCTACGAACAGGGCGGCGCAAACCAGGCTGGCAGCGATCGATCGCGGGGTAGTGCGCACTGGGCAAGCCTCCTTACATCGACCCGATTCGTCCCGAACGTCTGGACGAACGGCTGGTCACAGTGATTCGTGAATCCACGTTTCGATCGAGTCTCTCAGCATCGGCAGGTTGATGCTGCCATTTCCGAGCACGCGATCGTGAAAGGCGCGAATGTCGAACCGCAACCCCATTTCGTTTTCGGCGAGGTCGCGCAGTCGACTGATTTCCAGCATCCCCAGCATGTAGGCGGTAGCTTGGCCCGGCCACGCGATGTAGCGATCGATCTCGGGTTCTATATCGGTGGGTGGCCAGGCCGTGTTGGACTGCATGTAGTCGACTGCGCGTTGACGCGTCCACCCCTGAGTGTGAATGCCGCTGTCCACGACGAGTCGCGCCGCTCGAGCCGCCTGATCGGACAACATCCCGAGCCGGTCCAGCGCGCCGTCGTAGAGGCCCAGCTCGTCCGCCAGCCGTTCGGAATACAGCGCCCAGCCTTCAGCGTAGCCAGAGTTCCACAGGTAACGCGCCAACGGGTGCACGCGATCGCCCAGCTCGAGTGCGATCGCCCCCTGCAGATGGTGTCCCGGGAAGGTCTCGTGATAGAGCACCGACTGTTGCCCCGCGATGGAGCGTTTCTCCGGCTCTCGCACGGCGATGTAGTAGATGCCGGGTCGGCTGCCGTCCTCGGAAGACGAGTGGTACTCACCGGTACCGCTCGCTTCGCGGTAAGCAGGGTAGGGCCGGATCTCGACATCCGCCTTGGGTAACAAGCCGAACGCCTGGGGCAGCTTCTGTCTGACCCGGTCGAGTGCAGCCAGTGAATAGTCCAGCACCGCTTCACGGCTGCGGAACGTGAACTGTGAGTCGGCGTTGAGTCGTGCCATCAATGATTCGATGGTTTCGCCAGGAAAGTGCTGGTCGAGAATCTGCCGCATCTCAGTCCGGATCCGGGCAACCTGCTCCAGGCCCATCGCGTGGATTTCTTCCGGGCTGGGGTCGATGGTGGCGAAGTAGCGCACTGCCGCTGGATAACAGCGTTCGCCATCCGGGTTGGCGCTGACCGCGATGGCCTCTCGAGCCTGGGGTAGATACGTCCCTTCGAGGAACTGAACGTATCGTTCGACGGCCGGTGCCACTTCCCCCTCGAGTATCGCTTCGAGCTGGGCGGCGTAGGCCGGGTCGGCGGCGCGCACCCCCGGGCTTCGCAACGGGCTGTCTTCCCCTAGTAGCGCCCGGCTCTCCCGGATGACTGATGGCAGGTTGAGCCGTGGTGCGCTGAAGCCCAGGGCGAGGCCCTCGCGCAGATTCTCGATCTCGGTGTCCACGAATTCTGCCAGCTGAGACAGGCGATCAAGAGCCTGCTGCCGCTGGTCCGGCGTGTCGATCGGTTGGATCTCGAACAACACGGGAACATACACGTGCCACCCCGTCGTGCTGCTTGCGGACCAGAGTTTTACACGGCACACGCGGTAGGCGACCGACCTGGCGAGAGCGTCCGTCAGGATCCCGAAGCTCAGCCAGTCGCGGCTGCCCACCGTGGTCGGTGCTCCGATCGCCGTCAGCTCCGCGAGCCAGGCATCTTCTCGCGCTTGCCAGGCCGCCAGTGCGGCGAGTGAATTGTCGGTCAGGCGATCGTGACGGGCGTCGGGAAGCGTGTAGCGGGTGCCGACCTCGGGAAATCGCTCCAGGTAAGCTGCGAGATACTCGTCGGCAATTTCTTCCACGCTGCGCTGAGGTTCGGCCGGCTCGCGGCACCCGGAGACCGCCAGGCCGACGACTGCGGCCAATAGCCCGATGCCGGCTCGATTCACGGCGCCACCACTGGGCCCGCGCTGCGTCGGATCATCCCGGCTCGCTCACCCCGTGGTCGCAATCAAGCCAGGCCCTTGGCTTGGAAGGGCAAGGACTCGAAGCGTCGCACGAACGATCCTGGCGCATAACGTCCGGCCTGGGCGTCGACCGTGAATTCGGGACAACGCGCGAGCAGCTCTTCCAGCGCGATCCGCGCCTGGAGCCGCGCGGCCGCTGCCCCGATACAGTGGTGGGGCCCGTAGCTG
>CAXMOC010000157.1:0-15493 GCA_964194865.1 uncultured Opitutales bacterium | reverse complement strand
GGTGGCACCGGCAATGCGCGGTCGGTCTCTCGCGTGCACTCGGCGCTCGCCTGCGGCGGCTCTATCGACGGTGTGAAGTTGATGTCCACAGCCGGTGTCGAGCGCGCCCGTGAGGAGCAGATACGGGGCACCGACCTGGTGCTGGGCATTCCGCTGGCCTTCGGCAACGGCTTCGGCCTGAACGGCGCCTCGTTCCCAATCTCGCCAAACCCCCGGTCTTTCTTCTGGGGCGGCTGGGGCGGCTCGCTCGCGATCATCGATCTCGACGCGCGCGCCACGATCTCCTACGTGATGAACCACATGGAGGCCGATCTACTGGGAGACCGCCGCGGCGGCAGCATCGCCGCGGCCGCGTACGGCGCGTTGGCGGCCGGCTGACCGGGATGGCCTGCACGGGCGCGCCTAGTCGAGGTGGAAGACCTCCTCCAGATCCGACCACCAGGCGCCCGAGGCGCGGTCGGGGTCCGGCAGCTGCATGGGCTCCATGATGTCCCACCACTCCCGCATTCGCGGCGCCTTGGCCAGTACAGCCATGCGGGCCTCGTACTCGTCGTGCGGCCCGGTGTATTCGTAGTAGGCGAAGAGCCGACCCGACCGGTGGAAGATCGAGTAGTTGCGAATCCCCGCAACGTGAATCGCTTCGGCAATCTCGGGCCAGATTTCGGAGTGATAGCGTTTGTATTCAGCGAGCTTCTCCGGTGCCAATCCCAGAGCTTGACCGAAGCGTCTCACAACAACCCCTCCTCGCGCAGCAACTCGGAAAGCCGCTCGCGCACTGCCGCTTCGCCCTTCCGCTGGACGTCACTTCGCGGCATCCGCCCTTCCCCGCTACCGAAACCCCGGAGCGCTGCCCCGATTCTGAACCCGTCCGGGAAATCGGCCGCCTGGAACAGCGCGTCGAAGATTCGCGTGACCCGCTGTTGAAGGGCCCGTGCCTCATCGAGGCGACCGGCCTGGGTGCTCTCGAACAGCGCGTGCAACAGCTCCGGCGCCACCCCGCTGGTGGCGTGGGTGCCGCCGTCGCAGCCCACCAGCAGCATGGCGAAGAGGCAAGCATCCCAGCCCGTGAGAAAGCTCCAATCGGGGCGCGAAGGTCGGATCCCCTCGATCAACGCCATCATGAAGGGGAGATCGCCGGAAGAATCCTTGATACCAACGATTCTCTCGCACTCATCCGCGAGGCGGCGGGCAGTCTCCACCTCGATGGGCGAAGCGAAGAGTGGAATGTTGTAGAGGGTGACGTCCACCGGCGACGCGCGTCCGATCTCCCGAAAGTACGCGTAGACGCTCTCGGGGCTGAGCTTGTAATAGAAGGGGGAGACGATCGCAACGGCAGCGACGCCGAGCTTCGCATAGTGCTCGCAGGCGGCCAGCGTCGCGCGAACGTTGGCTTCGGCGGCCCCGGCCAGTACGGGTACCCGGCCGGCCGCCTGCTCGGTCACGATCTCGATGACGCGCCGGCGCTCCTCGGCGCTGAAGCGGGTGAACTCACCGGTGGAGCCGTTCGGGTAGAGGCCGTCGACGCCACGCTCGATCAGCCAGTCGACGTACCGGCGCAGCTCCGCCTCATCGATCTCGTTTTCGCCATCGAGCGGGACGATGTGGGGACAATAGATTCCGCCAAAGCGGGGGCCATCTGTCATTTTTTCGGCTTCCTCTGATCGCGCCGCTCGTCTGTGGGCAGGGCGTAGAATCGCTCGGCCGTCTCACCGAAGACGGCGCAGCGTTCCGATTCGGTCAAGGACTCGAGCAACATCAAGCTGGTCTCGCGCCAGAGTTTGTACCCGCCAGCGGTCTCGACCACCGGCCAGTCGCTGCCCCACATGACGCGTTCTGCACCGAAGCAGGCGAGCACGTGATCCACATACGGGCGCAGGTCCTCCGGCGTCCAGGCCGGGGCGGCCTCGGTGGCAAGCCCTGAGAGCTTGCAGAAGGCGCCGGTCTCCCGAGCGAGCCTCGACATCATCTCGGCCCAGTCACCGAACCGGCCGGCCGCGATCTCTGGCTTGGCGGCGTGATCGATCACCACGCGAAGCTCGGGATGCGCTTCGAGGAGCGTCAGCAGCTTCGGCAAATGAACTGGCCGGACGAGGACATCGAGCGCCAGATCATGGGCGACCAGCGCGTTGAATGCTGACAAGAGCTGGCTCCCGAGCATCCAATCCGGGTCGGGGATGTCTTGGATCATCGGTCGCACCCCCCGGAGTGTGGCATCCCCGGCGATCTCGGCGAGCACATCTGGCGCGTCCGGCCGCTCCAGATCCACCCATCCGACGACACCCGCAACCCACGGCGTCTGCTCCGCGATCGCGAGCAGGAAGTGGGTCTCCTCCAGGCTGGGTGCAGCCTGGACGACGATGCTGCGTCCGATGCCCGCAGCTTTCATTAGCGGTGCCAAGTGGGTTGGCTCGAAGTCTCGATACAGCACAGCCTGCTCGGGGGTCAGCCAGCCGTAGTCCCCGCGTGCGAGGCGCCAGAAGTGCTGGTGCGCATCGATCACGCGGTGGCTCCCGGGGCCGAGGATGCAAGCGCAGGTTCGGGGTCGAGCAATCCCTCGGAGATCAAGTCGGTCCAGAGCGAGTCGGGAATGCGATGCTCGAACCAACCGACGCCGGCCCGCACCTCCAAGGGCGTGCGAGCGCCGGGAATCACGCACGCGACGGTGGGATGTCGAAGGGGAAACTGGAGCGCCGCGGCGGGGAGCGGTACGCGGTGGGATTGACAGACGGCTTCGATCCGCGCAACCCGTTCGCGGACGTCAAGCGGAGCTGGCCGATAGTCGTAGTTGGCGGCCGCGTCGCTCCCCTCGACGAGAATTCCAGAGTTGTAGGGCCCGCCGACGATGACCGAGATGCCTCGCTTCTCACAGGCGGGGAGAAGCGCGCGCAGTGCGCCCTGTTCGAGCAACGTGTAGCGGCCCGCGAGCAGGAAGCAGTCGAAGTCACCTCGCTCCATGGCTTCGATACAGACCGCGCACTCGTTGACGCCAAGCCCGATTGCGCCGATCTGGCCGGCCCGGCGCAGCTTTTCGAGCGCGCGATAGCCGCCCTCCATCGCACTCTCGAAGACCTCGGCGTGGCGGTCATCGCCGTGGGTCTGGGTACCGATATCGTGGATCAACAGCACGTCGATACGGTCGCGGCCAAGGCGATCGAGACTCGCCTCCACGGACCGCATCACCCCATCGTGGGAGTAGTCGAAGACCGGATCGAAACAGAGTGCGTTGACGAAACCTTGATCGCTGCGCGGCTCGCCCTGGCGTGGCACCAGCAGCCGACCCACCTTCGTGGAGACCACGACGTCGCGCGCGCCGCTCGCCGCCAGGGCGGAGCCCAGACGCTTCTCCGAGAGCCCGTATCCGTAGTAAGGAGCGGTGTCGAACAGGCGGACTCCGAGCTCGACAGCGGCCTCCACCGTTGCCGTTGCCACCGCGTCGTCCACGGCTGCGTAGAGGTTGCCCAGGGCCGCAGACCCGAAGCCCAGCGGCGTCACGCGAACCCCAGTACGGCCCAGGGGTCGACGCGCCTCGAGAGCCAGCTTCATTGACTGGAGCCTCGCATACCCCAAATTCTATGGGATGCCCCCTCACATCACCGGCCTGATCGCGCGCGACATTCGGTTTCCCACCTCCGACTTTTCCCACGGTTCCGATGCGATGAATCCGGATCCCGACTACTCCGCCGCCAGCGTCAGCCTCCAGACAGACGACCCGGGCCTCAGCGGCCACGGCCTGACTTTTACGATCGGCCGCGGCACGGAGGTCTGCGTTGCGGCCATCCTGGCCTACGAGGACCTCGTGGTGGGGCGGAATCTGGACGACATCGAAGACGACACCGGCGCTTTCTGGAGGGCGCTTGCCGGGGACAGCCAGCTTCGTTGGCTGGGACCCGAGAAGGGCGTCATTCACCTCGCCCTGGCCGCGGTGGTGAACGCTACCTGGGACCTGCTGGCTCGCCGTGCCTGCAAACCCCTGTGGAAGTACTTGGCTGACCTCGAACCCGAAGCAGTGGTGCGAGCCGTGGACTTCCGGCACATCGCCGACGTCCTGTCGCCCACCGAAGCGCTGAAGCAGCTGGAAGCCATCGCTTCGGGACGAGCCGAAAGGGAGAAGCAGCTGCTCCGGGGCGGGTACCCCGCCTACGTCACCTCAGCGGGCTGGCTCGGCTACGACGACGAGACCATCCGGAGTCGCTGCCGTGAGGCGCTCCGCGCGGGCTGGACCCACTTCAAGCTCAAGGTGGGGGGCGATCCCGACGACGATCGCCGGCGCTGCCGCATCATCCGCGAGGAGATCGGTCCCGATCGCCAGCTGATGTTGGATGCCAACCAGGTCTGGAACGTCGACGAGGCGATCGACGCCGTGCTGGCCCTGGCGGAGTTCTCCCCACTGTGGATCGAGGAGCCCACCAGCCCTGACGATGTACTGGGGCACGCTCGCATCGCCGAGGCCGTTCGTCCGATCGGCGTCGCAACCGGGGAGCACTGCCAGAATCGGGTCATCGTCAAACAGCTCCTTCAGGCCGGAGCGGTGGACTTCCTACAGATCGATGGCTGCCGGCTCGGCGGGGTCAACGAGGTCATCGCCGCTCTGCTGCTAGCGACCCACTTCGACGTGCCGGTTTGTCCCCATGCGGGCGGTGTCGGACTCTGCCAGCACGTGCAGCACTTCTCAGCCTTCGACTACATCGCGGTGAGCGGCAGCTTGAAGGGGCGCATCACCGAGTTCGCGGACCACCTCCACGAGCATTTCGTCACTCCGCTCGAGGTTCGGGGCGGCCGCTACCGGCTGCCCTCAGCAGCCGGCCTCGGCGTCGAATTCCGTGAGCAGAGCATCGCCGACTTCGCCTTCCCCGAGGGCCGAGTCTGGCGCGAACGAAGCGCGAAGTAGAGGATTAACGGCCCTCGTCTACTGGCGTGCGTCGTTCGCCGCCGAACCTACGGAAGCATGCAGGGGCCACCGTCCGGCTGCTCGTTGGGAATCGCTCCGTCGCACACGTTTTCGCAGAAGTTCTCGATCTGGCCCCCTGGCTGCAGGAAGTTCAGCAGCTGATCGATGGAGGCCGGAATCGTGACGCGGGCCGAGTGCGGATCGCAGACGCCGCTCGGAATCTCGTTCGCGAGGGCCGGAATGAACGGGGTCTGCGACGCGTCGTAGATGTCGTAGGTGCCCTGATCGTAGATGATCATCGCCGAGTCGACCGGGCCGGCGACGTCCGGAATGCCGACCAGGCCCTCGAGCACCGAGCCCTCCAGGCTGGGCAGCCCGATCGAGCGCGCGAGGATCTCGCTCGCCTGATTCGAAACCTGCTTGTCGAGCCACGCGACGGTCATCAGCAGTTTCTTGTCGCCGCTGGCAACGTCCGGCGCCAACCGATGCACGAAGCCGGCCGGCTCAGCGCGCACCCAGAGCTCGTGTTGCAAACTCTGGCTCACGAGCCAGTCCAGGGGCTCCGAAAGCCCGACGTTGGCAAGCAGGTTTTCGAACGTGGAGAACTGCGTCGAGCGTTGGAGCAACAGCGAGAAATTCATCGCGGGCACATCGATGTTGAAGCGCTCGACATCGGGTGTCAGCGCTGCGAAGAACGCCCCCATGATCCCACCCAGGCTGATGCCGTAGTAGAACATCTCATCGTCGTTACCCGGCATCCCGCCAACGCCGGAAGCCAGCTGAAAGGCTGGGTCGACGTTGAAATCGCCGCGCTTCACCATGCGCGCGAGTAGCTGGGTGTTGATCTGACCCTGCTTCAATCGATCCGGGAACGCAGGGAAGTTGTTGAACTGGTTGGTGCCGAAGCCGATGATCTGGACGGCCACCCAGAACAGATCCGGCGATGCGAGCCCGCGCCAGTCTGTGGCAGCCGCCGCATAGCTCGCGTCCTGGGCGAAGGTGTCGGAGAACGCCTCCACCATGCCGGCACCGGTCCCGAAAAGGCCGTGGCCGAGAATGACCGCGTGGTCCGCCGCGACCCCGTCGTTCTTCGCGAAGCATGGAATCGACGCGGTGAAGACCGCGTCCGTGACCCCGTTCTGCACGGGTAGCCCTTCGGCATCCAGGTTCAATACGCCCAAGCTGAACACCGTCGCCAGATCCTCCGTGAGGAAGAGCGGAACCTGATAGGTCCCGCGCAGGATCCGCCACACCGGGGTCCCCGGAACGCTGCAGTCGAACTCCTGACTGGTGGAGTCATCCGGTCCGAATGGCAGCACGCTAAACGTCTGATTCCCCTGGACGTCGACTTGGTCCTCGAGCCAGGCATAGGCCTGCTCCTGCATCGAGAGCACCGCCCCCGTGAGCCCCTCCTCGCTTTGTACCGTGTAGTCGAAGGCGAGCTGGAGATTCTCCCGGGGGACCGGGAGCTGAGCGTCCTCCAGGGGCTCGAAGATGTGTTGCTGGAAGTGAGCGCGACGATCCTTGACCGCCTGGATCGTCGTGTGCAGCCGGTCGCGCAGAGCGCGGAAGGCGGGCTCGGGCTCGATCTCAGCGCCCACCGGGTCCACCAGGTTGCGGACCGCGACGATGTAGCGCTGACCCGGCTCGAGGGCCACGGCCGGCCGCAGGATCAGCGCCTGACGGGCCGGATCCGTTGCGCGCGCGTCCAGCTCGACGAAGTGCATCACGCGCTCACCGGTGCTCGCGTTGAGAAGGACTGTCGGGCTATCCGACAGCACCGACGTGCCCAGCTGGGTTCGCACGCCGCTGTAGGGACGCAGCTGCGGTACGGCGAAGTCGGGCGGGATCAGCCTGTCGACTCCGGACGCCACCAGGTCTACGCCCGCCGGGAAGCTCATCAAGATGGGCGCCGTGGGACTGAACCCGTCGAGTGCCAGCCACGGTGCCGGGTCCGTGGGAGGATCGAGAGGTGGCGTCGTCTGGAGGCCAACGGCTGGCAGCACCATCTGCACGCCGTTCGGCTTGCTCGGATCCTGCTCGAGGAAACGCGAGGACGGAAAAGGCAGCAGACACTCGGCGGAGTTGAGCACCTCACACACATCCGAGTCGGGCAAATCGACGATCAGGAAGTCTCTGACCTTCTCGGACGGGCCCGGCGGGCCACTCGCAGACACCCGGATCTGGTGATCGCCCAGTGTCGTAACGTTCACGAACCCGTAGAAGTAGCGCCCGAGATTTCTCAGCTGTGCGGTGACGTCTTCGACCCCGCTGTCGCTCACGATTTCGACCACGACGCTGTCGGCCTCGTAGGGTTGCAACAGCGAGAAAATGACGTGGAGAGGCCCGGGTTCCGAGAGCTGCTGATTCGTGGGCAGAAAGATCACCGCGGGCGTCCTTGCACAGGGTGCACCCAACAGGCCTACCGAAAGAAAGAGAACGATGATCACAAGAGCCCGGTGCGAGCGCGACATGAGCAACCCTCCTGGTGCGCTGGGGATCCAGCGCGTCACCGGGACGAAGCGAATCCCTCGCCAGCCGGTGCGCCCCGTATGACATCCGACGGGGAAGCCTGATTATCTCCTGAACACACGATCACTTACAACTCGCTTCTCGACCCCAGCCGCCAAACGGGGTATCGACGTGATCGAGAGGAGTACCCCTTCGCCAGCTAGCCCCCGGGGGCCCAGGCTTTCCGGAATAACTCGGCGTTGCCGAGCGCGCGAGCGTAGTAATCGTGGGACTCTCCCTCGATGAGTTCGCGTGCTGCCTCGGCGAGGCCCGCGTACGCCGCCCAGGCGAGCGCGCTGCCGACCGAGATGCGCTGTACACCGATCGCGCGGAGCCGCGCTGCGCTCGGTCCACCCGGCAGCAGCAACACGTTCAACGGTCGATCGATGGAACGCAGCACCGCTTCGATATCGTCGAGAGCGGAGAGCGCGGGAGCGTAGAGCACCTCAGCGCCCGCTTCCTGATAGGCCTGCAAGCGTTTGATGGTGTCCGACAGATCGGGATTACCGCGAAGGTGGTTCTCGCAGCGTGCGGTCAGGACGAGCCGTGACTCGTCGCGGGGGAGCGCGTCGACGGCAGCTCGCACGCGGTCCACGGCCAGTCCGAACTCGTACAGCCCGGTTCCGGCGCCGTAGTCCTCGATCGAACAACCGGCGATGCCCGCATCGACCGCAGCGCGAACCGTAGTCCCGGCGTCGTCGGGAGAGTCGCCGAAGCCATTTTCGAGATCGGCGGAGAGTGGGAGATCGGTCGCGGCGTTCAGAGAGCGAGCATGCGAGATCGCCTCGTCTCTGGTGAGCTCTCCGTCGCTCCGGCCGAGTGCCGCAGCCGCCCCCTGACTGGTCGTCGCGAGGGCCGAAAACCCCATCGTCTCGAGAAGACGCGTCGAGCCGAGGTCCCAGGGGTTGGGAAGGATGAAGCCGCCCTCGATCTCGTGAAGCTCGCGGAAGCGGCGACGCTTGGCGTCCGTTGTAGAGCGGGGCATGGGATCCTCCGGTTGCGCGAGTTGCGCCGACAAGGACGATACAACGAGCTACGCGCCTACCGCCCGAAGGGCCCCACGGTTCGACCGATTCGGTGGGGCCAATTCGTTGCTAATCATGGGGCTCGATGGCTGCTGCCGACCCTGATCTCCCGCCCTACGATCCTCAGCGAATCCTCAGCGCGCCGTTCCCCGAGCGCGTGCGTCTCGCCTGCCGAACTTGGGCGTCCCAGGTCAACCCCACCCCGTTCATCGTCGTAGTGATGTACTGGGTGAAATACTTCCTGCTCTATATCGGTGGCTGGGCTTTTTTCGTCTCGTTCAACGGCGACTACCCGGGCTTCTCTTCACCGGGTGCCTGGGCGTTCACGGGCGTCGCGTTCCAAAAGGCCATCCTGTGGTCGCTCCTTTACGAGATCGCCGGGCTCGGGTGCTCGTCGGGGCCGATGAACGCGCGCTTCTCGCCCCCAATCGGCGGCTTTCTGTACTTCTTACGCCCGGGCACGACCAAGCTATCGCTCGTTCCGGGCCTTCCCGTCCTGGGTGGGATCCAGCGTACGTGGCTCGACGTCGCGCTGCACGCAGCGAACGCGTTCTTCCTGGTTCGTGCGCTCGTCGCGCCGGAGCTCACGCCCGCACTTCTGGTGCCGAATCTCGTCCTCATCCCGCTCCTCGGCGTGATGGACAAGACGGTGTTCCTCGCGGCGCGCGGCGAGCACTACTATGTGGCGCTCGTCTGCCTCTGGGTCGCGAGCGCCAACGAGCTGTGGATCGCCGCGTGCCAGGTACTCTGGTGCGCGATCTGGTTCTGGGCCGCGACGTCCAAGGTCAATCACCACTTCCCGAGTGTGATCCAGGTGATGATGACCAACGGGCCCTTCTTCCCGAGCTGGCTCAAGCGGCGACTCTTCGCCAGCTACCCGGACGACCTACGCCCGTCCGGCGTCGCGATCTGGATGGCCCGCGCGGGGACCTTCACCGAGTACATGATCCCGCTCGCCCTGATCTCGAGCGAGAGCGCGCTCTTCACGGGGCTGGCCCTGTTCGTGATGACCGGCTTCCACGGCTTCATCGCCGCCAACAACCCGAGCGGAATGCCGGTCGAGTGGAATATCCTGATGATCTACGGCGGCATCTTCCTCTTCGGCTTCCATCCCGAGACCAGCATGCTAGCCCTGGGCTCCCTGCCCTTGCTCGTCGCGTTTCTCTTCCTCTGTCTCTTCGCAATCCCCTGCTATGGGAACTTCGTGCCGTCGCGGGTCTCCTTCCTGTTCGCCATGCGCTACTACGCGGGAAACTGGGCGTACAACATCTGGCTCTTCCGAAAAGGTGCTACGGAGAAGCTCCACCGGCTCACGAAGCCAGCCGGCACGATGCGCGAGCAGCTCGAGTCGCTGCTGGACGACGGGGAGCAGGTCGAAATTGCGCTGGCGCTTTCGATGTCGCACCGCTTCATGCATCTGGAGGGCCGCCCGCTCTTCGACGCACTTCCGCGGGCCGTGGACGATATCGAGCAGTACGAGTGGGTGGAGGGCGAAGTCCTCGGTGGGAGCGTCATCGGCTGGAACTTCGGCGACGGGCATCTGAATGACACTCAGCTTCTCGAAGCGGTCCAGCAGCAGTGCGAGTTCGAGGAGGGCGAGCTGCGCGTCGTCATGGTGGAATCACAGCCGCTCTTTGGACGCACCATGAAGTGGAAGATCGTCGACGCGAAGACCGGCCTGGTCGAAGCGGGGGAAAGCGAGATTGCGCCGATGCGCGCACTGCAGCCATGGCCGATGGGACAGCACGCGGCAGCGTTTCGACAAAGCGAGGAGCCGGGTACCACTCCGCCGGATCGCCATCACGGTGCTACCGGAGATTGACGATGATCGCGCACCCAATCAAACGGCGGACGGTCGTTCGGAGGCCTGGATGAGCGAGTGGACGGTGATGCGACCCGTCGGGATCGAATTCCTCGACGAAGCGCCGCTGCGGGTGGAGGTCGAAGTGAGCTGCTCGCTTCCACGCAAAGTCGTGTGGGACGCGTTCGTCGATCCCAACAGCTGGGTCGACTGGTTTCCCGGTGTCGAAGAGGCTGCGTATCCGGAGCAGGATCCGCCCTATCGCCCGGGGACGATCCGGACCGCTCGCGTGAGCGGTGAGCTCTTCGAGGAGACCATCCTCGTATGGGATGAACCCGTGCGCTGGGCCTACCGAATCGATCGAAGCACAGCACCCCTTGCAAGCGCCCAGGTCGAGTCGACCGAGTTGGAAGCGACCTCAGCTGGCGGAACCCTCGTGCGCTGGATCCTCGGCTCGGATCCGAGCGAACAGTTCGCCCGAGCCGCAGAGGCTCTCCCTCAGATCCTCGAGAGCCGATTGGCGGACGCGCTGCGAAATCTCGAACAACTCCAGCGCTGAAGCGGGCTCCAAACCTAGCGCCAACCCACCGTTGCGTGAGTGGCCGTCAGTTCGTCGACCTATTCCGACACGTGGGTGACGGCCTCGACGTTGTTGCCATCGGGATCGAAGACGAATGCGCCGTAGTAGGTTGGATGGTAGATCTCTCTCAGCCCCGGTCCACCGTTATCGGATCCACCGGCCGCGAGCGCGGCCTCGTGAAACGCCTCGACGACATTTCGGCTGTCTGCGGCGAACGCGACATGGGTTGCGCCCTTGTCGCCGCCTGCATGGATCCAGAAGTCCGGTCGTTCGATGCCGAAGCCAACCGCCTCTCCAAAATCCATCAGGACCTTGTATCCGAGGGGGGCGAGGGCCTTCTCGTAGAAGGCCTTGCTTTGGGGGACGTCTGAAACCTGCAGACCGACGTGGTCGAGCATGAACCTTCCTCCCTTTACGAGCTGCGTCTACCCGGTGCGGTGGCCTGCACCTAGAAGATTTCGAAGAGCCCAGCGGCACCCTGGCCGCCGCCGATGCACATCGTGACGACTCCCCACTTCGCCTTTCGGCGCTTGCCCTCGAGCAGGATGTGGCCCACACACCGAGCACCCGTCATTCCAAACGGGTGACCGACCGAGATCGAACCACCGTTGACGTTGTACTTTTCCGGGTCGATTCCGAGCGTGTCGCGGCAATAGAGGCACTGGCTGGCGAATGCCTCGTTGAGCTCCCACAAATCGATGTCGTCGACCCGCAGGCCCGCGCGATCGAGCAGCCGTGGCACGGCGTAGACCGGGCCGATACCCATCTCGGCGGGCTCGCAGCCCGCGACTGCGAATCCACGGAACGCTCCGAGCGGCTCGATGCCTCGCGACTTCGCCTCACCGGCCTCCATCATCACGACCGATGCCGCCCCGTCGGAAAGCTGAGATGCATTGCCTGCAGTGATGAATTGGTCGTCGCCGCGGATTGGCTTCAGCTTCGCGAGCCCCTCGAGTGTCGTACCCGGGCGATTGCACTCGTCCTTCGTAACGGTGTAATCCACCTTGGAGGTTTCGCCGCTCTCCTTGTCTGTGACGATCATCCTGGTGTCCATCGGGACGATCTCGTGATCGTAGAGGCCACCCTCTTGAGCGGCGGCAGTGCGCTTCTGGCTCTCGAGCGAGTACTCGTCCTGATATTCGCGGGCCACTTTGTAGCGCTCGGCAACGATGTCGGCAGTCTCGATCATCGGCATCCAGAGGCCCGGGTACTGCTCGGCCAGTGGCTTGTCCACCTGAAGTGTGAAGCCCTTACCCGTCATGCTGTGCGTAATCGACTCGACACCGGCCCCGACGACGATCGGAGCACCATCGACGATGATCCGGCCGGCCGCGGTCGCAATGGCGTTCAGGCCCGAGGAGCAATGGCGGCTGACGGTCACGCCGGTAGTCGTGATCGGGCAACCCGCCTTCAGCGCAGCGACGCGGCCGATGTTGTTGCCCGTCGTGCCCTGGGGAGTACCGCAGCCGAGGACGACCTCTTCGACTTCGGCGGGGTCGATGCCAGCGCGCTCGATGGAATGCTTGATTGCGTGGCCGGCCATTGCAGCGCCGCCCGTGTTGTTGAATCCGCCTCGGTGGGACTTCGCGAGTCCAGTCCGAGCGGTCGAGACGATGACAGCTTCGCGCATCCTGCGTTCTCCTGTTTGGGACTCGTCGTCCGCGAAAATGGGGCATCCATCCTAGCAGGAATGACGGCTCCGAAACGGGCTGCTCAGTTCGCCGTCTGCCTGGACGCCGCCTCGAATCTCTCGAGCAGGCTCTGACGCAGCTCGTAGACCCGGGCCAAGGGGGGACGTCGCACGGCGGCTACCTCCTCCTCGGTGTACGGATCAAACCCCTCCGCCTGTTCGGCGGGGCCGTAGCTGACGATCATCCAGTTGAGCACATCGGCCAGCTCCGCATCCGACAGCGGAGAGCTGGAAGCGCCGGGTACCCGCACGAGGTATTCGCGACCGCCTGGAACAGCGACGAACCGGGCAATCGAATCTTTCAGCGCGGGCACCCCCTGATCTGGCGCCCCAGTGCCATCTGCCCGGTGGCACCCTTGACACTGCAGCATGTAATCAATCTGAGGGGGGTTGCGTTCTCCTGCGAACGCAGAGCCAGCCAGCAGGAGCGGCACCAGAACACGGGCTGCAGTCCTCATCCCTTCTTCGTCGCCACACCCACTACGACTGCGACGGTCGAGTTGTAGACCGCACTCGACGTGCCCATGCACCAATCGATGTCGTTGTTCTTGTGAGTGTAGTAGAGCGGCTTGTCTCCCTCGGTGCGACGGCAGAAGCAGCTGCCGCATGTATCCTTTCCACAGCAGTCGTTGTAGGAGATCACGTACTCCTTGCCGTCCTCCGGGTTGCGACACGTGCCCAGCCAGGTAATTGGTGCCATCTCCGTCCCTGGCGGACAAGCGTTGTGGGTACCGCCGCAGCAACTCGACAAGAAGCCATCTATGGCGCAGTAGCGCCAATACTCGCAGGATTCGGGGTTGCCCTCGGGCGTGTCGGGATGGGGCTCGCCGGGTACCGGCTCACGGGTCTGGGCTCCCGCCCGCGAAACCGGCAGCAGCGGGATCGCGCCTGCACCCACGAGCGCAGTACCAAGCCCAGCCAGGAAGCTGCGGCGCGAACTGCGCCGCGCCACGCTGCGGGCGAGATTGCCGAACCAGTCATCTAATCGCGTCATGGATCTCTTTCCTTTGACACACTCATCGGGTCATCTCACGGCCGGCTCGATACTCGTGCAGGGAGGCGACTCCACGGTCGCGCGCCTCGAAGAGGCTCTCGACATGCTCGCGTTGATTCACGAGCCCTCGCGCCTTCACCACACCGTCGGCGCCGATCAATACGGCGTAAGGCAGGCGACCCACCTGGTAGGCCAGACCGAGTGCGGCGGAGAGGACATAGCGTTCGCGGGCCAGGCCGTGGGTTTCGACGAAGGCAACGTGCTCGTCGCGCTCGCCGTCACTGGCAATCACGAGCCGGAACTTCTCGGCGTCGCGCACGGAGCACACTACCGGCAGCACGCTCTTGCAGACGGAACAGCTCGGAGACACGAAGAACAGCAATGTCTCGATATTCTCTGCGTTGGGGCCGCCGATGCGTAGAACCTCGCCGCGCCAGTCCGCGACTTCCAGGACCGGGGCCTCGTCGCCGACCGTCGGGAGCTCGCCTCCAACGAGTGCGCCGGCTGGCGCGATCCGCTCGTGGAGTACACCCACCTGGCGCAACAATGCGAGCACCACAGCAGCCAGGCCCAGCACCAGCACCCACAGGACGAGGTTGGAGATGACGAGCGGCTCCATTAGAACACCTCGCGCTGCCGAGCGCTGTTCGCGAGGGCGACGTCAATTGCCGCGTAGAGCAGGATCAGGGTGCCTGTCGCCGGGAGCAGGGCAGCGGTATCGATGACCGACCAGGGCCGCGCGGCGACAGGGAGAAGCAGGGCCAACAAACCTTGAATCAGCACGATGTTTCGCAGAAGTAGGGAAACACCGAGCGGACGCGCCCCTCCCGCCAGGCCACAGCCGCAGTCGATTTCACGTCTGCCTCGGGCGAGATTCGCGCCGATCGCGACGGCGTAGATGACCAGCAACACAACGCCGAGCCATGCGGCTCGGGGCGCGGCGCTGGGAATCAGGAAAGCCGCGGCTGTGCAGAGCTCCAGCCACGGAATCGCGCGCGACACCGGGCCCACGAGCGCATTCGGCAGCAACCGGTAGCCAGCCACCGCGGAGCGGAAGGACAGCGGATCCCGCAGCTTGTGCAGCGCCGCTGAAGCGAACAACAGCAGTCCTCCCAAGCTGAGCAGCTGATGCACGAAGGGATCGAGACCGCTCACTCCCCCCTCCCCGCTCCAAAAGGCGCGCTCACCGCCATGTTGATCAGGTTGCCGCTGTAGATGCGCCGCACGAAATCCCCAGTTAGTGCGTTGTAAATGGCCATCCCGCCCGTAAAGCTCGAGGCCGTGACGAGCAGGGGCTCTGCGTCCTGGGTGACCCGGATCGCGTTGACGCCGATGGCGGCGCCGACGCCGTCGATCAGCGCATCGACGATGGCGCCGAGGGGCCAGACCCAATCTTGCGGCGCTTCGAGCGGGAAACCCATGATCGTGACACCGGGACTCTCGACCTGGATCCGCTGCACCCTCTGTTGCGACGCCAGGTCATAGACCCAGATCTCGCTACCGGCGTCCTTGTGGGTATCGGCCCCACCCTGGTGCATGAGCGAGAAGAGCCGGCCACTGGCCCGATGCACCGCCAGATGCTGAGTACCGCCAATCCTCCAATCGTCGGCGCGCTCCGCGTCGCTGAGCAGTGACCAGGGCTCGGGGAAGATCGGGTTGCGGCCCGCGAGATTCACCTCGTGGAGGAATCCGTCGAACGAGGCGTAGAGCCAGCGGTCACCGACCCGGGCGCCCTTCTCTGTAATTGGATCCGACTCGGGATCGAAGAAACGTTCACTGCGGACACGCGACGCCTCGGCGCCGCGGTCGTCGAGGCCGATCAAGAGGAGCGCCCCATCCATGCACAGCGCAGCGATGCGGCGGCCGCTCACCGGGTAGACCAGGCTGCAGCCGGGTGTCGGAATTTCTGCGGCGAGCCGCCTTTCTTCCAGGTCGACCACGCTGATCGAGGTTGCTGGCGTCAGGTTGAAGACGACTGCAAAGCGCTCGTCGTCAGTGAGTGCT
>CAXMOC010000156.1:0-7432 GCA_964194865.1 uncultured Opitutales bacterium | reverse complement strand
CGGGGCGTCGTGACAGCGGCGAGCTACGAAGCCCGCGAGTTCGGCGTCCACTCGGCCATGCCGGGCTTCGAGGCGCGGCGCCTCTGCCCCGACGGGATCTTCATCCGCGGCCAGCTCAAGCGCTACAGCCGCGAGTCGAAGCGAATTTTCGAGATCTTCCGGCGTTATTCGCCAAAGGTCCAGGGGCTCTCCCTCGACGAGGCGTTTTTGGATCTCAGCGGGACCGAGCGGTTGTTGGGACCGGCCCGAGAGGTGGGCCAACGCCTGCGAGATGAAGTACTGGAGCGGACCCAGCTGGTCATATCGGTGGGCATTGCCCCGGTCAAGATGGTGGCCAAGATCGCCAGCGGCCTGTCCAAGCCAGCTGGTCTGCTGGAGGTGCCCGACGGCAAGGTCCGAGAGTTTCTCGAGCCCTTGCCCGTGGCCTGCATCTGGGGAGTGGGGCCCGTGGGCGCGGCACGACTGGCTGCGTTCGGGTTCGAGAAGGTGGGTGATCTGGCGCGTTGCGATTCCGGTCGTCTCGAGGCGCTGCTAGGCGCTTGGGGTCTCGACATCGGCCGCCTGGCCCGAGGCGAAGAGCGCAGCGAAGTCGAGCCTTATCGCGATCCGCGCTCCTACAGCGAAGAGAACACGTTCGGCAGCGACGTGATCGATCGAACCGTGCTGGATTCGACCATCATCACCCACGCAGAGTCCGTGGCTCGACGGCTGCGGGCGGATCGCTTTCGCGCCCGCACCGTCGTTCTCAAGCTCAAGATGGCGCGCCGACGCTCGGCGGGTCCGCGCGGCTATCCCGTCCTCACCCGGCGGATCACCTTGCCCGAGGCGACCGACGACGGGCAGACGATCTCGCAGTCTGCCATCGATCTGCTGACGCGATTCGGGTTGGGCGCTCCTGTGCGGCTGCTCGGAGTGGGCGTGAGCAACATCGTGCCGGAAGCGCCGGGTCAGCTCTCACTCTTCGAGCCCGGGGAGCGACGCCTGCGGCGCGAGCGTCTCAACCGCGCGCTCGATGAAATCTCCCAGCGCTTCGGTACCCAGGCTCTGTCGCGCGGGAGTCGCGAGAGTGCCGAACGGGCAGGTTTGTCGCTTCAGATCAAGCGCGGCGAGCTCGAGCCGCGCTAGCCGTGGCGCGGCGGGCTCGGGCCGAGCCTGGCGGGGTCGCCAGCCCACGAGGACCGACTGGCGTATCCTCGGCGGCCGCCATGACCCCGCGCTGGATCTGGATTGCGATCGCCTCGGTTGCCTACCTCGCCATGCCGTCACCGGCGGTGGCCGAGGAAAAGCTGCTGCTGGTGACCACGACGAGCGTGAGGGACTCGGGCTTGCTCGACGCGTTGCTGCCCGTGTTTCGGGAGAGCACTGCGATCCGAACCCAGGTGGTTGCGATCGGCAGTGGGGCTGCGCTGCGCCTGGGCGCGGAAGGGAACGCCGACGTACTGCTCACCCACGCTCCCGCTGGCGAAGCCGAGCTGGTGGCCTCCGGTGCCGCAGTTTCCCGACGGGAGTTCATGGAGAACTATTTCGTGATTGGGGGCCCGCCCGAGGACCCAGCGGGGGTGTTGGCGGCCAGCTCGCCCGCCGACGCGCTCCGGCGCGTCGCGGCCGAGCCCGCCGCCTTCATCAGCCGAGGCGACGATTCCGGCACCCACCGCCGTGAAGTGGCGCTGCTGCGGGAAGCTGGCTTCGACTCAGACGCCCGCTGGCCGGGCTTTGCGCGCAGCGGCTCGGGAATGGGCCAGACCCTGCAGATTGCAGGCGAGCGAAGGGCCTATGTTCTGAGCGACATCGGCACGTTCCTGGCCTTTCAGCAGCGGATCGATCTCGAGCCGCTATCGAAGCCACATCCGAGTTTGCGCAACGTCTACTCCATTTTGCGCATCGACCCCGACCGCGTCGGGCCGGAGAGATTCGAGCGCGCCAAGCGGTTGGAGGCGTTTCTGCTCGACGAGGCGACCCAACGACAGATCGGCGACTTCGGCCGCGAGCGCTTCGGGCGCGCGCTGTTTCGGCCGCTGCATCCAACTGGAGACCAGCGGTGACCGAGCTGTCGGCAGCGCAGCTGCTCGAGATCACGGCGCGAACCCTTTCCGTCTGTCTGAGCGCCCTGGTGATCTCGCTGGCGGTCGGGCTCCCCATTGGCATCGCGGTTGGACGAAGGCAGTTCGCCGGACGCGGCGTCCTGGTCAGCGTGATCAACTCGGGTATGGGTGCGCCCCCCGTGGTGGTTGGGCTGTTGGTAGCGCTCGCGCTGTGGCGCAACGGTCCGCTGGGGTCGCTCGACTGGATGTACAGCGGCGAGGCGATGATCCTGGCCCAGATCCTGATCGCGCTGCCCCTCGTGGTCGGCATTACCTTGGCGGCGGTCGGCGCCCTCGACGAGGATTGGGAGCTCCAGGTACGCGCGCTCGGAATTCCGGCGCCGTGGCGGCTCTGGCTGCTGCTGCGTCAGATTCGGCTCGGCCTGCTCGCCGCGGTGATTGCCGCGTTGGGTGGCATCCTGTCCGAAGTGGGTGCGGTGATGATGGTGGGCGGCAACCTCGAGGGCGAGACACGGGTGCTGACTACGGCGATCCTGATGTACACGCAGATGGGTGCGTTCGAAGCGGCGCTCGGCCTGGCGGCGGTGCTGCTGGGCTTGATGCTCGTGCTGGCGGGGGCGTTGACGGTCGTGCAGCAGGGTGGACGGACATGAACGCCGCGGCGGTGCTCGATGCGCGCGCGCTCCGGGTCGAGCGGCGTTCACGTCGCGGCGTGTTCACACTCGAGGTGGAGGCGCTGGATCTGCGCGCCGGCGAGGTACTCGTCATCCTCGGCCCCAACGGCGCGGGAAAGAGCACTTTGATGCGCGCCCTCGCGGGGCTGGAACGTCCGGCCGCAGGGGTCGTCACGTCCAGTGCGTTGGGTCCAGTGACGATGGTCTTCCAACGGCCCGCACTGCTGGCCGGAAGCGTGGAGCACAATGTGCGCGCTGCCCTGCTGGGGCGGAAGTTGACGCGGGGGGAGCGCCGGAAGCGGGTTGCAGAAGCCCTCGACCGCTTCGAGATCGTACATCTGGCCGAGCGACGCGCGGCGATTCTCTCCGGTGGCGAGCTGCGCCGTTTGGCACTGGCTAGGGCCTTTGTGCTGGACCCGGCCGTTCTGCTGCTGGACGAGCCGTTCGACGACCTCGACGCCGATGGCCAGGCTTCGCTCTCGCTCGATCTGCGGCGCGCCATTGCCGACACCGGTGTGGCGGTGGCCATGGTCACGCACGACCTGCGCCGAGCGCTGCTGCTGGCAGACAGGATCGCGGTGTTGATCGGCGGCCGCCTGATCCAGATCGACCGCAGGGATGAAGTGCTCGACCGTCCACTGACCCCGGAAGTGGCTCGGGTGGTCGGCATGACAAACCTCGTGCTGGGTACGATCAGCGGCGAGCGCCGCGGGGACCTCCGCCTCGTCGAGGTCGACGGTCAACACCGGGTTGCCGCCCGCACGCAGTTGCCCGAGGGAACTCGCGTCTGGATCGGAATTCGTCCCGAGCACGTGAAGGTAGACACGGGTCGCGGTGAGCTGGATCCCATCGGCAAGGGGACCGTCCGAGGAATCGTCAACGATGGTGTCGCGGCAGCCGTCCAGATCGACTGGGCGGGAACCCAGCTGCGCACGCACCTGCTTGCGGGCCGCGGTCTCGCCCGGACGCTCGTCGTGGGTACGCCCGTCTCCCTTTCGGCCAGCCCCGAGCACATACACCTGATCCCCGTCGGCCCAGAGTGATCGCTGTGGCTCGAGTGGCGTAGAATCCTCGCATGACTGCACAACCGAAGGTCCTCCTCGACGGATTCGCGTTTCTCGAAGGCCCGCGTTGGCACGATGGGAAGCTGTGGCTCTCGGATATGCACGACCACCGTGTCTTGACGGTGGATCCAGTCGGCCGATCGCAGACCATCTGCGAGGTGGAGGGTCAGCCGTCCGGTCTCGGTTGGCTCCCCGACGGACGGCTGCTGGTGGTCTCGATGGTCGACCGCCGGCTGCTGCGGCTAGATCCAGAAGGCCTGGTCGAGCACGCCGACCTGTCGAGCCTTGCGACTTTCCACTGCAACGACATGGTGGTGGACGCCGCGGGGCGCGCCTATGTGGGCAACTTCGGCTCGGACTACGTGGCCGGTGCGCTGGAGCCGGCGGTTCTGACGCTGGTGACGGCCGACGGCGAGGTGCGCGCGGTGGCCGACGACCTCCACTTCCCAAACGGTAGCGTGATCACACCCGATGGCGGCACCCTCATCGTCGGCGAATCCTTCGGGGCGCGGCTGACCGCTTTCGACATCGAAGCCAATGGCGATCTGTCGAATCGACGGACGTGGGCGGCTCTGCCCGGCGCTGTTCCCGATGGATGCTGTCTCGACGCAGACGGCGCGATCTGGGTGGCATCGCCGATGAGTCGCGAGGTGCTGCGGGTGCGGGAAGGCGGTGATGTGACGCACCGCGTGCCAACCGAGCAGCTCGCCATCGCCTGCATGCTCGGCGGTGAGGATCGCCGCACGCTCTTCATCCTGACGGCTCCGAGCACCGAGGCCGAAGAGTGCCGGAAACTTCGCGGCGCTCGCATCGAGACACTCGCCGTAGAGGTTGCGGGCGCGGGGCTGCCGTAGCGGCCGCGCTGACTGCGGTTTCCAGCAGGCGAATCTCGACGGCAGAATCGCGGTTCTCGATGGCGCCGCCGCCCGCTAGCATCGGATCTCCAAGATGTCCGATTCTTCCCCCAAGACTCTCGATTTCTACTTCGACTATCTGTCGCCCTTCGCCTACTTCGCCACGCTGCTGCTGCCCGCGCTGTGTCGCGAGAGCGGGGTGCAGCTGCGTTGGAGGCCGGTGCTGTTTGCAGCCCTGCTGGATCATTGGGGCCAGCGCGGCCCGGCCGAGATTCCTCCCAAGGCGATCCACACCTTCAAGCTGTGTGTTCGATTTGCCGCCCTTCACGGAATTCCGTTTCGGGCGCCGCGTTTCCACCCTTTCAATCCCCTGACAGCCCTGCGCGTCTCGCTGCCGGAGGTGGCGGGGGAGGATCAGGCGAAGGTGGTGCGCAGCATTTTCGAAGCCGGCTGGGCCGGTGGTGCGAATCTAGGCAACCCTACTGACCTCGAGGCGGTTGTCGGAGCGGTGGGCCTCGACGGCGGGCGACTGATCGAGCGGACCGCAGACCCGGAGGTGAAGCTCGCCCTGAGGACGCAGACCGAGCTGGCGATCGAGCGGGGGGTGTTCGGCATTCCGACGATGATCGTCGACGATGAGCTCTTCTGGGGCGTGGATCAGCTTCCCTTTCTAGAACGCTACCTCGCCGGCAACGACCCGCTCGCAGACGTCGAGCTCGATGCGATTCTCTCCGAGGGTCGCGCCGCCGAGCGCCCGGGGTCGCTGCGCAAGGATGAGTAAGACCGGGCCCGTGCGTGAGTCCGAACCGATGTCAGGGGAGTTATCCTCGCTCTGGCTGGGCTCGAGGCTTCGGTGGGCGACGTGGCTGGTGATCGCAATCGTCGCGAACGGTGGGGTGGCCATGGCAGACCAGAACGACTCCGCGCTCGACGGGCTCTTTGCGCGCCTCGCAGCCGCCCGAGACGTGGCCGAGGCGGCGGTGATCGAGGAAGAGATCTGGACGCGCTGGCTCGAGAGCGGTCGCGACGACGTGGACGAACAGATGACTCGTGGTATGCGGGCCATGGAGCGGGGAGATGGTGCCACCGCGCTGCTTGCCTTTGACGCCGTCGTGGAGCTGGCCCCTGATTTTGCGGAGGGCTGGAACAAGCGCGCAACGCTTCATTGGCTGACGGGTGACTGGCGTTCGTCCGTCGCGGACATCGACCGCACACTCGCTCTCGAGTCGCGCCACTTCGGAGCGTTGTCGGGATTGGCACTGATTCTCGAAGCCGAGGGAAAACCTTTCGAGGCCTTGGAGGCGCTCGAGCAGGTGATCGCCATCCATCCGCGGCTGCCCCAGCTGCCCCAGCGCATCGAAAAGCTCACGCGCCAGCTCGGGGAGGCGGTTTAGGTTCTCGTCCCTCGCACTTGGCGCACTCGGCGCGGTTGGGTGACGGCCGCGCGGTTGATGTTCGCGCAACCTCGGCGGTAGGAATTCGTTCAGTGCCTCTGGGCCCCAGCGAGTACAGCGCGCGCACAACCACCGAGGTGTGGCTGGGCGACGGGTGATTAGTCGTAGACGGCGTCGATGTGCCAGCTTTGTTTCAGGTGGTCGAGGCGCAGGCGCGAGACGGTGCCGTCGCTGGTCTGGATGTCGAAGCTGTCATAGGCGTAGCGCCCCTCGCGCGACCACCAGCTTCCCGTGCTGCGCCAGGGTCCGGCGATCTGGATCACACGACCGTTGGCGATGGCACTGTGGACGACCTCGGGAAGCCCTCGCGAAACCCTCACGTTGGCGCAGAGGGGCGGGCGCAGTGCTCGGATGGCGAGCATTCCAGCCCGGATTTGTTCGGGAGGTGTGGCCGTGCAGGGCTCGGAGGGCTGGAAGGGAGCCATGCCGAAAGCGTCCGGGTGGTTGCTGTTCGCGATCTGGGGCGAGCCGATGCGACCTTCCCCGCACAGGGCCTCCAACTCGGCGAGGGTGCGGCTGAGCACGGCTGGGGCGGGTCCAGCGGGGCGGAAGAGGTCGAGCTGGTCACTGGGGAGGGGGCGGCCTTCGGTTTCTAGAGCCACGCTCTCTACCGGAGCCCGGGGCGGTCGGGACTCCAGGGCATGACAGACGAGCCGCACGAGTACTCGCAGATCGAGGGTGGGAGCTGCGGATCCGATTCGTCTGGAGTCGTGCGCGCGACCCTCCTGCTGGAGGGTGAGAACGAGATCGCTGCAGGCTAGATGGCGAGCCTCGAGACGTTCCAGCAATCGCGAGAGGAGACCCTGGATGACGAAGGTCAGGGGTTCGAGTCGATCGACTGGAAACTCGAGATCGATCGCCTCGGTAAGCCGTCCCGTGTCGGGCACGCTCAGCGGGGTGTCTGTCTCTCGGCCCTGTGCGAGCTCGATCAGCTGCAGCACCTGCGGCCCCAGTCGCGTGCCCAGCGGACGGCGGGGGAGAGCCAGCAGATCGTTGACCGTAGTTACGCCAAATCGAGTCAAAGTATTTGCCAGGGTGTCTTCGGGGTTGAGCATGTCGATGGGCAAAGGGGCGAGGAAGGCCGCTTCGGTGCCGGGTGGAAGCACACAGGTTTCACCCAGCCCCGCCAGTTGTCGGGCGGCGATGTGGGCCACGTTGCGCGAGGAGGCGACAGCGGTGTTGCCGGGGAGTCCCAGGCGTTGTGCGCGCGCGCCGAGCGCGGCTGCGAAGCCCGACTCCGAACGAAACAGAGCCTCCACTCCGGAAGCGTCGAGATAGACGGCGGCTTCGGCTGCGAATGCGCCCGAGGAGCGGGGTGCCCCGGCTGCGCGGGGAGAGACACTC
>CAXMOC010000155.1:0-14368 GCA_964194865.1 uncultured Opitutales bacterium | reverse complement strand
ATGCTGTTGACACTCTTGATCGTGCCCGTCTTCTACGTCGCCTTGGACGACTTCGGCGAGTGGGTGCGTAGCCTCCCGGGCCGCCTGCGTCGCCGCTTCTCTTCCCCGGCTGCGGGAGGGGGGCGCCACGGCTCCGGTACGGGGCGAAGCGACGCTGAACGAGCACAGCCCGAGTCCGAGCTCACCCATCATCTGCCTGTACTCAAGTGAGTCAGGTTTCTGGGGTCGGTGTGCGCCGGGCCCAGATCTCGTAAAGCTTCCCGCCGAGGCGTGGCACGAAGCCAGCCTCGCGGAGAACCGTGCGCGCGTCGTCCGACGCCTCGATCGCCAGGCACACACCCCGGACAGCATAGTCTTCGAGCCCCTGGCGAAACTGGGCAAGGGCGTCCTCGCCGTCGCGGGCTCCCTCGACGAAGCGGGTGAGCTCGCGTCGACGCGTCACCTCCTCGATACCGAGCTGATGCGACGCAGGCCCCAGGTAGAGGTATCGCGCGACCAGCGGATAGGGGTGGTAGTGAATGGTGGCAATCCAGCGACTCACGCGCTCCGGTGCCAGGACGATCGAGCCCTGGGGTACGATTCGGCTCAGCCTCAACGCCGCCTCGTAGTGAATGTCGTCGACCTTGAGCTGGGGCGTGCCTAGCCAGACTCGCCCGGGGAAACCGGGCGCAGCCTGAATCGTAGTCCGCTCCGGTACCACGACGAACAGCGCGACGAGCATCGAAACATACAAAGCGATCGGCCCGACTGGAGGAGATCGTCGCTTCAGGAGGGCGAACGGCGCTGTGAACAACAACCCCATCAGAGCTGGGACCGGCAGTGCCCAGAGCGCGCGCCAATGGGATGGACCCGTCAAATTCTGCTGGATGAACGTCTCCCAGTAGGGACTCAGCAACCAGAACCACGCGCCCAAGGGAACGAAGACGGCGAAGCGGCGGGCCGGCCCAGACCAGACCAGCCAGGCCGCCAACACGGAAGCCAGCGCGACGAGCTCGAAGCCGGAGTGGCCGAGCACGATCTCGAGACTGTTGTCGAGGGCCGCACCCCACTCGCCTTGCTCAATCCGGTATCTGGTGAGTGACACGGCGTCGCCCTTGACCGCCATCCCAACACACAAGGGATAGGCCGAAGTGAGCAGACCGGTTGCCAGAATCGCCACACCGCGGCGGCTCGGACGAACCGCAGAGCCGAGCGCGAGCGCCGCAGCGACCGGTGCCGCCCACAGGCCGGTCGACGAAAGGCCCACCGCCGCGATCTGAGCGCATGCAAGGAGTGCCCAGCGTCGCGCGGTTGGTTTGGCTGCGAACCGCAACGCGTAGGCGTAGATCAGCGGCAACGCAACATTCAGCATGATGGCCTTGCCCTGCCAAATCCGAACGAACGCGTAGTTTCCAAACGAGCGATGGGAGTCGCCGTTCGCAATCAGCGCGACGACAACCGCAAGGACCGCTGGGAGCCACGCGCCGGGTGTCAGTACGCGAAAGAGTCGCGCATACGCGAGCGGTACGAGCAGGCCAGCGAAGCCCGCCGAAATCCAGTGGAAGCACCGAATCGCGGACACTCCGCTGAGATACGAGAGGGCCCCGTTGAGCACTTCGAAGCTGTGAATGCGATGCAGCGGATTGTGCAGCGCCATGCCGGGAACACCCAGCAATGGATCTGCCGAGAGCAGGGCCTGGTGCGGCTCGTCCGCGGTAGCCACAGCGACCGCAATATAGAAGGCGTCGTCGGCCGCATAGCGATGCGCCGCGAGCGCGAGCCCGCCGCATCCGAGCGCCAAGAGCCACAGCCAGGGTTCGCCGCGCGTGGCCCGCGCCGCTGCGATTGGATCATCTGACGTGCCGAGGTGTAGGGCGAGAGCGGCGAGTGACAGGAGCAGAACGACGGACCACCACAGCGCCGTCGCGTCGTCCCCGATCACGTACCCGGCGAGCGCCAATGCGGCGAGGCCGGCCCCCGCGAGGCGAACCTTGGCGTGAAGCTCGGCTCCCTGCGAGCTCGACCCCTCGGGCAGAGGCGGCGATTGCGAGGCTGCTCCGCTTTGGCGGTACCGTCGATAGAGGTACCCGAGCGCCAGCGCGGTCAATGCCAGCAGCGCGAGGGCCACCAGAGAAAGCAGGTCGACCAGGCTCCCGCCCGCGAGCACGACTCCGTGCGCACATGTCGTCCATAGTGCGAACGCGACGACGGCCAGGTCGCAGGCCCGATCGCTTGGAGTGGCCCCGGAAGACAGGCTGGCTAGTAGTCGACGCGCAGGCCGCTCGGCACGCGTCATCGATTGGGTCTCCGCGAAGCTCAGGCCGCCGGATCAGTCACGACGAGCTGGCCGTCTGCCGAGTGAGCCCGTCTCTCGAATCTCTCCAACGGCGATAGAACACGTAGGAGATCGAGAGAACCACGAGGCATACGACCGACGGTGCCGTGACTTCCAGAGGGTCACCCACGATGGTGTGCGAGATGAGAGCTCCCGTGAAGTCGAAGGTGAAGCCCGCGTACGCCCACTCCTTGAGTATGCGGAATTGGGGTGCGATCAGGACTGGAACTCCCAGCAGCTTCGCAATGCCGAGAATGCTGAGTAGATACTCGGGATAACCGAGGCCTGTGGCGGCTTCGACCAGGTCCGGAGCGTGACGGAGCTCCTGGATTCCGGCTCCGATCATTGCCAGAGCCAGTAGACTGGTCGAAACCCAGTAAACGCGGGTGCTTAGAGTGCCACTCCTGTCGGACATCGGGTGCCTCCAGATTCGAGCGCTCGAACATGAAGCCGATCGAGGGCCGCTCTGCGGGGAAGTGGCGGAGGAACCGCAATCGACGGTTTCGCCCTCAGGGGGCATTCTTGTCGACGAATCGTACCTGGCTGAAGCGCGACTTACCCTTATTGCGCAAGCCCGGCCAACCGCACCGCCGGAGATCTCTCGATGGGTCATTCGAGGCGCCTCAGCGAGTTCGATCCCTTTGACCCCGATGTGGTCGAAGATCCGTGGGACTTCTTCGCGGCCTTGCGCGAGCAAGCCCCGGCCTACCGCCTAGCCGAGCCTCTTTGTCCGCAGCTTGAAAGCCCTTCACATCGAGTTCGACCCCGTCGCTTGAACTCGCTCAGGTGCGTTGCGAGACCGACGCGATCGTGGTCGCTTCAGCTCCTTGAAGCGTAGAGGGCACGCCCGCGATGGTCGTTCCCTTCCGTTCAGGATAAAACGCGGCGCGACCTGCGCGATTAGCGCAAGCAGCGGCCCCGTTCGAGCTGCGTTGGGGTAAACAGGCGATCGGGAAGCTCGGCATCGACTTCGACCTGCTCGACCACGACCTCGGTTTCCACTTCGCTCTTCAGGTCTCGGATCCTCATCGAATGCGCGAGCCAGATCGGGCCTTCGGATGCAATAGAGTCTGGATCGGCCGTCAGAACCTTTCGCAGTCGATCTCCCGTCTCGTAGAATTCGATCTTCAACGGGACGCAGGTCTCAGCATCGACGAAGGCGACGATCCGCTCGTAAACGGCGTTCTCTCCAGGAGGTACGGCGAGCCCGACCACCGACACCTTGCGATCGCCAAGGGTCGATTCCGAGAACCCCTCCGCGAAGTCGGCGTGGTTCAGGTTCACGGGCAGATAGCGAAGATCTAGGTAGCTGATCGCCGTCCTCGCAATGCGCGCGCGATTGGCCGCGGTCTTCGAGCGAATCCGCATAACGCGCTCTTCTTCGGGGAGATACGCCCAGACGTCATGCCCCGCTTCGCCCTCGCGTACCAGGTAGGCGAGACCGCGAATGGCGGGCGGGCTCATCATGCAGATCCTCAGATGCATGAGGCCTTCCTCGGATCGCTTCCATTCGATCCGACCCGCATGCTCGTATGGGCTCCCCCCGCGATCCCGAGAACGCAGCCGCACCGTCAGCGCACTCGAAGCCGGCGGCACGTTGTCCGCGAGGCATTTCGCGACTTCTTCGAGTGAGGCTTCAGACGACGGATGCGCCGGTGATGGAGTGAGGGCTGATGCGACCAGCAGAACCAGCGAGATGTGAACCGTACAGCCAGCGCTCACGCGGATTCTCCTTTGAATCGAGACTGCTTCCTGCCTTTCCGACGACTTGTCAGCGGAGAAGCTACGTTGCCACCTCCCCGTCAACAGGCTCGCGCGGCTCGATCCCGAGGCCAGTAGAACTCTCTGGCGCCTGGGCGATTGCGAGCGAAGTAGCGTGCTGTGAAGCGTAGATGTCGCATTTATGCGCCCATGTGAGCCTCCGCCCAGTCCGATCCAAACTATCATGATCCCAGAACTCCCTGGCGGGTTAGTTGTACCCCCCGGAGAGTTTCGACAAATTTTCGCGTGGGTCGCACACCCCACCGGGCTGATGTTTCGAACCTCGCGCAACCGAGGAGGTCACACAGTGAAGCATTACTTCTACCCGCTCAGCCGAGCGGTCACGTCCGATTGGATGCTCAAAGAACTCGACGTCCCGCATGAGCAGATCGTCATCGACATGCCAGCCGGCGAGCAAAACTCGCCCGAGTACCGGGCCATCAACCCGATGGGCAAGGTGCCCGCCCTCGTCGACGGCGACGCCGTCGTCACCGAAGCCGCCGCGATCTGTGCGTATCTGGCGGACAAGTTCGCCGACAAAGGGCTTGCGCCACCCCCCGCCTCGACCGAGCGCGGCAAGTATTACCGCTATCTCTTCTTCCCGGGCGTCACGCTCGAGCCGCTTCTCTCTGTTACCTCGCTTGGAGTCGAAGACATCAGGCCCCAGTCGATGGGCTGGGGCGACATGCCGCGCGCGATGGCGACGGTAGAATCGATGACGCCCGATATCGGTTGGGCTCTCGGCGATCGATTCACAGCAGCCGACATCGTCTACGGCGGCGCGCTCGCGTTCTTCAGCGGCTTCAATCTGATGGAAAGCTCACCCAAGGTCGCGGCCTATGTGGAGCGCATCAAGGCGCGACCGGCCTATCAGGCGACCCACGCCGGTTTTTGATCCAGGTGCTTGGCAGGCGGGTCATTCCGGGAGGATCGATGTGAACGGCACTACGAGTCCGGGAGCGACCTAGAAGACCTGATCAGCGCTCGTCGTCGGTAGCTACCGGACCATCCGTTGTCGTATGCTGCCGGTTCGCCCGAAGGAGGCCCCCTTGGACACAGTCCGCACCCCCGACGCCCGGTTCGACAACCTTCCCGACTACCCGTTCGCTCCGAACTACACCGAGGTTCCCGACGCTGAGGGCGGCACGCTTCGGATCCACTACCTCGACGAGGGCCCAAAGGACGGAGAGCTCGTGCTGTGTCTACACGGCCAGCCCACCTGGTCGTTTCTCTACCGGCACATGATTCCCGTGTTCGTGGAGGCTGGATACCGTGTGCTCGCGCCCGACTTCGTCGGCTTCGGCAAGAGCGACAAACCGACCGAGCGCAGCAGCTACACCTACGCAAACCACGTGGCCTGGATGAGCGCCTGGCTCGAGAAGCTCGACGTCCGCGCTGCCAACCTGTTCTGCCAAGACTGGGGCGGCCTGATCGGGCTACGTCTGGTGGCCGCCTACCCGGAGCGCTTTGCGCGCGTGGTGGCGGCGAACACGGGCCTGCCCGACGGAGGCGGAATGCCGCCCGAAGCTGCCAAGCCGATGCGTGATCTCTACGAGGCGATCCCCATCGTCCCAGCGGCCGAGCTCTTCGAACGATTCGCGGCCAAGAACGGTCCGCCCGGCTTCTTCTTCTGGCGCAAGTACTGCGCCGAGTCGCCTGATTTCAACGTCGGCGATGTGATGGGAGCGGGGCAGATGGCAGACGAGATCCGGGCCGGCTACGAAGCGCCTTTCGCCGGACCCGAGTACGAAGCCGGTGCGCGTCAGTTTCCGAGCCTGGTCCCGATTTTTCCCGACGACGTGGAGATCCCCGCCAACAAGAAGGCCTGGGAGAGCCTGGCCGCCTTCTCGAAGCCCCTCCGGACCTCCTTCGCGAACGATGACCCCGTCACTTCCGGAATGGAGAAGATCCTGCAAGAGCGGATCGCCGGTGCCAAGGACGTGGACCACATTACCATCGAGGGCGCCGGCCACTTCCTCCAAGAGACGAAGGGGCCCGAAGTCGCGACGGCCATGATCGACTTCATGCGCCGCTATGCGTCTAGCTAGGTTCTGGCTCGAAGAGGCGTAGAGCGAGAACTTCGATCGCGCCCACGAAATCGCCGTTTCTGCCACCCCCTAAATCGCCAGTGGAAGGAGTTTGAGTGTTCTTCAACATCATCTCGAGCCCGCTCTATGTCTTTGTTCTTCTGTTGCTACTCGGCTACGTAGCTCCCGATGCCCACGCTCAGGACGATGTCGAGGTTTATCGCGTCTACGGCTGGAGTTCATTCGAAACCCCCGAGCGCGAGACCCCTGGCAACTGCCGGGCGATCGACAAAGGCAAAGGCGAGCCCGGTTGGGCGGTGGGCCGTCGGGAGGTTGCCGACGTGTCTGACCTCAAACTCCCCGAAAAGCAGAAGTCGGGAACCGCGTTTCGAGTCTTCGTGGACTACTGCGTGCATGCGGATGGCTCGAAGGAGCGGCCCGTTGGAGCGATGACGTTCAGCGTTGCTCAACACGAAGATCTCGACAACATCCAGAACTGGGGTAGCCGACACTACAGGACGACGGCCGAGGCAAGCCGAAGAAAACCGAAGCCCGGTCGAGAGCACTTCGATCCCCCCAGCTTCAAACCAACTCGATAGACCGGCGAGCACCTCTCGAGGCGGGACCCACTCGCGTGCTGCGAAGTCTCAGGCCGCTCGTGCGGGCTCTTCGCCGAGCTGTTCTTCGAACTGGCGGTAGTGGAGGTACGCAGCGACGAGCGAGAGCGCCGACAGCACGTGCCAGAGTGCGTGCCCCTGCAGGAAGGGATGGGTGGGGTCGCACCAGGTGCGCGTCACATCTAGAGCGGAGAAGATGGCGCCGGTAGTGAGGAGCCCCAGGGCGAGGGCGAAGTAGCGCTGAGACGCGCCCGGCTGGCGCCGCATGAGCCAGAGTTCAGTCGCGACGATCGCGACGATCAGCAGAAACACCAGACCCTGGATCGGCACCTCGAGGAAGTCCACCGCCACGGTGAGAAGGGTTGTCCCGAGCACCAGCTGCCAGAAGCGCCGGCGCCAGCCGCGCGGGCTGAGCGCGCCGAGCCGGCGCAGATTCAAAGTGATCAGCAGATAGCAAAAGACGTACATCCCGAGAAAGTCCAGCACCTGGAGTACGAAGGTGTAGGAAGCGTGGTAGATCCCGGAAGCGGCGCCCACAATCGCCGCCGCGGGCGCGAAGAAGCGCAGCTGCGGCGCCGCCGACCCGCGAGCAAGCCACCACAGCAGTGCGGCCACCAACACGTAGGCGAGGTTCGACCAGGCGTTGGCGGGCTCCACCACGTAGGCGCAGCGCTGTGCCTCGCACCAATCCACGTTCGGAAGCCTCAGCTCGCTCAGGCCGTACCAGGGGCAGCCGGGCTCGAGGTGGGTGTCGGGCCGCACGCCGGCAGCCTACCGCGGCATTGCGAATGGCAACAGGCACTTTTCGCAGCAGGTGCCGTCTCGCGGCGCGCTTCCTATCCTGATTCCGTGGCTACAAATGTCCGAATCGCGGCCGGTGACTTCGAAGCTCTCGTGAAGCAGCTCGGCGACCCCGTGCGTGCCAAGCAGGCCTTTCGGCACCTCATCGGCGCCAGATCCGCGGCCCTCGAGGCTGTGCGAAATGGCCTCACGAACTCGAACGGCGATGTACGCATGCACTGCGTGCGTGCCCTGGATCACCTTGTGGACGAGGACGCCTGGCCCGCGGTAATCGCAATGCTAGGCGACCCGGATCCGCGTGTGCGGGTCCATGCGCTCCACGCGATCGCGTGCGATCGCTGCAAGGATGCTGTCTGCCGGCCTGCCAAGGCCGATGTCCTCCCGCGGGCGATCAGCCCGCTACGGGACGACCCCATCTACCATGTACGTTTGATGGCGGTCGAGGTGGTCGGGGGCTGGGTTCACGGAGACCGCGAGGCCGCCGCGGCCGATCCTGCTAGGATGCAGGGCCATGGCTCCTCAAGAGAAGCAATCCCATCCAACCAGCGTTGATGGCGATCGAGTTTCTCCCGCGTCCAGTCTCGCGCAGCGGAACGGGGATGATGATCTGCTCACCCACGAATCGTTTCGATCGATTCTGAGCTCGCATCAGCGCGCCGGACGCTGGGAGGCGGCTGACGAGATTGAGGTTCGGGCCATCTTCGGCGAGGTCACGCTGGATTTCACGCGTGCGGACCTGCCGCCCAGCGGAGTGATCGAAATTGACGCTCTGGCATTCTGCGGCGAGGTCCATGTCATCGTACCCGAGGGTGCGGAGATCGAACTCGAAGGGACGCCGATTCTCGGAAGCATCGAGAGCATCGACCAAGTGCAAACAGAGGGGACGCGTGAACGAATCCCCGAATCGGTCACTGGGGAACGCGATGAGGATCTCCCTCCGCACCCGGACCCACTCTACTTCCGAATCGACGGACGAGCGATCATGGGCAGTATCAAGGTGACCTGCCGATGACCTCGGAACACTGAGGCTAGGCGAAGTACGTAGGCGAGCCCACCACCGCAGCGACGTTCTCTTCGAGATGTGCCAATGAAGACATGTCGGCGTTTACCACGTCGAGCCCGTGTGCCAGAACGAAGGCGTAGCTGCGCTGGAAGGTGGACAGGGGTGCGACCAGCAACTCCTTGTCGTAAAAGTCCTGGAAGGCATCGGGCTTGTCGAACCAGCCGACGAAGGGAAGGCCTGCGAGATGACGGGCCGCCTTCATTCCGACCAGCCCCATGCCCGACTCTCGCACCTCGTCGAGCACGGGCTGAAGGCTAGCCATCGGCTTGGTTCCCTCGAGGATGCCCTTGCTCTCCCAGTCGTACCAACCAGCCGGTGTAATTGCGATCATGGCCAGGTCGTAGCGGCCCGCCTTGGCGGCAGCGAGGAGTACCTTCTCCGCATTCCGATGGGTGCTAACACCGAGGTGTGAAACCTTCCCTGCCTCCTTTGCGTTCTGGAAGACGCGGTAGACCTCGTCACTTTCGATGAGAGAGGGATTGTACGAGGCCATCAAGTAGTAGGCGTCGACGTGATCGACCTGAAGCTCCTTGAGGCTCTCATCCATCCGCTTGCCCCAGAGCTGGGCCGCTTCCTTCGCCTGCGCGGCGGTGACGATCTGATTCGGCTCTACCTCCAGATCGGCGGGAGCTTTCGAGATCAAGAAAACGTTGTCACGAACCTTTTTCAAGAAGGGCGCGAGGTGTTCTTCCGCGTCTCGATAGTAACCTCGATAACCCACATCGAAGACGTTGACTCCGGCATCGTAGGCCGCGTTCAGCAAAGCGTCTTTCGCCCGAAACATCAGAGTCGCGCCACAGCCCATGACGAGGCGGCTCGCATTCCAACCCGTGCGCCCGAGCTTGCGGTAACTCATCTTTGGCCACGCCGCCCGACCACCAGCTGCACCCTTGGCGGCGTAGACTGCGGCTCGCGCATCGCCGGTCTGCAACAGTGCGCGTCCACCGACCCCTATCATCGCCAGGTACTGAATGAATTTGCGGCGATTCACTGAGCTGTACGGGGATTCGGATGCCATGGGATTCCTCCGCGCGCGACGTGCCGCCCCGATCCCTAGAAGGGGGTCGGCTCTGGCGCCTGCCTATTATGGCACTCCGGGAGGATCGAACCACCGACCGCTGCTTGGAAGCCAGCCTGGGATGTGGACGTCCAAGGAACTCCACGGATGTGTGGGATAGCTAGCGTCTAGGGCGGTGTGCGCTTCCAGCGGGGCTACCCCACCCTGGTCACGCCGTCTTCTTGTCACGCCAACAGGCCCTTGACCACCGCCGCCTGGTCGGCCCCGTCGGCGAGGCCGCACTCGAAGGCCGCCGGACGCTTCGAATTAGTCCATCAGGTTGGGCCCGAGGGCCGGGAGTCGCTCACTGCCCAGGATGGTGTGCACTCGGACGCCCGTCGCCTCGAGCGCCGCCATGTCATCGATGAGCATCTCGGAGACGCGCGAAATCGCGATCCTCGGGCCGATGAAGAGCGCTGATTCGAGATCGAGACGACACCGATCTATTCCCGGCGGAGCCGGGGACCGACCCGACCGCCCTCGCGGCGCGCGCGCCTCGTCAGTCCGGAGCCATGCCTTTGTCGATCAGTTCCTGCAGAGCCGCGTCGGATTTCTGAAGATCTCCAAGACCCATCCCGCGAAGCACAAAGGGAGCCTTCGTGAATTGAATATTGGTGTAGCCGACGATTTCGATTCGATTGCCCCAGGGATCATAGAAATCGAGGAAGCGGCCTGGCAGGATCTCGACGCCGTGCTCTTCCAGCGAGGCTCGAACCGCCTCTTTGTCCGACACCACGAGGCCGAAATGTCGACCATCGTCCCTTGGCTGTCGACGACCTGTCTGGAGTGCGAGAAACTGATCTCCCAGGTCGATGAACGCCATGCTCTCGCTCTTTCCGCGCAACTCGAAGTCGAGAAAGTTCCCGTAAAATTTCAGAGCTTCGTCGATATCACCCACTTCGAGGGCTACATGGTTGAAACCCACGGCACGTGCCTTCTTACGTCCGTTCATCTGGCGCGTCTCCTTGTCGTGCGATCTCGTCTGCTTCTAGCCGCCGGCAACCGAGTTGACGAGTGTAATCGTGTCGCCGGGCTGGAGAACTCGGGCGAGGCCATCCTCACCGCGGACGTCGTCCTGGTTGCAGAAGCAGAGCACCAGGCGTCGCAGCGAACCGGTGTCGTCGAAGAGATGAAGCGCGAGCCCGGGTTGCTGGTTCACGAGATCTCGCAGGGCGTCTCCCACGGTGTGACCGCAGACGTCGATGCGACGATCACATGACAGAATCTGCGTGAGGACGGGTGGCAGGCGAACGGTCACCCGGGTCACAACAACTACTCCTGGAACGATTCGACGCACAGGATCTTGGGTAGATCCGACGCCAGTCGATTCCAGGTCTCGCCACAGTCGGCGCTGGCGTAGAGCGAACCGCTCGTCGTTCCGAAATACACGCCGCAAGGGTCGAGCTCGTCGAGGGCCATCGCACCGCGCAACACGTTCGCGTAGCAATCGTCCGGCAGCCCGTTTCGGAGGCTCTGCCAGCTCGCGCCGGCATCCCGGGTCCGGTAGACGCTGAGTTTGGCGTCGTGCGGGTAGCGAAAGCCGTCGCTCTCCAGCGGCACGATGAAGACGGATTGGCTGGCCGCATCCATCTCGCACGCGAATCCGAAGCAGCAACGGTGTCCGTCGCTGAGCTCGCTGGTCGGGAGGCCGTTCTCGATCACTTGCCAGGAGTCACCCGCATCGTTGCTGCGGTACACGCCCCGATGGTCCCGTCTAAAGATTACGTCCGCGTGCTCGGGGTCGTGGGCCAAGGAGTGGATACAGAAGCCCTCATCGGCGCTGTTGACACCGTCATTCTTTGGTTCGAAGGTGCGACCGCCATCATCGGACCGGAAGACACCGGCCGCCGAGATCCCAACCCAAATGCGATCGGGGTTCTTCGCATCCGTCAGCACGGTGTGAGCGCAGAGGCCTCCGAAGCCCGCCACCCAGCCGTCCCGACTCTTGTGGTCGTTGAGGCCGCTGATTGGCTGCCACGTCTTGCCGCGATCGTCGCTTCGAAAGAGGCCCGCCTCGGACACCCCGGCATAGAGCACATCGCCCGCCGTGTGCAATTTCCAGATCTGGTCCACGTAGCGCCCACCCGCCTTGTACTGCCCCATCGGGTCCATGGCACCGATGATGCGAAGGTGGGTCTCATTGCCCGTCTCGTTCGGGCCGTAGCGCGGCGCGTTGTCGAGCTGCTCCCAGCTCTTGAGGTCGTCGCTCACCAGGATCGCGGAGCCGTAGACATCGTGTGTGACCGCCGCGAAGTAGCGACCCCCGGCGTCCCTGGCAAAAGAGGTAACGAGCCATCCCCGGAGCTCGAGTCCACTCGACTCCCATCTCCCCCGGCTCGAATCCGACCGCAAGATGAGGGCTCCCTTGGCGGTTCCGATCAATACGCAGACGCTCATGTCGAATCCTCCCGAATACGTGAATCCTCGGGCTTCCAGATTTCCTGGATTCCCCGGCTGGCGTCGCCACCAGGCAGGACGAATAGGAACCCGTAAAGGATACGCCCATCGCGGCCAAAAAGGCGTTTTGGGAGAGCGCTTGACGATCGCGCTGACGGTGAAAGGCCCCTATCCGAGCAGGAGTAGACCGCGACAGTCCGTCAGGGCGATCTGTTTGCGCCGGCCCAGGACCACGAGCACCCCCCACCCATGAACAACATCGATGTCAGACCCGGCTGGCGGACATTCTGAACGCGCGGCTGCGGCGCGGCATTCTACGCGTCGTCGCGGAGCCTGACGCCTAGTCCCGGCGTTCAATGCGTGACAGCCGCGATGGACAACCGGAACACCAGACCACTACCAGAGGTCGCCCGAAGCCCTCGGTGGCCAATCTGCGTTGCTGACTGACAGACCGACTTCGTCGCCGAGCTATGTTCATACGTTGCGACGATGACGTGTCTCAAGCGCATTCGCCTACCCATTCTGTACGCAGCCGCGCTTTGCGTCGCGTGCTCGGGAGAGGATTCGAGTCCGCTGCGGCGGCCGGACGTCATCCTCATCTCCATCGATACACTTCGCCCGGATCATCTCGGAGCCTACGGGTATTCGAGACCCACCTCGCCCACCTTCGATGCGACGGCCCAGGCAGGAGTTCTCTTCGAGGATGTCACCTCTCCGTCACCTTGGACACTGCCCGCTCACGTCTCGCTACTGAGCGGCCTCTACCCGAGCCATCACCAGATCATCTCCTTTGACCGCGCGCTCGATGCGACAATACCTACCTTGGCCTCGATTCTCGCGGGCGCGGGTTACGACACAGCGGCCTTGGTAAATTCCTATACTCTCAGTCGTCGCTACGGACTCAACCGGGGATTTCGACGCTTCAGAGGGGTCAAGGAGAAACCGGTAAAACCCTCTACCGAGATCACGGATCAGGCGATCGAATGGCTGGAGGAACCCAGAGATCAGCCGATCTTTCTCTTCCTCCACTACTATGACGTCCACAGCGACTACCGTTCGCTACCGAACTTCGAACGCCAATTCGCGAACGAATACGAAGGCGAATTCGACGGATCCACTTCTCAGCTCATGGACGTCCGCCACGGACGGCGGACATTGAACCAACAGGACGTGGGCCATCTGGTCGACCTCTACGATGCGGGGATCCGGCAGATGGACACGGAGCTTGCTCGATTCCTCTCACGTCTGGATCGCGGCCTGCTCGATCACCCCCTGCTGGTGCTCACTTCAGATCACGGTGAGGAATTTCTAGAACACGGAGGTGTGTTGCACGGTCGCACCCAGTTTCAGGAAGTGTTGCGCGTTCCGCTGACGATTCGGGGGCCCGGGGTCCCAAAGGCGGTTCGAGTCTCCACCCCGGTTTCCCTGGTGGACATCGCTCCGACGTTGCTTGCCCTACTCGAAATTCCCGCACCGGAAAACCTCGACGGAGTGGACCTGAGCCCCCTCTGGAAGGGAGAGAGCGAGTGGCTCGAGAACCGCCCCCTCTTCGGAGAAGCGGACCATCGGCACAGCTTCAAGGACAGCACCCGCTCTGTCCGGCAAGGAGGCTACACCCTTCACCTCGACCCGATCACCGGCAAGTTCGCGCTCTACGATCTGGAGCGCGATCCCGAAGAGAGGACCAATGTCGCGGACTCGCAGCGAGGAGTCGCCGACCAGCTTCGAAAGCAACTGTCTCGCTTCATGCGGAGCGCGGCCGAGGCGAGGGCCGACATCCTTCGGCCCGCCACCCCTCTAACACCCGAGGAGATCAAGAGACTCCGCGAGCTCGGCTACACCCCCTGAGGAGCGGCCCAACTCCAGGCGCCCTTGCGCCGTAGCAGGGTGTCGCCGCTCGCCCTCGCACAGCGAATCATTCGTGCGGTCTGGTCCTCGCTCGCGCCCGGAGGGTGCTTCGTCGCCTACCAGTTCCGAGATCGGGTGGCCGCTCTAACAAAGCGCAGCAGCTGACAATGTCTCTCGTTCAAATAAAGTGGTACAGCCTGGCGGTAGCGCCGTCGCGTTACCGGTCAGCCTGGTGCGGCTCGGCTGAACGCCGAGTCGCTAGGAAGGCGCGTATCTCGACGGGCAGTTCGTTCGATAGACCTACAGACACGCCACCTCCCTCAAGCCACCAGGTAGAACTTTGACACCGTCTCGTAGATCACCCACGTCAGGTTGCTGCCCTTTGGTAGAAAGAAGCTGTCGCCCGTGACGAAAATCTGCTCTTCTCCCGTCTCGTTGTCGATCAGACCGAGCTTCCCGCCGATGATCGTGCAGAACTCATTG
>CAXMOC010000154.1:0-1693 GCA_964194865.1 uncultured Opitutales bacterium | reverse complement strand
CGGGCGGCGCATATGCTCGCCGTTGGGCAGCTTGATGATCAGGGTGATCTCTCGAACGCCGTAATCGTCGGAGGCGACGTGTCGTAGAGTAACGGGCTCTCGTGGCTCGACGACGAGATCTTTTGTCGGCTTGGCGAGCAGGACGAGGGGTGGCTGATCCGCCTCGACCTCTATCGACCGGGATTGGTAATCGACGCGTCTCTCGCCTGCCGCGGACTCTACGTAGATTTCAATCGGTCCTTCGATGTCGGACACGAACGAGGCGACGAACTGGTCGCCAACTCGGTCGGTCTGCACGTGCCGACCCGGAAGCTCTACGATCACACGTGCGGCATCACCGATCGGGGTAATGCTGTATTCAACCGCGGTTCCACGAGGCACCATGAGGTGATCCGCGTCTTCGACATGCTCGCTTTGGCGCCCCATGTAGTCGGGGAATACGAGCACCGCATCCGTACGAGCGACGACGCGACTGACGCGCACGCCGTCCGTGCCGCCCCCCTCGACGTGTAGCAGCGCATACCGTCCGCCCGACGCGCGATCCAGGCCCAGCGATCCCCAGGCGATCACCCCGACGAAGATCGCCGCAGCGAACGCCGGCTGAACGACCCATTGCCAGGGAATGAACTTTCGCGCGGGCGATCGGTCGAGCGAACGGAGCAACCCGATGCGCTGCGCCACGATGAGCTCGCGCGAGAAGACGGTTTCGGTTTGAAGCTCATACGCGCTCTGAAGGGGTGAGAGGAGGGCGGGATCCTGGTTCGCGACCAGTCCCAGGGCCCCATGCCCGCGCAGCTTCCGAAGCGGCTGCAACGACCACCCAACGGCGACGGCGACCATCCCGAACACGGCAGCCCAGCCGATGCACAGCCAAACGACCGATGACATCGGCCCCAGAACCCAGGCAACCAGCACGAAAGAAGCCAGCCCCGCCGCGCTCGCCGCGACCACAAGCCGAACCGCAAGCACCGTAGCGGCAGCCATCCGGAGCCGGGAACGGTAGCGAGTCAGTCTGCCGGCAGTCGAAGTCACCGACGGGATCGTAGCACGCAGCGTCAGGGCCAGCGTCAGCGCCAGTGTCAGCGTCAGGGCCGGTGTCAGCGCCAGCGTCAGGGTCAGCGTCAGCCACCGTCCCAAGGGCAACCGGGCTAAAAACGCAGGGAAAAGGACAGGCCGCACGGCCTACGCCGATGCGCTTGGCCGCAAACGCTTGGCACATGTGCGCCACAACAGTCATTGCTGCTCGGGCAGGAACACCCGGCCTTACTCACCGCCGCACAGCCCCGGCGCGTCAACGGGAGTAAGCCCGGTTATTCGAGGTCCATTCCCACGAACAAACCGGCGACCCACGGAGGGCGGGTGTTCCGAAGGCCGCCGTTCTTGTTAAAGCGTGCTGTCATGAGGCGCAGCGTCGATGATGTCGGTCACCGGCCCCACGTAGCTCCGACCCCTAGAAAGAGCGGTCAGCCCCCTTTTTCTTTTTCATCGTGCTGCGGGGTGCGCTGGGGCGTCCGTGCCCTCATCGTCGGCGGACCAATGCGTTTTCATCCAGTCGCCCTCGCTGCCGGGGGTTGGCAGGACCTCGCCGCCTTCCATGGCCCACTCAGCCGGCAGTTCTTGCAGCACGAGATTGACGCGGCTGGGCGAGGACGACAGGATCTCGGCGACCTTCGCGACGATGTCGGCATGGAGC
>CAXMOC010000153.1:0-14504 GCA_964194865.1 uncultured Opitutales bacterium | reverse complement strand
GTACACGCTCGGGCTGATCGAGCTCGAGCACGGCAGCAAGACCGAAGGCCTGCGGATGCTCGAAGACTACTGTGCGAAGTATCCGGAAAACGCCCACGCTCAGGAAATGCTCGTCGCCGCCCGCGAAAACCGGCTGACATTCTATTCGACGCCTCCACTGAACTAGCGATGGATCCCAAGGGCGTTGTTGCCACCTGAGGGATGCCGTCCGATCTCTCGAGTCCATCGGGCTCGAGCACGCCGTGACGGTCGAGAAGCAGGTCGTCTAGAATGGTCCCACCTCAGTGGGGGCCGGCAAGGCTGTGGATTCCGAACAGGCCGAAAGCCACCTCGCCGCCATCCTCTCGGCTGACGTCGTGGGTTACAGCCGCCTCATGGCCGGAGATGAGGAAGCCACCATCCGCGCGATCAATCTGCGGCGCGAGCAGGTGGAGCTTCACGTCCATCAGCACCGGGGTCGGCTCGTCGACTTCACGGGGGACAACTTCCTCGTCGAGTTCGGGAGCGCCGTCGAGGCGCTGGAGTGCGCGGTCGCAATCCAGCGCGTGGTCGCGGCCTTGAACACCGACCTGACGCCCGAGCGGAAGATGGGGTTCCGCATCGGTCTGCATCTGGGTGAGGTCCGCGCGCAGGAGGGGCGCCTCTTCGGAACTGGCGTGAACGTGGCGGCCCGGCTGGAGGCGCTCGCCGAGCCCGGAGGTGTTTGCCTCTCGGCGCAGATGCACCGCGAGGTGGCGGACCGGACGAGCTTCGCGTTCCGCGACCTGGGTGAGCAGCAGTTGAAGAACATCCCCGAGCGGGTGCGTGCCTATGCGGTGGAGTCGCCCGAGGCGGCAGGCGCGATGCCCACGAAGCAGTCCGGGTGGCCCATCGCGGCAGGGATCGTGTTGCTGTTGGGGCTCGTTCTGGTGGGATGGTGGCTGCTGCGAGAAGAGTCGACTTCGCCGGCTACGGAGCGGAAGCCACTGACCTCGCTAGTCGTCCTGCCCTTCGACGACCTGAGCCCGCTAGGCGATCAGGAGTATTTCGCTCACGGGATGAGCGAAGAGCTGACGAACGTTCTGGCCCAAACCCCAAGCCTGAGGGTCCTGGGTCGGACGACGGCAGAAGTAGTCAAGCGCCGCGGGCTCACCTCTGCCGAGATCGGCCAGGAGCTGGGCGTCGACGCGTTGATCGAGGGCAGCGTCCGCAGGTCTGGCGATCGGCTGCGCATCACCGCCCAGCTCATCTCCGTCGAGGACGGCTTCCACCTCTGGTCGGAGACCTACGAGCGACCGATGGCCGACATCTTCGTGGTCCAGGACGAGGTGTCGCGTGCAGTCGCCATGGCTCTAGAGGTCGTGCTGGTCGGTCGCCAGGAGCTGCCGCCGACGAAGAGCCTGGAAGCGTACGAGAGCTACCTGCAGGGGAGGCTGTCGTACGAGAAGGGAACCGAGAAAATGATGCGCGCCGCGATCGCGCCGCTCCAGAAAGCGCTCACCCTGGATCCCGAGTACGTCGACGCGCTCGTGACACTTGGGTTTCTCTATGTGGGGCTGCGGCGCTTCGGGTACGAGTTGGACGAGGACAACCTCCGGCGGGCAGAACAGCTCGCCACGAGAGCGCTCGAGATCGACTCTCGGAATCCCGCAGCCCACGTGGTCCTAGGGGCGGTCCATGAGTTCAGCTACGAGCCCAGGGCGGCGGTGGCAGAGTACGAGCTCGCGATCGAGCGAGACCCCCGCAACGCACAAGTCCACGCGCTGCTCGGTAGCGTCCGTATCGCGCTCGGAGATGTCGAGGGCGGGCTGGAGCTGATGGACAAGGCGGTCTCTCTCGATCCACTCCGCTTCTGGGGATTGGCCCTAGCCGGCTGGGCGCATGTCCGCGTTGGGGACCCCGAACACGCAGTTCGCTTGCTGAAGCGGGCCGCCGAGGTCGAACCGAGCCTCCCAATGCTCGTCCTCGCAGACGCCTACACCGTACTGGGGCAGGAGGCCGAGGCGTTCGACGCCATGATCCGGGTGGGGTTACCGCCAGAAACAAAGCGAACGCTTCGAAGCGCGTACGGGGAACGGGGCATGACGGGGGCGTGGACCGCCTTGCTCGAGATCCGACAAGCCAGCAGCGGGCTCGAGTGTACCTCGAGTCCTCTCATCGGAATCCAGCAACTCGTCTTGCTCGGTCGTCACGAAGAAGCGCTCCGCTGCCTCGAGGCAAGCGTCGAGGAGCGGACGCTCAACCTCGAGAACTATCTCAAGGTCAATCCCCGCTTCGACCCCCTCCGCGACGACCCTCGCTTCCAAGCGGCCCTGGAGAAGATGGGGCTGGCGGACTGATTCGGCTGCCGGCTCCCTGCGGCGACGTTCGCGACGAGCCGTCAGGGTCGCCTAGAATGGTCCCACCTCACCGGCGCGCGGAGTAGACTGGCTCTCGCGCAGGGGAGATCGGATGGTCCCTGAAATCGAGCGCAAGCTCGCCGCGATTCTGAGTGCGGACGTGGTCGGTTACAGCCGGCTCATGGCCGAGGACGAAGCCGCCACGATCCACACCCTGACGGACTATCGCGAAGACATCGCGATGCGCGTCCGACGGCACCGCGGCCGCGTCGTGGACACTCCCGGCGACAATCTCCTGGCCGAGTTTCCAACGGCCTTCGATGCGGTCCGCTGCGCGGTCGAGATCCAGGGGGTGCTCCGAGCACTCAACGCGAGCCTCTCCGACGAACGCCGCATGGACTTCCGGATTGGCGTCCACATGGGCGACGTTTCGGTGGAGGGAGACAAAATCTACGGAGACGGCGTGAACATCGCAGCGCGGCTGGAGGGGTTGGCCGAGGCCGGCGGTGTCTGCATCTCGGCGACCGTGCACGAGCAGGTGCGCAACAAGATCGACGTCGGCTTCAAAGATCTTGGCGATCAGACGGTCAAGAACATCCCGGAACAGGTCCGCGTCTACCGGGTCCAGCCACGAAGCCAGCCGGAAGCGCTTGTTCCCGCGTCGACCCCGCCGGAGCGGGGGCCCCAACGTCTCCGCACGGCGCTGGTTGCGACGGCCGCGGTGGTGCTGCTGCTGGCACTCGGCCTCTGGGCGAGCTGGCCCCGCCCGCTCGGTCTCGTCATCGATCTCGTCGGCCTCTCCGGCCCTCCCGTCGATCCCGCATTGCCCGAGAAGCCCTCCATCGTGGTGCTGCCGTTCGCGAACATGAGCGACGACCCGCAGCAGGAGTACTTCAGCGACGGGATCACCGAGGAGCTGATCAACGATCTTGCCGGTGTTCCGGAGCTATTCGTCATCTCGCGAAACTCGGCCTTCACGTACAAGGGACAAGCCGTGAAGGTGAAAGACGTGGGGCGCGACCTCGGGGTGCGTTACGTCCTAGAAGGGAGCGTCCGCAAGTCGGAGGGGCAGGTACGGATCACCGCGCAGCTGATCGATGTCACCACCGGTTTCCACCTGTGGAGCGAGAGTTACGACCGCGAGCTCTCCGACATCTTGGCTCTCCAGTCCGAGATCTCACAGCAGATCCTGATCGCCATGAAGGTGGAGATGCGGTCCGCGGCGGTCGAGCGGATCGCTCGCCGATCGAGTCGCGATCTCAAGGCTCAGGACGCCGTGTGGAGAGGAATCGCTCACATGGAGCGCGGAACCCGAGAGGGCAATCTAGAGGCGCGCTACCAGTTCGAGCAGGCAATCGAGCAAGACCCGGATTTCGCGATGGCTTACGGGATGGCCGGGAGTACATACTTCATCGAGTACATCAGTGGATGGAACCTCGATCCAGCCTTGCTGGACCGCGCCGCGGAGCTGTCGAGCCGAGCGCTCGCTCTGGACCCATCCACTGTCCCGGGCCACGTGGTCATGAGCAACGTTCACCTTCGCGAGGGCCGGGTGGCGGAGGCGCTCGCTGCTGCGGAGAGGGCCGTGGAACTCGCTCCGAATGTCGAATTTCCGCATATGACGCTGGGATTCGTGCTGGCTCGCCAGGGAAGGTTCGTGGCTGCCATGCAATCGGCCGCCCGCGCCATGCGCCTCAATCCAAAGGCCCCGCCGGGGCTTCAGGATGGCGTGGCCAGCGTCAATTTCGCCGCGGGTCGTACGGACAAGGCCGTAGAGCTTTGGGAAGACGCTCGGGCAGCGAACACCGACATGATCAGGGCGCGCATCCCGCTGGCGGCCCTGTACGAGTCCGAGGGGCGCCATGAAGAGGCTCGCGCACTGGTGAGGGAGATCCTGCGCGTGAACCCCGATCTCACCGCGGAGTCAGCGGCTGGAGTGGCCCTCGGATTTGGATTCGACAAGAACGAGGCCACAGAAGACCTGCGCAGTGCCGGGCTCCCGTGACGAGCTAGAATCTTCGAGCGCGCCGCGTTCGCGGCGAGAGGTCGGGACCGTCGAAGGTAGCGGCAGCGCACCGCCGGCAGCGGCGAATCAACGGAGGCTAAGGCGTAGAGATGGGTTGGGATTTCTCCACTGAACCGGACTTCCAGAAGAAACTCGATTGGGTCGAAGAGTTCTGCCGAAACGAGATCGAGCCTCTCGACCTCGTCTTTCCGTACGCGGTGCGGTCCAAGGACCCCAAGATCAAGGCACTCGTAAAGCCGCTGCAAGACCAGGTCAAGGAGCAGGGGCTCTGGGCGCTCTTCCTCGACAAGGACCTGGGCGGACCCGGCTACGGGCAGCTCAAGCTAGGCCTACTCAACGAGATCCTCGGCCGCTACGGCTCGGCGCCACAGATCTTCGGAGCGGCCGCGCCCGACACCGGAAACATGGAGATGCTCGCCGCCTACGGCACCGAAGAGCAGAAAAAGCGTTGGCTGGTGCCGATGCTGAACCAGGAAATCTGGTCCGCATACTCGATGACCGAACCGCAGGGCGGCTCCGACCCGAGGCTGTTCAAGACGCATGCCCTACGCGTCGGCGACGAATGGGTGATCAACGGCGAGAAGTGGTTCACGAGCGCCGGTCGTGCGGCGGACATCCTCTTCGTGATGTGCACCAATGGCATGTTCGTCGTCCCGCGAGATACGCCCGGTGTGGAGATTATGCCGGAGCCCCGCTTGCACAATCACATCAAGTACAACGACGTGGTGGTGCCGGCCGATCACCTTCTCGGCCCCGAGGACGGCGCCCGGGTCCTGGCGCAGCGTCGGCTAGGAGGTGGCCGAATCCACCATGCGATGCGCACGATCGCGCAATGCAAGCTGGCCTTCGACATGATGTGCGAGCGGTCCCTCAGCCGGGAGTCGCACGGCAAGATCATCAGCGAGCACCAGATGGTGCAGGAGAAAATTGCCGACTCGTACGCTTCCATCCGGATGCTCCGCCTCTTCGTGCTCGAAACGGCCTGGAAGATCGACAACTCCAGCACCCATGAGACCCGCACCGATATCGCCGCGGTCAAGTACACGATGGCCAAGGTGCTCCGCGAGGTGTCCTTCAACGCGCTGCACATTCTCGGGTCGCTCGGAACGACGAACCTCACGCCGATCCAGGCGATGTACGCCTCTGCTCCTACGATGGGCATCGCGGACGGAGTCGACGAGGTGCACAAGGCGACGGTCGCCCGGAATGTGCTGCAGTCCTATGAGCCGCACGAGGGTTTTTGGCCGACCGAGTACCTCCCGGCGAAACGCGAAAAGGCGCGGGAGAAGTTCGAGCCTCTCTTCGTCAAAGACCCCGACCTGCGGGCCCTGGCGGATGGCTACGCGAGGTACATCGCCAGCCGCAGCTAGCCTTCTGTCCGCCCCGGGGAGAGTTGGAAGGCGTACAAGGACCCGGGTTCGCAAGAAAGAGTTGAACTGGATCGTGCCTTGGTTCACACTTCCAGGTGACAGATTGGGAGCAAGGCCATGGACCAAGCGCAGCTCGACGTACACCTGAAAGAGATCGAAGAAGACGGCTTTACCGTCATCGAGAACGCCATCCCGCCTGACCTCGTCAAGGCGCTCAAGGATCGCGTCCGGGAGTGCGAGGTTGCGAGCGTCGGCCCGCTCGAGGACCTGCCGACCGACGACGACGACTTCTCCTTCATGCGCACCGCCGGCCTATTGCGTCTCGATCCCGTCTTCCACCAGGTGCCCATACACGAAGAGGTGCTCCAGCTGGTCGAAGCGGTGTTGGGGAAGAACGTCCTGCTGTCGGCCTTCTCGGCTATGGACGTCCAACCCGGCAAGGTCAACATTCAGCCGATCCATCCCGACGACGCGCTGATCCCAGTGCCGCGTCCCCATTTCAAGCCCATCGGTTGCACCGCCATGTGGGTGCTGACCGACTTCAACGCTCACACGGGCGGCACCCGGATTCTGCCTGGCAGTCAACGGGACTCTCTGGACCTCGTCTTCAGCCAGGACCCGGAGGGGATGAAGGACGCCATCCAGCCGGAGATCAAGACAGGCAGCATCCTGGTCTTCGACCACGCCCTCCTGCACGGCTCGGCCAACAACTACTCCGACGAGTGGCGGCTCGGCCTTCAGGTCTCCTACCACGCCGGCTGGATCCGGCCCTTCACCAACTGGTTCCTGTCGATTCCGCTCGAGGAAGCCAAGACCTACCCGAAGAAGCTCCAGGACCTGATGGGTTACAAGTGCTACGCGGGCGGCATCGGCAGCTGGAACACCGGGGTCGGGAGTTACCACGAGAGCTATGCCCGGCTTCGAGCCCCGGGTGACACCCGCAAGTCCCTCGACGAGTCCAAGGGACCCGACCTGCGCTCCAAGTCCTCACGCCCTGGAGCGGCAGCCAGAGTTCAGCGGAGAACTCGATGAGGCGAAGCCCGAGGTAACTCGGAACCACTCCGCAGATTGCAGCGCGACGCTCAACCTCCGTTGATCGTCCAGGCGCGGCCATCCGCTGGAATCTCGACGAGCACGTCGCCCGCAGTGGATCCGAGTTGGATTGCCTCGGTTGCGTCCGACCGCAAGGTCCAGCCCGCGGCGCTGGCAACGTTCGTCACGCGGAACTGCGTGAGGCCAGCGCCGCGCGACTCGTTCGTCGCGACGGCGCGAACGCGAAGCTCGCCGCGGCTGGGGTTCCAGCGAGCCTCGCTTAGCGCCACGGCCGGGAAGTCCACACCCACGACTGTGGGTTCGTCGAACTTGCTGAGGTTGGGCTGGTTGAAGATGCGGGCCCACGCACCCGCCGAGCAGGCGCGAGCCGCCATCGCCCGGGCGTTGAGCTGCCCGCGAGGGTGAGGCTCTCCGAGCCCGAAGCCCAGCGTGAACTCTCCGCTGCTGCGGTCCCAGGACGGCTCGAGGAATTCTTCAGCGGCGTCCCAGACCCGTTCCCGGATGGAGTCGTCGCCGAACTCGCCAGCGAGTTGAAGCAGCGCTACCGCGTTCAGGGGATCGTCGAGCCCGGCGATCGGACCGTCGCCGAGCGCGCCGGACAGCATCGCGCTGAGCTCCCAGCCAGCTTGCGCCACCTCTCGCCGCTGCGGGGCCAGGTACCAGGCCGGCAGCGCCAGGCCACCCGGCCCGTGGCCGTGGTGCTCATCGATCACCGGGTCGTAGTAGAGGTCGAAGCCGATGGGCTTGTCGCCCTGCCACGACATGTAGTTCTCTCTTGCGTGCTCCCACCAAGCGTCGAACGCGCTGTGATGCTGGGTGCCATGCAGCTGATCGTGGAGCCTCAGACCGAGGCCCGCGGCACTCAGTGAGTACGGCCAGATCTTGGTGTTCTCGCAGTGGCAGCCGATGCGCCGGTTGTGCCACTGCCCGGCCAGGTGCGCGGCAATGCCGGAGTAGGTCCAGCTGAAGCGATGCTCGCCGTCGCGGATCATCTCGAACGGCTCGTTCCACTTGTCGTCGCCCGACACGTAGCGCTGAATTCCCAGCAACAGGCCGAAGAACCCCTTGAAGAACAACATGCCGTCGGCTGCGATCGGGTCCATCTGCACGCCGTAGGGTTCGATGCCGTTGGCCGTCCAGCCGGGCACGTCGTAGTGGCTCCAGTGCTTCTCCGGAATCAGCGGCCGATAGGCGTCGGGGTAGGATTCCCGATCCGGGTCGTGGCCGAACTGCGTGAGCCAATCTGACGCTGCCCACCAACCCGTGTGGCGGGCGCACAGCTCGTCGAGGATCTTGCTGTACACCTCGCGCCAGGCCGGCGTCACGTCGCACATCAGCGCCAGCGCGTAGCTCGAGTCCACCAGGTCGAAGCGGTGCCACGAGAGCATCGGCGCGCCCGTACGGTTGTCCCAGTGCTCGTGCGGGCGCCCGTCCCGATCCCAGCTGTCCGGAGTCGTAGCCTTGCGGTGCAAGTAGCGGAGCCACCCCAGCGACTGTTCGTGGAGCTCAGGCATGCGGCAAGCGTCTCACGTTGGGACCGGAATCACAAACTGTTACAGGGGGTCAACAATCGTTTCAGGGCGCCGCCTCAGGGGATAGAATCGGGTCGAGACCGCGGAGGGGCCGGCTGCGAATGAGCTTCATGGAGACCGTCGAGAAGGCGCGAGTCCTTCTAGAACGCAACGGGCGCGTCTCCCTCCGCGCCCTCCAGCGCGAATTCGACCTCGACGAAGACGCCCTCGACGAGCTGATCGACGAGTTGGTCGAGATCCAACGGGTGGCCGCGCGGGATGGCCGCGCACTCGCCTGGGCTGGCGGTGAGACTCCGTCTTCGATCGAACCCCCGGAACCACAACGCGCGCCTCGCGACTACACGCCCAAGCATCTGGCCGACCGGATCCTCCAGTCGAAGTCGGGGATCGAGGGCGAGCGCAAACAGGTGACCGTGCTGTTCGCGGACGTGATGGACTCGATGGAGCTGGCCGAGCAGCTCGGCCCCGAGGCCTGGCATGAGATCCTCGACCGATTCTTCAAGATCCTGTCAGAGGGTGTTCATCGCTTCGAGGGTACGGTCAACCAGTACACCGGCGACGGAATCATGGCCCTCTTCGGCGCGCCGATCGCGCACGAGAATCACGCACAGCGCGCCTGCTACGCGGTGCTCCAGCTGCGAGAGGAGATATCTCGCTATGTGACCGAGCTCAAGCGCAACCACGGGGTCGGATTCGCGGTGCGCATGGGCCTCAATTCCGGCGAGGTCGTGGTCGGGAGAATCGGCGACGACCTGCGCATGGATTACACCGCTCAGGGTCACAGTGTAGGACTGGCGCAACGCATGGAGTCTCTGGCGTCGCCGGACGCCTGCTTCCTGACCGGCGCCACGGCCTTCTTGGTGCAGGGGTTTTTCGAGCTAGAGAGCCTTGGCGACTTCAAGCTCAAGGGTGTGGGGGCACCGGTGCCCGTACATCGCCTGGTCGGATTGGGTTCTGCACACACGCGCTTCGACATCTCCCGTGCGCGCGGGCTCACGCGCTTCGTCGGGCGCGACCCCGACATGCAAATGCTCGAGGACGCGCTCGCGCAGGCGCAGGCCGGAAACGGCCAGGTGGTCGGCGTGGTGGCGGAAGCGGGCACGGGCAAGAGTCGGCTGTGCTTCGAGTTCGTCGAGCGCTGTCGTGCGCGCGGTAGCCGCGTGAACGAGGGCCACGCGGTGGCGCACGGAGCGAACGTGCCCTACCTGCCCATGCTCGAGGCTTTCCGCGACTACTACGGGATCGAGGACGGTGACTCCGACCGGATCGCGCGCGAGAAGATCGCCGGGCGCATGCTGCTGATGGATGATGGCTTCCGCGACGTGTTGCCCGTGATGTTCGAGTTCTTCGGCGTTCCCGACCCGGACCGGCCGGTGCCTCTGCTCGATCCCGAGACCAAGCAGCGCCAGCTCTTCTCCGTGTTGCGACGCATGGTGCAGCGCTCGAGTCCGGGTGGGACTGGCGAGAACTTGATCAGCCTGATCGAGGATCTGCACTGGCTCGACGCGGGCAGTGAGGCGTTCCTGGACCAGTGGGTCGACGCGATCGCTGGCTCATCGGGGCTGCTGATCGTGAACTTTCGGCCGGAGTATCACGCTGACTGGATGCAGAAGTCGTACTACCGCCAGCTGCCGCTTTCTCCGCTGGCTCCCGAAGCGGTGCGCGAACTCCTCGGCGACTTGGTGGGCCGGGACCCGAGCACCGAAGGTCTGGCAGAGGCGATTCATCAGCGCACCGGCGGCAATCCGTTCTTCACCGAGGAGGTGGCGCGCAGCCTGATCGAGTCGGGCCAGCTCGAGGGCACGCGCGGTGCCTATCGCCTGGTCGGCACCCTCGACGCCCTCGCCATACCACCGTCGGTACACGGCGTGCTGGCAGCACGCATTGACCGCCTGGGCGAGCGAGAGAAAGGCGCGCTGCAAGCGGCAGCGGTGATCGGGCGCCAGTTCAGCGAGCCCATTCTCCAGGCCGCCGCCGAGCTTGAGGCCCCGGAGCTGCGCGGTGCGCTCACCGAGCTCAAGAGCGCGGAGTTCATCTACGAGCAGACCCTCTACCCGGTGGCGGAGTACGCGTTCAAGCACGCGCTGACCCAGGAGGTCGCCCTCGGGTCACAGCTTGCCGAGCGTCGCCGCCGCACACACGCAAGGGTGGCGGCCGCAATCGAAGCCGCGCATTCCGACAAGCTCGACGAGCAGGCGGCTCTGCTGGCCCACCACTGGGACGAGGCGGGTGAGGCGTTGACGGCCGCGCTCTGGCACCGCCGCGCCGCGGAGTGGGTGGGGCGAAACGATGCGATCCAGGGTGTCCGGCACATGCAACGGGTCCTGGCGCTCACTGAAGCGCTGGGAGCGTCGCCGGAAGTGGACGCGCTCCGGCTCGAGGCCTGCCGCAGCCTTCTCATGGTTGGGGGCTGGCGCGTCGGGCTGTCGGCGGACGCCGTGGAGGCGCTCTTCGCCGAGGGTCGCGAGCTGGCCGAAAGCGCTGGCGACATCGACGCGGCGATCGCCCTGCATCTCGGGTATGCGACGATCCTCGGTTTTCGGGGCGACATTCGCGGCTACCACTCCATCGCCCGAAAGGCGGCGGCTCTCGTCGACGACTCAGTCGGCCCCGGGTCGACCGCGATTGCACTCGTGATGATGGAGTACAGCTCTCGCTGTCTCGGGCCACTGCGTGAGGCGCTGGACTTCGCCGAACAAGCCGTGGAGCTGTCCGCGGGTGATCCGGTCCTCGGCGTCGAGACCGCGGGCTTCAGCGTCTTGGGCACGATGCTCCAGGGCGGTGCGGAGAGCCTCGCGTTGCTCGGGCGCCTGGACGAGGCGCGCGCCCGGATCGCAGAGTCTTTCGATGTCATTCGGGCGCACGATATGCGGGAGCCGCTCGTCTGGGCGCTCTGGGTTTCGACCCGGATCGCTGACTGCTCTGGAGACGCAGCCCCGGCCCCGCAGGCAGGCGAAGCGCGCCGCCACGCGCTCGAAGCCGTCCGGCTCGCCGAAGCCAGCGGGAATCACTTCCTTCGCGTCTTCGCCTATCGCTCCATGGGGGTCGCGCAGCTGATTCACGGCGAGTGGCGCGATGCCGCGACGTCGATCGGAGAGGCGCTGGCCATCGCTCGCCAGCACACCGGCCTCGAGCGCGAAGGCGAGTTCCTCGCCGAGCTGTCCCGGGCCCAGCTGGGCTTCGGTGATACGGAGCTGGCACGCACCACGGCCGAGGAGGCGATCGCGTGTAGCCAGCGGCAAGGATCGGCGTACTTCGAGTGCGAGGGGCAGCTCGCCCTCGCGCGCACGTTGCGGGCCGACCCCGGCCACAGCGCCGCCCGATCGATCGAAGCGTGTCTCGACCGTGCACTCGAGTTGGTGCGCGAGAGCGATGCGCGTGTCTTCGAACCCCAGATCTTGGAAGAACGGGCACGCCTGGCGGCCTTGTGTGGCGATGCTGGGGCCGCGTCAAAGGGCCTCCAGCAAGCCCACACCGTGTACAAGGAGATCGGCGCGACCGGCCACACCGAGCGGCTGGCGCGGGAGCTGGCCTCGTGACGACTCAGCTGGCACTCTGCCCCCATGCCGACCTTCGAGAAAGACGACCTCAAGATCCACTACATCGAGCGGGGCCAGGGCTTCCCCATCCTATTGTTCGCCCCGGGCGGGATGCGTTCGGCCAGCGGCTATTGGAAGAATTCGCCCTGGAACCCGGTCACCGAGCTCTCTGCGTCCTTCCGCGTGATCGGGATGGACCAGCGCAACGCCGGGAAGTCGACCGCGCCCGTGAGCGCCGCCGACGGCTGGCACACCTACACGGCCGACCATGTCGCACTTCTCGACCATCTCGAGATCGAGCGCTGTCACCTGATCGGCGGTTGCATCGGCGGTCCGTACTGTATGGGCCTGATTCAGGCGGCGCCCGAGCGCGTCGCCTCGGCCGTCTTGCAGCAGACGATCGGCCACAGCGGCGAGAACCGGCAGGCCTTCTACGAGATGTTCGATGGCTGGAAGAACGAGATCGCCGATCGGCATCCGTCGGTGTCCGAATCCGACTGGAACTCGTTTCGTAGCAACATGTACGACGGCGACTTCCTCTTCAACGTCGACCGCGACTTCGTGCGCCATTGCACCACGCCGCTACTGGTTCTCCTGGGGAGCGACCTCTACCACCCCGAAGCGACCTCGCGCGAAGTTGCCAGCCTTGCACCGAACGCCGAGCTAATCCAAAGCTGGCAGGAGCCCGAGGTGGTGGGCGACACGGTCAAGCGAGTGCGAGCCTTTCTCGAGGCGAACACTTAGCGGAGAGAATATCGTAGCTATCTAGCCTGACTCGCCTCTCGACTTCGCCGCTTGCAATTGATCCGCCGGGTTACATTCAGCGACCCGTCATCAGTGGTGACCGTGACCAAGAGGTCGCCAAGTGCGGCGTTTGCGGCCGGGGTTGCGGAGTCTTTGCAGTTCTTCGGCCTCTCGAAGCGGACTCCGAACTTGGCGAATACGTTCACTTGGCCGATGCACACGAACCCACCTCTGGTGCGATCGACAATCACGTCCCCGTCGTCGTCCGAGATCAGGAGGTTGACGTCAACCGGATTCGAGGTTGCTCCCTTCGGGCAGCTCGCGATCGTCACTGGCTCCGCCTTGAGCTGGACGGTGACGTTCTTGAGGCTCGCGAGGTTTCCCGCCGGCGTGACGCGACTGGGGACGCAGAAGCAATCTCTCTCGGATGGATCGGTCGAATCCTCACAGCTCGGATCGTCCAGGTCGATCAGCCCGTCTTCGTCGTCGTCCTCGCCGTTGTCGCAGATCAGAGCGGCCGACCTCTCGGAGCCGTCGTTCGCGTCCTCACAGCCCGGGTCGGCCGGGAAATCGGCTAGCCCATCGCCGTCGTTGTCGAGCGAATCGGAACATTCGATGGCCGGATCGATGGAGATCGCCCCGAGGAACGCCGCGATGGCGCGAGAGTCGTTGGGGGGCAGGAAGAGTTCGGTTGGGAGCAGCGCCTCGGCCGGCGAATGCCGGAAGTGAGTGGAGTCGTAGAACTGCACCGCCTCGATCAGCGTGGACGCAGAGTTGTCGTGGAAGAACGGGCCGGTCCTCGCGACTCCCACCAGCGGTGCTGTGCTGAACCTGCGGTCTGTTCCCGCCTCCGGTGGCAACGGGAGCGTTGGATCGCCAGGCCCCCCGATACAGCCGTCATCAAAATTGGTGGCCCGATTGACGACGCCGGTGTCGAACTCGAGATTTCCCGTACCGGTGCCCAGGCTGCCGTCCGCGTGCGAGAGTGTCGGCCCAGAGTGGCAGGCCGAGCACTGCGCGTCCGGACCGAAGAAGACGTCTCGCCCCCTCTGGATCTGAACCGGATCGGATCCGTTCTGCGCGACGTCGAAGGCGATCATCCGGTCGAGGTCCAGGTTTCCATCGCTCGGGAACGTGATCGAGTTCATGAAGGCCTCGAGAGCATCGATCTCGGGGTCCGTCGGCAGCCGGAAGTCCGTCGCGCCTCGCGCCAGGGTCTGCGTGAAGTGCTGGATCACCGCGCTGACCGTGAAGGCGCGCAGGTCTGGGATTCCACCGCTCAAGCCGTAGGGAGCCGTCAGGGCGATGTTCAGCAGGTGTGGCGAGCCGCGAAACACGGGGTCGTTGGCGAACCCGTCGATGTTCTCCAGGATCAGGGCTCGCTGGTCCCCCTGCCGCATGAGACAGGGATTCTCGAGGTCGGCGAGCACGGGGTCGTTCTCGGCGATGAAGAGCGGATCCAACGGATCGTCGTTGAAGCGGTTCTCGACGCCCTGGGGCGTCAGCGCAAAGGCCACGCCCGCGTCGTGGCAGGTCGCGCACGTCCGACCATTCCCGTCAAAGGTCTCGTTGGTGAAGAGCTGTTGGCCGATCGTCGCCAGCGAGTCGTCTTCCAGGATCAGGACACTGTCACCCATGGAGTTGCGTGGTTCGGGAACCTCCAATCGGAAGTTCGAGTTCTCATGACCGCACTCGAAGTCACCTGAGAGATCCTCAAACCGACTGAGGCTCATCGGAGAGCCCGAAAAGGGAAGTGCCGGAGCCGGCAGCCCGTTGAAGGTCTCACCGGAGAAGCAGCAAGAGGACGGCCCGGGGTTCGTCGTGCAGTCCGACACAAGAGGCCCGGTGAAGCTGCCGTAGGACAGACAGTGGCGTACGGGGAAATTCGTCGCCTCGGGATTGTTCTCGAAGCAGACCATCCC
>CAXMOC010000152.1:0-21806 GCA_964194865.1 uncultured Opitutales bacterium | reverse complement strand
CAATGAAGTTGACAGTTTTCGCAGCATCGCTCGCGTTTTTGCTGTGGGGCGCAGCGCCCGTATTCGCGGGACCGCCCGGGTGTGTAGGACCGGATTCGGACGGTGACCTCATCGACGACTGCGCGGACAACTGCAGCGACGCTCCCAACGACCTGCAATTCGACGCGGATGGCGACCTCTGCGGAAACGTCTGCGACACAGACTGGAACAACTCGGGCCTGATCGGCTTCGACGACTTCGGTGGCTGGGCTTTGGCCGTTGGCGGCACAGACGCGAATTTCCTGGGGCTGCAGCCGCACACAGGGCAGGTCGGCTTCGCGGACTTTGGCCAGTGGGCCCTCTCCTTTGCTGGGAGCGCCGGCCCGTCGGGAACGACCTCTGGCACGCTGGCCTGCCCGTAGCGTTGCTGTAGGTGACAAACGAACTTCGAACAGAAGAGTTTTCTTGCGAGAACACATTGAATGAGTCGAGGAATCGAGGAGATAGGACAATGCGGACTTTGGTAGGAATGATTGGGAGCCTCGTGGCCCTCGTTGGCTTCGCGACTTCAGCTAGCGCAACTGCGACGGTCGATCTGCTGTGGTTCACCAACGGATTTGCGGCGAGCGCGGCCGCCCAGAGCACGGCTTCGGTGGTAACGGTGGGTTCCCCCACGGGTACGACGTCGGAGACGCTCACTGTCGGGCTCTATGTCGACAACACCAACACAGGCAATTGCACCGACCCCGGGTCCATCACCGCGGGTCCGTGCCGGCTTCAGGTGCTCGCCGTGAGCGTTGACGCCACCACCATGCTCGCAAGCGGTAAGTGGAGCGTGCTGGACTTCCAGGGACCGGGTATCGCGGACCTCCCCAATCAATTTGGTCGGACCTTTGGTACCGGAGGTGGTGCGTGCCCGATGGCGGCAGGCTACTACAGCTACTCGTGCCTGGGCTGGAACGGAAACCACTTCAGCGCAGCGTCGAGCCCCGCCATTCCGTTCCTGAGCGGAACCGTGATTCGGAACTTCAGCATTCTGCATACGTCGGTCAACAAGGGTCTCCCGGCAGCGGCTGGCCAGTTCCTGCTGGGCGTGCTTCAGTTCCACAAGGGTGATACCGCTGCCTCAGTTGGCGTGTTGTCAGGCATCATCACCTCGACTGACGCGATTCTGCAGACCGGACTGGTAGTGCCGGACTCGGATATCACCTTCAACGACGCAACTGTCATCAACGTGCCGGAGCCGGGGTCACTCTCCCTGCTCGTGTTGGCCGTTGGTGGCATGATGGCCGCGGGTCGACGCCTGCGCAGCTAGGCGCTCTTCGCCTCGGTTCAATCTCTGAAACGCCCCGGGCTTTCGAGCCCGGGGCGTTTTCGTTACTGGTCTCTGGAGAGGCTCCATGCAATCGGACTTGACGACGCGCGTGCTGCTCGGTTCGATTCTGCTGTGCCTTCTCGTACTGCTCGGCCAGTCTATGGGGCTGCTGCCCTCCGCTGCGAGTGCGGTGGTGGTGCCGGAGACGGGTCGCTACTTGATCGACATCACCACGCACCGGCGGGGCGAGTTGCTGCTGATGCGCACCGACACCGTCACGGGCTGGGTCTGGCGCAAGGCCCTGACCAGCGACGGCCCCTGGGTGCTGGTCGACCAGAAGTTTCCTGACGACTCTGATCTAGCGCCTCAGGTTCCGCCTCCGGCCGACGAGCCAGCGTCTTGACCGGCACGCTGGGGCCCCTGGCGGGTTAGCCAAGCGACCTACAGGTAGCCCAGAGCGCGCAGGTGCTCGATCTCTTGGGGCGAGAGCTCAACGCGAGGCCCTTCCGCGCTCTGCTCACTGCGCTCAAAGAGACGCTCGCGGAGGCGCAGCGTGACTTCCTTTTGGAGTGCCGAGATATCCGATTGCTCGCCTGGATCCGCCTCGAGGTCGTATAGCTCGGCTTCCCCAGTCACGCGGTCGTAGATCAGCTTGTGGCGGCCCTGCCTCACCGCGAGTCGGAGGTTCGCCGAAGCCGCCTCAGCGAAGAGATAGCGCTCTTCGAACACGTTATTCGCCGCCGCGCCGCTGGACGCAGCCTGCCAGAGCGGCGAGAGATCCAGCCCATCTGAGGGCTCGGCTCCTCCGGGTACCCCCAGCACCGCGAGCACGGTTGGCAGCAGATCCACCAGCGATACCGGCGTATCGACTCGGACGTTGTGGGGGATACCCGGCCCCCGCAGGATCAGCGGGACCCCGATCAACTCCTGATACTGATCGTCGCTGTGCAACACGCTCCCGTGCTCGAGGAACTGCTCGCCGTGATCGGAGGTGAGGATCAGCAGAATCTGATCGAGCAGTCCCTCGGAGCGCAGAAAGCCGATCAATCGGCCGAGCTCTGCGTCAGTCTGGCGGATGCCCGCGTCGTAGAGATCCTTCAGGTGCTGTGCTCCCGCCTGATCGATCTCGATCCGTTTACTGTTCTCGTCGAGCGGGTTCTTGACCCAGGTTCGGCATTCCTCCCGCTCGGGGTTCGACCGGCAGCTGGCGACGAACTCGGGAGAGAGCTTGAACGAGACGAGCTGCTCACTGGAGCCGTCGACCGCTCCGGCGTAGTCCGAAGCAAAAAGGCGTTCGTAGCGGGGAAGCGCCGCGTAGGAGCTGTGCACGTCGTAGTAGTGGAGAAACAGGAAGACGGGCTGGCCTCGTAGCTCCTCCAGCCACTCGATGGCTTGATCCGTGATCCAGGTCGAGGGACTGACCCGATCTTCACTCTCTTCGACGTAGAGAAATCGCTCGAAGCCGCGCGCCAAGCCGAATTGCTGGGTGAGGTGGAGAGAGTTGACGACCGCTGCCGTCTGGTATCCCTTGCCGGCCAGAAGCGTCGCGAGCGTGGGAAGACTCGCCGCCATCGCCCGCTCGAACGTCTTCAGCCCGTGACGGTTGGGGTAAAGGCCGGTGAGCATGGAGGCGTGGGCGGGCAGTGTCCAAGGCGAAGTCGAGCTGACGTCCTCGAAGACGACGCCCTCGCGTGCGAGGGCGTCGATTACTGGCGACGTCGGACGGTCGTAGCCGTAGGCGCCCAGGTGGTCAGCGCGCAGGGTGTCCAGCGAGATCAGCAGGACACCTCGCGGACGCGCGGGCTCCGCACGGCGCCCGATTGGCGCCGCAGCCGTCTCGTCGTGTCCGGGGTCGTCGGCGTCGACCTCCGAGTCGGAGGTGCAACCCGTGGAGGTGCAACCCGTTGTGAGGGCCAGCAGGCAACCCGCAGCCAGCCTTCCCAGCGAGTTCGCCCAGCTCACGCAACTCGAGATCACAACTCTTGACTCCCGCAGGGGCCACCGTTCGAAGGGCAGTCTGATTGGAAATTCCCGCCGCGACTGGAAGGGGAGGTTACCAGTCGATTCAGGCTAACGACCACCGAGCTTTTCACCGAAAAGAAGAGTTGTGCGCGGAGGGGTCCGCGCCCGAGGAGCATGACGATGAGACTCACAGCGCTAGCAGCCGCGCTTTCACTGCTGGTGATGGTTTCGGCGCCCGTACTTGCGGGACCGCCCGGGTGTGTGGGACCGGATTCGGACGGTGACCTCATCGACGACTGCGCGGACAATTGCAGCGACGTTTCCAACGACCTGCAATTCGACGCGGACGGCGACCTCTGTGGAAACGTCTGCGACACAGACTGGAATAACTCGGGCCTGATCGGCTTCGACGACTTCGGTGGCTGGGCTCTGGCCTTCGGCGGCTCGGACGCGAACTTCCTGGTCCTGCAACCGCACACCGGCTCGGTCGGTTTCGCGGATTTTGGCCAGTGGGCTCTCTCCTTCGGTGGAGCCGCCGGTCCATCGGGAACGACCGCCAGCACGACGGCCTGCCCGTAACGGGCTCCAGTCTGGATCGAGAGCCAATCGAGGAGTTCAGATCATGCGGACCTGGGTAGCGGTCCTGGGAAGCCTGTTCTTGCTGGTAAGTCTCGCGGCCTCGGCCCGAGCAACGGCCATCATCGATTTGCTCTGGCTCGGCTCGGCGTCGAATACCAGTGTCGGAGCTGGGGCGGACACCATCACGTTGGGGTCGGATCTCAGCCTCAGTGGTGGGACCCTTCTGAACAACATTCCGGAGCCGAGCACGGCCTCGCTATTGGCGCTCGGTCTCGGTGGGCTCTACGCCGTAGGCCGGCCTCGCCAGAATTAACGGGGGCGTCCGCCTCTGGCTAGACGGACTTCGGCACTCCGCGTCCGGTCGAGGTCTCACCCGCTGACAGCGCCAGACCGCGCAGCGTCAATCCCACCGCGTCGTCGAAGAACGAATCGAGTTCACGGCGCCTCAGGGCGCGATGGGCGGGCGACCATTCCGTGCGGATCACCGCATTGGCCAGCGTCCAGAGGATGGTGGCTGTCTCCCACGCGTCGCAGGGGGCGAACACGCCCTCCCGAATTCCCCGCTCGATGATCTCTGCCAGGGTGCCCAGGCTTCGTTCCCAGAGGCGGACGACCTCTTCCACGACCTGCGGGGGCAGCTCTCCGATCACCGCTTGGTTCTCGATGGCCCAGAAGATCTGGAAGTAGTCGGGATTACCCACGTAGTGGTGAAGGTAGAAGCGGCTCGCTTGAGTGAGCGCTTCGAGGGGTGAGGCGTCTGGGTCGAGCGCTTTTCGGAGCTTCGTTTCGAAGCTATTCCCGTTGCGAGATAGGACGGCGACGTAGATCTGTGCCTTGCTGTCGAAGTATCGGTAAAGCGTTCCCTTTGCGACGCCGGCCAGCTCGGCGAGTTCGTCCAGGTTGGCGTTCATGAAGCCGTCGCGGAAGAAGATCTTCTTGGCGGCTTCCAGGATCCGACGCCGCACCTCGGCCTTCTTCTCGGCGCGGCCGGGTCCGGCCACCCGCTGTGAGTCCGAAGCGACGCCTCGCGGGCTCACGAATGCCCCGCTCGCCGCAGCTCGTCGATCAGATAGCTGCGCATGTCCTCCGGCGCGACGATGGTCATCAGTGATCCGACCTCGCAGGCTCGCTCTACGCTATGGATCGAATCGAATTCTGCGGCGAGCTCTGCTTGCTTTTCCAACAGCACCTCCTGCCAGGCGCTCTCGAGCTGCTCGCGAGCCTGCGAGCCTGTTTCCCTCCGCAATTGAGTGATCCGTGGATCTGCAGCAACGCGACCACGCACCTCCCGTGTAAACACGACGCTGGCAGCCGGCGCACCGCCGATCACCGAGGCGAACGATCCGGTCAGGGCGGAAGGTCGGAGGTTCTCGTTCAGGCTGCGGGAGAAGACCACGTAGGCGCCGCCGTGGTAGCGCGAAACAACCAGGAACAGCAGGGTTCCCTCGAAGTTCACCACGGCACGCGCGATTTCTGCGCCGTACTCCAGTTGCAACTTGCGCATCGATTCCGGTGAGCCATCGAAACCCGAAAGGTTGGCGAGCAGGACCACCGGTCGATTGCCGCTCGCCGCATTGAGTGCGCGGGCCAGCTTCTTCGAAGAGAGTGGAAAGAGAGTCCCACCTGTCCACACGGCGGGGCCGTCGGAGGGGCGGTAACCCTCTCGCACGAGGTTTCGGCTCTCGATTCCGATCAGGCAGATGGGATGGCCGCCCAGGTGCGTGTCCCACACGATTCCGGTTTCGGCCCCTTGCCACGAGCGCCAGCGCTCCAGCTGGCCTCCATCCTGATCGATCACTGCGCCCATCACGGCCCGCATCGAGAAGGGGCGCTTTCGATCCAGGTTCGACTCGGCGTCGAAGATCTCGCCCAGCGTGCGGAAATCGTGCCCTTCCTCTGGGGTGCATGGATGCTCGGTGATCGAACGCGCGTCGGGGTCGCGGGTGGCGAATCGGCGGGGCGAGTGCTCGCCCGGCGGAATGAAGGTGTAGCGGTAGTGCTCGTAGAGGATCCGGTAGGCGTGGGTCAGGTTGCGCGCGTAGTACTGAGCTTCGCCGTTGGGGCCCATGATTCGTTCGAACCCGCCAATCGCCGTCTCGTCCTCGGCCGACACGGATCCCGAGGCTTCGAGGGCCGCTCTGCCGGTGAGCACCATCGACGCGCTAGGCGTCATGATCAGGATGCCGCGCGTGTGCTGAAGCATGGTGGCGAGCGCGTTGAAGTAGCTCTGAGCGCCGACGTTGACGCCCTGGACGATGATGTGGATGACTCCGCCCGACTGGGTAAAGGTGATGATTCGACGTACCACGCGCGCGGTCGCGTCGAGATTCTCGGTGCCGCTGTCCATGGCGATCTTGGCACCGCTGGAGACGGGCACCCACTCGAGCGGCAGCTGAAGTTGCTGGGCCAGATCGATGGCTGCCACGATCCGATCGCACTCCGGCGCCGCCAGTGCGCCCATTCCGATGGTGGGGTCCGATAGCGCCAGGACTCGCTTCATCCCCTCGGCGACCTTCTCGGTCGGCGTATCGATGACGCCGAACACGACCGAGCTGGTGTTGGCACCATAGCGGCGGCCCGCAACGTTCACGGCCACCGGCTCCGGCGAGGACTCGTCGAGGTCGAACTCTTCGAACTTCCCGGGCGGGAGGTCCGACTCTGCGGCGGCTTCCCCTGCTCCGTTGCCCGTGGGGCCCCCCGTCAGCAGTCGAATAATCTCGTAGGGGTAGATCAGACGCCGTCGGCGGGCCTCCACGACCTTGCGCTCGTAGTCGCGCGCGGGCTCGAGCGGTTCGCTATGCGGCGTTCGCCAGCTGAGCTCCATGTTGCTGCCGGTGGGGTCCGCGATGACTACTTCTAACGGGTTCGCCGCCGATTCGGGGTGGTCGCGATCCAGCACATTCAGGCGCGCAATGACCTTCTCGAGCCCAAGATGTCGGGTGGCGGGGGCCAGCCTGCGCGCCAGACGGCCGGCAACCTGATCGTCCAGGAAGATGGCCGGCGATGCGAACACCGCGATGCGGTTCCACTGAAGTCGGCGCCTCGGGTCGCGCAGCCCAAGGTGATGCCGAAGCGTTCGAGTCGCGTCGAAGAACGTGCGCTCGAACGATGCGAGGTGAAGCGTGGCTTCGTGACCATCCTCGGGCGATCGTCCGCGAAAGTCTGCTAGGACGAAGATTCGTTCGTCTCCCGGAATCTCTCGAGACCTGAGGTGGAAACAGTGGATGTCGTCAGAGGAGTCCAACCGCTCCAGGTCGAAGGCGGCCAACCGTGGGAGATCGATCCGGGCTGCTGTCTCGGGGTGGAGCCCGTGGAGACCTTGGCACTCCTCCCAGCCGCTCGCTGTGGAGGCGAAGCTCAGGTGATCGGGCCGCGGTGTACTGGCCAGTCGGGTCACGGTGAGCCGTCCCGCGTTGAGGTCGCCCACCAGGACGGAAGACAGCTCTTTTCGAAGAGTTTCGAGGTCTTCGTCGTCTGCCACGGGAATCAGCAGTTCGAGCGCGTGGACTCGCCCGCCCGGGGCAGCACCCGCCGCGCGCGCCAGCCGCTCCAGGGCTGGCCGAATCTGGTCGATGCTGCAGACACTGCCGATTACCGTGCGACCCTTTCCTAGATCGAGCCGCTCGATCTGGATCGACCCGAGGGTGCTCGAGGTGTGGGTCGGTGGAGTGGTGGGCGCGTAGAAGCGGCAGACGTGAGCCGCCACCGCGACGGCGCGGCGCAGGGGGTTCGCATCCAACAGCCAGCGACCCACCCGGTCGAAGACACTGTGGGGAGCGTTGGCGAGGTGCACCAGGACCGCGCTCGGAGGGTGGGAGGGCTCCGCTTCCGCGGCCGCGAGCCAGCTCTCCACCTCTTTGGTTGTCTGCTTGGCCTGCCGCTCGAGATCGGGCCCCTCGAAGATCGCGTAGCTGGTTTCGATCGCTCGATCCGCCAGTGCGTCGTGCAGCAAGCCGCGCAGGCCCGAAATACACGCTAATGAGTCGGCGAGGCGCTTGTCGTCGCCGAGGTGGACCCCCGACTCGACCAGCGCGTGTACGCGGTGGAGGATCTGCAGGACCAGCTGCTGTCGCAGCTCGGTGGATAGCTGCGAAGCGACGATTCTCAGCATCGCGCGCTCGAGCGCTTCGGAAAATCCCAGGTTGCTGACGCCGTAGTGCGTCAGCGCCCGACGCAGAATGGTCAGGAAGTCCTCAGAGATCCCGGCACCCCCCGTGGCCATTCGGCGCATGTAGGCCCTCAGGCGCGCGTGGTTGGACGGGCCCACATCACCAGACACCGATGCGTGTTGTGCACGCACGAAGAGCTGGTCGATGTCCGCGAAGATCGCCAACTCATGCCGAATCTCGGCAAGCTCGCTGCGGAAAGCCTCGGATAGACCCTCGGGGAGCGGCGTTTCGAGCAGTGCGACCAGCCGTTCACCGCGTTCGGGGTTGACGTCGTAGCCCATCAGAACGCGCCGAATTTCTCCGCGCGCCGCGTCGATCGCGGCGCGGCGGTCTGTTTCGTCCGCAGCTGCTGCCGCCTGAAGGTCCGCGATCTCGCCGTCTGACTGATCGGTGGTGGAGAAGAAGAGGTCGAGCGGGTCGCTGCCGCGGGGCAGCCTCAGCCGCTCTCTCTGGGGCTCGAGCGACGAATCCCGAGCCTCGGCCTCGATCACGAGAAGCAGCTCGCCAGCTCCAACTTGTTGTCCCGCCCGGATGCAGATCTCTTTGACCGTCCCGCTGACGGGTGCCCGAAAATCGATCTCGGTCTTCATCGCCTCGAGTAGGCCGAGAGATTGGCCGGCCTCGACCTGTTGGTCGAGTTCGACCTGCAGCGCGATGACGACCGCCGGTGTCTCCGAACGGACTTGGCCGGCCAGCTCGCTGCTGAACCGGTAGGGATGGGCTTCGATCTCGATTCGGAGCCCCCGCTCCGAGACGTCGTGCAGCACACGCAAGCTGCGGCCGGACAGCTCCAAAATGGCCGAATGGGCGCGTTCGTCGCTGAGGGTTGCGACCGCGACGCGGCCATCGAGATGCACTCGATAGCGCCATGCGCCCACCGCGAAGACTTCCAGGCGGTAGCTTTCCGGACCGGCCCGGAGGTGAATGGGTTGCCCGGTCGAAGCGAGGATGGAAGCGGGAGATATGGTGGCCGCAACGTCGTAGAAGTTCTTCCGGGCGAGATCGCGTGACCGCTGATACGAAAGAATGGCAGCCGCCAACAGCGCTTCGACCGCGTACTCGCCGGAACCGGCCCGCAGCTCGGGCGAGCGATCCAGCCACTCGGTGTCGAAGCTGGCTGCTCGAAACTCCGGCGCCTCGAGGATGTCGATCAAATAACCCTTGTTGGTCGCGCCTCCGGCGACGACGAGCTCGAAATCAGTCAGGGCGCAGACCAGCCGAGCGCGCGCTTCCTCTCGGGTATCCCCGGTTGCGATGAGCTTCGCGATCAGCGAATCGAACTCTGCTGGCACGCGAGAGTGGGTCGCAACGCCCGAGTCCACCCGCAAGCGCGGACCGAGGGCAGGGTCGAAGAGCGCGATCGAACCGGGGGTGGGAAGGAAGTCCAGCTGGGGATCCTCGGCACAGACCCGCGCCTCGATGGCGACTCCGTGTCGAGGGGCTCGCGCTGGGGGCAGGGGTTCTCCGCGCGCAATCCGGATCTGAAGCTCGACGAGATCGAGACCCGTCAGCTCCTCGGTGATCCCGTGCTCTACCTGCAGACGAGGGTTCACTTCGAGGAAGAAGAACTCGCTGCCGGACACCAGAAACTCCACCGTTCCGACGCCCTGGTAGGAGACCTGCTCGACCAGGCGGACGGCCGCGGCTTCCAGCTCCGCCAGAAATGAGGGCGCGATTCCGGGCGGCGGCGCTTCTTCCACCACCTTCTGTTGTCTTCGTTGTACGGAACAATCGCGGCTGCCGAGGGCAATCGCGGTACCGTGAGCGTCTGCAGCAATTTGAACTTCGATGTGACGCCCGCGTGGCAGCCGCCTTTCGACGAAGAGGCGCTCGTCGCCGAATGCGCTACGCGCTTCGGAACGAGCCGACCGGAAGGCCGCAGTGAGCTCCTCCTCTGAGTCCACCATGCGAATGCCGCGGCCGCCGCCCCCAGCGGCGGCCTTGATCACCACCGGGTAACCCAGCTCGGCGGCGCCGCGTCGCGCCGCCTCTTCGTCGGCGACGACACCTTGGCTCCAGGGTAGAACGGGGACTCCAGCCTCTCGGGCGAGGTGTTTCGCTTCGATCTTGTCGCCCAGCGCGCGCATGACGTCACCCGACGGTCCGAGAAAGCGCAAGCCCAGGCTGGACAGCCGATCGGCGAACGCGGGATCCTCGGCAACGAACCCCCAACCTGGCCAGACCGCATCGGCTCCCGCACGCGTCAGTGCTTCGATCACGCGATCGTGATCGAGATAAGCGGACACGGGTCCGTTTGGCGCTTCCAGCCGCAGCGCGCGATCGGCGTGGCGGACGAACGGGGCGTCTCGATCGACGTCCGTGTACAGCACGAGCGCCTCGAGGCTCGAATTTTCCAGGGCCCGAAGCGCCTTAACGGAACGAATGCAGCGCATCGCAGCTTCGCCGCGATTGACGATGGCCAGTCGATGGATGTCGTGGGGGCCGCTCAATGCCTTCGCTCCGAAATCGCACCCAACCGACAAGCAAAGCCCGCGTACGAACCGTGGTGTGACAACGAGAGCTGCGCGGGCAGGGCGCGGTCGTCGAGCAGGAGCCGAGGAATCCGATTGATGCGGTCGATCCGCAGCCGCGCTCTGGACACTCCCAACCGCGGAGCGATCGCTTCAAGCGCCAGCTCACGGGCGCCGCGGCTCGGGTCTGTGATCGACTGTTCTCCCAGCCGGCGCACCGCAGAGACGCTGACGGCGTCTTCGGCCCAGCCGTGAGCCACTGCGTGTATGCAGGGCCCAGCCAGCTGGATGCTCACGGCGAATCGTTGTCGCTCGTGCGTCACGAATCCCCGAAGCGTAGGATCGAGGTGCACGACGAAGCGCGACGGGGAGAACACGGTGCGAGCGCTTCGGCGCCGGGCCGCCTTGTAGGCGCTCTCCTTCGCGGACCACAGGGTCCAGCGCATCTGCTCGTCGTCGGGGCTCGAAGCGAGCATTTCGAGCTCGGACGTCGCGAAGACGCGGAGATCGAAGCGGGGATGGCGGGCTCCCGGGAGGGTCTCGGCATCGGTCAGGTCCACGATGTCATTTCCGACCATCGAAGTACTCCTGCTCCAACGCCCCGAGGCGCGCAACGATCTGTTGGGCGATGTCTCGCGAGCCCCGTAGTCCAGCTTGGTCGGTCTTGGGTTCGATCAATGCGAGGGAGCCGCGGAAGACCTCCCCGCGGACCGGCATGCCGGAATAGCTGACCTGCCGATCTCCTCGTAGGTACACGCAAAGCACCTGGCATCGAGGCACGGAGCGATACACACGGCCCACGCCAATTGCGGCCGACTCCAGGTTGACTCGGCCGGTGCGGCTGCGTCCCGCCTCGGGAAAGATCAAGGCGACTTCCCCGTTCGAGATCACGTGTGCCAGCTTCCTCAGCACTCTCATGACTTCCGCTCGACTGCCGCCGCGCTCGATGGGCAGACACTTCAGGACGTAGACCGCCGCACGCATGGCGGCCGTCCCCGCGAAGATCGAGCGTTCGGGTACGTTCCACGGCAGGCTGCTGAAGTGGCGCAGATACCACCAGGGAGACCCTAGCGCCCAGGCGATCATGAAGGAATCGATCATCGTCAGGTGGTTGGCGCAGATCATGAACGGGCCGTCCCGTTCGAGACAGATTCGTCGATAGCTGCGCCGAAGCTGTCGCAGGCCCTCGATGCGGTACCCGAGTCCGTAGCGCAAAGCGATCGCGATCAATGGAAACGCGATTGGCGACAACCAACGCGAGACTCCGCGCTGAAGAGCCAGCTTGCGGCGTTCGGCGGGCCCGAGCGGGGCGATGGGTCTCGATGCCACTAGCCTGTCTTTGCCTCGATCAGTTCGACCGCATTGCCCACTGTCTCGACCTTGTCGACGTCGTCATCGTCGATCTCGATGTCGAACACGTCTTCGAATTCCAACACGACATCCACGAGCCGCGCGGAGTTCACCTTCAGGTCGTCGAGGATGTGGGTTCCGAGCTTGACGCTGTCGAGCGCCTGCTGGTTCTTCACATAGGGAGTGAGGATCTTGACAACCCGCTCGAAGATCTCAGTCGATTCCATCTAGCTCTCCTTTCTCTGCGCTGGCGGCGCTTGTCCCGGCGCCAGTTTGCTTCCACCGCTGCTCGCTCGAGCGATTGGAAGCCGGGTTAAGCCTTCAAGCCTTCCACTTGCGAAACACAAGACAGGCGTTGACGTCACCGAAGCCGAATCCCGCCTTCACCACGACATCCAGATTGGGCAGATCCAGCGCCATGTGGGGGATCGAAGCTGCAAAGGGCTCGATCTCCGGGTGGACGTCCTCACAATTGATCGAAGGGTGCACGAAACCGCCGCTGAGCATGAGGACACAGGCGACTGCTTCGATGGCGCCTGCGGCGCCCAGGGCGTGACCGATCATCGACTTGGTCGACGTGATGGGCGGCAGATCCTGCGCTGCACAGCCCAGTGCGGCCGCCCAGCTTTCGACCTCCCGAGGGTCCGCGCCCGTCGCAGTGAGGTGACCGTTGATCGCGTCGACCTCGGTGGGCGCGATCCCGGCGTCGGCCAGAGCGGCGTTGACGCAACGCCTCACTCCATCGGGGTTGGGAGCCGTCATGCTGCCGCCGCTTCGGTGGCCGCCGCAGTTGATCGCAGTGCCGCACACCTCGGCGTAGATTCGAGCGCCGCGCTCCGTGGCGCTCTCCAGGCTTTCGAGCATCAGCGATCCTGCGCCGGCGCTCGGCACGAAGCCGGCTGCCGTTGCGCTCATCGGTCTCGATGCACGCTCTGGAGCGTCGTTGAAGCGGCGGCAGAGCACTCGCATCGCGTCGAAGCCCGCCCAGACGTAGTGGCTATCTCCCTCGACTCCGCCGCAGAGCATTCGCTTGGCGAGGCCGTGGCGAATCCGCTCGGCCCCCATCGAGATGGCTTCGCTTCCGGTGCTGCAGGCGCTGGAGTTGGTGGTGACCTGGTTGCCGAGAGCTAGGATTCCAGACAGGCGCGCGGAAACGCCACTGGCCATCACCTGCTCCACGGCAGTGCTTCCCAGCCGACGGACCTTCTTGGCCTCGGTCAGCGGTACGACCCGGGTGGCGATCGTATCCATCCCACCGATTCCGGTTCCCATGACCGTTCCGGTATCCCAGTCTACTGTGTCGTCATCGGGATCCGGCCGCTCGAGGCCGGCATCGATCCAGGCATCGATGGCCGCGATGGCCGCGTAGCGGTGTGCCGAGTTCATCGCCCGCAGCAGCTCTTCATCGAAATACGAACCCGCGAGCTCGTCGACGCCCTGGGGGACGCCCGCGACGTGCGAGCCGAAGCCGTACTCGATCATCCGCTCGTCGACCCGGATCCCAGACTGGCCCTTGCGGATCGCCAGCTCGAAGTCGTGGATGTTGTTGCCATTCGGCGCCACCACACCGATTCCGGTCACCACTACCCGCGAACTCATCGAAAGACTCCCATTCCGGACACGGTGCCCGAACAGACCACCGTGCCGTCATCGAGCGTCATCTCGGCCTGCGACCGAAGCTTGCGGCGACGAAAAAAGACTTTCTGTGCCGAAATCGTGACGCGTTGGCCAGGCTCGACGATTCCACCAAAATCCACAGCGGCGTCGGTGAACAGGGTCATCACCTTCGAGGTGTCGGCCTCGCTCTCCTGGGCCAACAGGTAGATCCCTAGGGCCACGATGCCCACCTGTGCCATCGACTCGATCAGGAGTACGCCGGGCGTGACCGGATTATCGGGGAAGTGGCCGCGATAGAAATCGGCTTCTGGGCGAAATCGATATACACCCAGGATGTGTTCGTCGTCCAGCTCCAGGATCTCGTCCACGAAACGAAATGGCTCCCGCTGGGGCATGATCTCGAGGACCTGTTCGGGTGTCAGGCGGACCCCACTCATCGATTCATCTTTCCGCCGCGCGAGCGCTCGGAAGCCAGCGGGAAGTCCTGGTACGCGATGTTTCGAAACGTGCCTACCTTGGCTCGTTTGATTTCGTAGATCGGGTCGTCGTCCACCAGCAGCGTGGCGTCTCCGATCACCAACGTCGCGCCGGCGTGGGCGATGCGCGTGAAGCGGCGCACATCGACCTCGTAGCGAACGCAGCGATCATGGGGTCGGATCTGGCCGGCGAACTCGACTTCGCCGCAGCCCAGGGCGCGCCCCGAGCCCAATCCGCCGCTCCAGGCGCAGAAGAAGCCGAGCAGCTGCCAGACACCGTCGACCCCCAGGCAGCCGGGCTGGACCGGATCTCCGCGAAAATGGCATTGGAAGAACCAGTCGTCGAGCGCGACATCCCGTTCCGCAACGATCCGCCCCCGAGCCCCCTCGCGGCGGATCTCCAGGATCCGGTCGATCATCAGCATCGGTGGAGCCGGAAGCTGGACGTTGAACTCGGGCGGGGCATCGTCGAAGAGATTGCCGTGGGCAAACGCGAGCAGCTCCGCCTTTGCAAAGCTCTTCTGTTGCTGGAATTCCGCGTACGTCACGTTGTTTCCCCAAAGCGAATCAAATAGCTCGACCAGGTCAGGCCCGACCCGACTCCGATCACGGCGATGTCATCGCTGTCGTCCCACTTCTCCCAATGCATCGACACCACCGAGGCTGAGCTGGCGCAGCCCGTGTTTCCGAACCACTCTACGTTGCTGTGGTGACGCTCTTCAGGCACGTTGCACATCCTGCAGACGGATTCGAGCATTCGCCGGTTCGCCTGGTGGCCCACGAAGTTGAACTTCCGATCGGGGTCTTCGAAGCGGAGACGTTGGCGTTCGAGAAGCCGCGTCATCCGCTTGATCCCGAACGTTTGTACAGTTCGACCCTCCTGGCGAAAGTGTCCGAGCCGGGGAACCATCACCTTGTCGTTTCCCGCCGGACTCGACTCGAGCGTGCTGCCGAGGATCTGGCCCCGAGCCGGATGGCGCGTGGACACGACGGCGGCTGCGGCACCGTCTCCCCACAGCACCGCTGCGGATCGATCCGAGTAGTCGACGGTCTTGGTCAGTGAATCGGCGTTGACCAACAACACGAAGTCCGGAAGTTGATCGGCCCGCATCATCGAAAGCAGATAGAGCTGAACGTAGAAGCTCGTGCACGCTGAGATCACATCGAAGGCGGGAACTTCGATCTCGAGCGCACGCGCCATGTTGCAGGCTTCAGCTGGCGAAGCGGTATCGGTTGCGGACGAACCGCCGATCAGCATTCCGATCTCTTTCTTGTCGATACCCGCCCGCGTGACGGCCATCTCGGCCGCTCTGCGGCCGAGCTCTGCGTTCGTGAAGGTAGCCACCTCCATGGCCTGCCGCGGGTCGCGATTCTGGCTCTCTCGAATGTATTCGAGGGGCAACACCGTACGGCGCGAGCGGATTCCGACCCGATCGAGAATCCACTGATCGTTGGTGCCGATGTCGAGCTCTTCGAGGAATCGATTCGAGATCTCGTGATCCGGGTGAAAGTGTCCGATGCCGTGGAGAAAGAGGCTCATCGGAGGACCCCTGAGACGTGCTCGCCACCGTCAACTCGAATGACCTCTCCGTTGATCCAGCCCGCCTCGGGCGTGGAAAGCAGGTAGATCACATTGGCAACGTCGCGCGGCGTAGTCAGGCGCCCGAAGGGGTTGCGCTGACGCGCCTGGGCTTTCAGCTGGGCACTCCCAGGGATGGCCTGCAAAGCTGCGGTGTCGGTGACACCCGCCTGGATCACGTTGGAGCGAATTCCGTAGGGTGCAAATTCGACGGCCATGGAGCGGGCGATCGACTCTAGGGCGACTTTGGCGGCCGCCACCGCGGCGTAGCCCTTCCAGGCGATCTCGTTGCCCTCGCTCGTCAGCCCGAAGACGCGCGCATCGTCGGCGAAGAGTCCGCGTTCGAGCAGGGTCTGAGCCCACCCGAGGATGCTGGTGCCCATACTGTGAATCGTGCGACCGAGGTCTTCTTCGTCGATATAGGACGTGGACGGATAGTCGGGCGACGACGCCAGCGTATGCAGCCCATCAGCTCCGGAAGCGAAGAGCTCGTTGGCCGCCGCCGTCAGCTGATCTTCGTCGACACCGAGACGCTGGGCGAGCTGCGCGGAAATGCGACTGGAAGCCGGTTTTTCAGGGACGATCAACTTGAGGTTGCCGAACGCGATCGAGTGGAGCAGTACCCGCACCCGCCCTTCCGTTCCCATTTCCGCGGTCAGTTGGGCGAGGATCTCGTCGCGCTTGGTGGGATTCAAGGCATCCGCGTTGAACGTCAGCAACGTCCCACCGCCGCTTCGAATCTTCTCGAACTCGGGCTCGATCCGCGCCATCGCCCCGCGCCGGTCGCGGTGAACGATGCACAGACTCATGCCTTGCTCGGCCAACTTCTGGGCCGTGGCAAGACCAAAGCCGCTCGAACCGCCCAGTACCACCGCCCAGCTGTCCCGATTGAAGTCCCGCCCCATCCCTCTCCCCCACTGCTGCGTCTCCCCAAGGGGAGACGTTGCGGCTCAGATCTCAAGTCATGGCGATGAAGCGTTATTGGGCTGCGCGCGAGCTCACCCTTCCGAGCATTGGATCTTCGGCCCGGCCCTTCTCGCGACGTGCGAAATCCGACCCCAACTGCCCCGGAGCGGCCTCGCGCCGATGAACTGTGACTTTAAGTCATGATTTGTCAAGGTGGCGAGCGCCCGCCTGTAAAACCACGGTGAAAGATGTAAATCACCCCGCTGGGGCCGCCCAGGAAGCACCAGAGCGGCTTATGGTAGTCTCGAACATCGTTCCAGCACTGAGGCAAATTCCCCCCAGAGTGATTCGTGAGCCGTGGCGACCGGACAGAGTGGACGGCGGCCAGGCTCGGTCGCTGGGCAGGTGAGGCGCTGGTGCTGGCAGGAGTCTCGCTGCTGTTGGCGAGCTGCGGGGTCGAGGATCGGGCGGCCGACTCCGATTCGAGAGACAACGCTGCGAGCGCGCCCGAGCCCGCAATTCACAACGTCATTCTGATCACGCTCGACACCACTCGGGCCGACGCTCTCGGCGCCTACGGTCAATCCCTCCCGGCGAGCCCCAATATCGACCGGATGGCCGCCGAGGGGGTGCTCTTCGCACAGGTCGCGAGCTCGGCACCCAGCACGCTGCCGTCCCACGCCACGATCCTCACCGGCAAGCATCCGTATGCCCACGGGGCGCGCTCGAACTCCGGCTACGTCTTGTCCGAAGCCAACACATCGCTCGCCGAGGTGCTTCGATCCCACGGCTACCGAACCGCCGCGGAAATTGCGGCGCCCGTAATCGGTCGCCAGACGCTGCTCGATCAGGGTTTCGACAGCTACCGCGACTCCTTCTCTCCGGGGGTGGGGGGCACCGATCTGACGATCAAGACCACCGAGGGCAATCGCAGAGTTCAGCTCCGCGAGCGCATGGCCACCGATATCACGAAGTTCGGGATCGAATTCTTACGCGCGCACCGCGACGAAAAATTCTTCCTCTGGCTTCACTTTTTCGATGCCCACAAATATCACACGCCGCCGCCAGAATTTGCAGCGCGCCTACCCGAGAGCCCCTATCACGCAGAGATCCTGTTCATCGATCACGAAATCGGACGCTTGCTGTCGGTGCTGGAGGGTCTCGGACTCAAGGATCGGACTCTCGTGGTGCTGACAGCAGATCACGGAGAGAGTCTCAAGCAGCACGGGGAGCTCAATCACTCGTACTTCGTATACGACTCGACCATTCGCGTCCCGCTCATCCTATGGGGCCCCTCTGTCCTGCGTCCGGGGTCGGTGGTCGAACCACTGGTTCGAACCGTGGACATTGCTCCCACCGTGCTGGACTTGCTGGATCTGCCCCCACTCGAGCAGGTCCAGGGTGTGTCACTCGCCTCCCTCATCCGTGGCGAGGAGCGGGATCTGAACCTCATGGCGTACGGCGAGTCGATCGACATAATGCCCTTCGGAACCTCCCCGCTGCGTTTCGTGCGCAAGGGTCGTTGGAAGTACCTCCACAAGGTCAACCCCGAGCTCTATGACGTGGTGGCCGACCCGGGCGAGCTCAATGATCTTGCGGCGCGTCGTCCGGAGGTCGTCGAGCGGCTGCGATCCGAGATGGAACGGTTGATCACCTCGGCGCCCGCAACACCCAGCGGCGCCGAGGTGCCGATCGACGCCGAGACTAGAGAACAACTCCAGGCGCTCGGCTACATGGTTGCCAGCGCACCGCAGGAGCTCGACGATGAGCTGGCCGCGTTGACAGATCTCCGCGGTAGCGACCCGCGAGACCTGCTGGATGACCTCAGGCTCATGAGCCGCGCGACCGCCGCACAGAAGAACAAGCTCTACGGCCCCGCCGCCGAGCGCTTCGGCAGGCTCTGGCAGAAGCACCGCACGGAGGTATTCGGCCTCAGCCTGGCGCGGATGCTCGTGAAGCTCGAGCGCTTCGATGCAGCGGCGGACCTACTCGAGGAGATGTCCGCCGACGCTCCGGACAATCTCGACTATCGGGTTCGATTGGCCGACCTGCTGTTCAAGAGCGGCCGGATCTCCGAAGCGGAGCCGGGTCTGCGTCACATCATCGAGACGAACCCGTGCACCGCCGATGCGCGGGCGCTGCTAGCCCATCTGGCCTACTCCCGGAAGCGCTTCGACGAGCAGCTGGAGCTGCTTCGGGTGGGCGTGGAGGAGTGCCCGGAATCGACGAAGCTCGCGAACAATCTTGCCTACGCGCTGGCGACGACGCCGCGAGAGGAGCTTCGCGATGGAGCGCGTGCGGTTCGTTTGGCCGAGCGAGTCATCGAGAGCGTCGGTACTCCGGGCCCGAGCAACCTGGATACGCTTGCGGCCGCTTATGCCGAGATCGGTGACTTCGCCCGCGCGGTGGTGACGATGGAGAAGTCCATCGAGCTGTCAAAGCAGCTCGAGACTCCGAAGAATCTCGAGGAGCTCCAACGCCACCTGACATTGTTCGAATCGAAGCAGCCGCTTCGCGACCCGAGTGGCTGATCGATCGGTTCGCGGCACTGGCACGGCCAGCTAAGCCGAAACGACCGGCGCTTCCCGTGTTATGCTCGGCTTCATGTCGGACGCGGTCGCCGATCTGCTCTCATTCATCGACCGCTCTCCCACGCCGTATCACGCCGTGTCCGAAGCCTCGCGCCGCCTTCGCGAGGCCGGCTACGAGCCGATCGGCGAAGACGAGCTGTGGGATTTGTCTCCGGGGGACTGCCGCTACGTCGTTCGACAGGAGGGGAGTCTCGTAGCGTTTCAGATCGGCGAGATCGCTCCCGCCGAGGGCGGCTTCCGAGTCATTGGGGCTCACACGGACTCTCCGAACCTGCGCCTCAAGCCCCGCGCCGACGTCGATGCGCACGGCTATCGACAGCTCGCGGTAGAGCCCTACGGCGGCGTGCTGCTCCACACTTGGCTCGACAGAGACCTCTCGCTGGCGGGACGGGTGACACTGCGCACGCCAGACGCGACGACGACGCGATTGATCGACTTCGGTCGACCCGTGCTCCGAATTCCGAATCTCGCGATCCACCTCCATGGCGAACTCGCCAAGGAGGGGCTTCGACTCAACGCCCAACAGCATCTGGTTCCCATCTCCGGCCTCGACGGATGCCCTAGTCTGCGAGAGCTGCTCGCGGCGGAGCTGCGGGCACAGGCTTCGATCGAAGTGGATCCGCGGGATGTGCTGGCCTTTGACCTGATGACCTACGATGTGCAGCCCTCGTGCGTCGCCGGCGTACGTGGCGAGTTCATTCACGCGCCCCGCCTCGACAACCTCGCCTCTTGTCACGCTGCCCTGACGGCTCTGTCGGCAGGGTCCGAACCGCCGACGCCCTTCTCGCGGGTAGTGGTCCTATACGACCACGAGGAAGTTGGGAGCCGCAGCGCCCAGGGCGCTGCGGGGCCAATGCTCTCGGCGACGCTCGAGCGAGCCGCTTCCAGCTTCAAGGGAGGTGAGCCCCAGGGCTTCGCCCGAGCGTTGGCACGCTCGATTCTCATCTCGGTCGACATGGCGCACGCGGTGCACCCCAACTATTCGGACCGTCACGAGCCGGGACATCGCCCAGTGATCGGCGGGGGCCCGGTGATCAAGCTAAACGCGAACCAGTCCTACGCGAGCGACGCAGAGACCGCAGGAATGTTTGCGAACCTTTGTGATCGGCTCGGAATCGAACCCCAGCACTTCGTGTCGCGCAGTGACCTGCGTTGCGGATCGACCATCGGCCCCATCACTGCGGCCCGAGTCGGAATTCGGACGGTGGACGTGGGCAACCCGATGCTTTCGATGCACTCCTGCCGCGAGATGGCGGGCTCCGGCGATGTGCAGCCGATGATCGACGCGCTGCGTCTGTTTCTGTCTGCCGATCGCGCTCGATGAGCGCTGCGGGCGACTCGGATCGAGAATTCATCGCGCGTTCGGTTCGATGGGGCATCACGCTGGCCGTCGCCGGCATGCTGCTGTTGGCCGCACTCTTCCTCCTCAAGGCAGCGCTGACGCCGTTGATCGCGGCCTTCGCGCTCGCCTATCTCCTCGACCCGTTGATCGACCGCTTCGAGGCGCGCAAAGTTGGCCGACCCGTTGCGATCTTTGTGCTGGTCGGTCTGTCGATGGCGCTCGCACTCGCGTCGGCCTTCTTCCTACTTCCCCGGATTTCCCACGAGATCGCGCAGCTAGGCCATCGCCTACCGGGTTATCTGGAAGCGACCCTGGCGTGGGTCGCACCGCGTTTGAAGTCGTGGGGCATCGACGTACCCGCCTCGATCGACGCGAGCCTCGAGGCGCTGCGGTCGGGTGGTCTCAGTGTTCCCTTGGAGACCCTGAGAAAGGTGTTGGAAGGCGCGCTGCTGTCGATCACGGGCACGCTGGGGGCGCTTGTCGGAATGCTGGTGATTCCGGTCATTGCCTACTACGCCCTGGTGGAGTTCGACCGCATCAAGGCGTGGTTTCTAGAGCTCGTCCCCATCCCATACAGAGAGCGCGTCGTGGCCAAGGCTTCGACCATCAACGCTCTGATCGCCGGTTTCATTCGCGGTCAACTGATCGTCTGCGGGCTGTTGGCCGCCCTATACGCGATCGGGTTCTCGCTGATCGGCATCGATCTGGCGGTGGGAATCGGCCTGCTGGCGGGCCTACTCGCGATCATTCCCTATGTGGGTGGGGCGGTCGCACTCTCTGTGGCCTCCGCGCTGTGCCTGCTGCGCTACGGCATCGACATTCACATCGTCCTCGTCGTTGGCTGGTACACCCTGGTCCAGACAGCTGAAGGCCTGGTCTTGACGCCTCGCATCGTGGGCCACAGCGTCGGGATCCACCCGGTAGCCGTCATCGTCGGTCTGCTGATCGGAGGAGACCTGTTGGGCTTTCTCGGCCTGCTGGTCGCCGTTCCACTTACCGCTGTGATTCAGGTGTTCGTCAGAGACCTGCTCGAGGCCTACTGGGGTTCGTCACTCTACTCGGGGGAAGCCGAACTCGGCTCCTGAGATAGCGATCGTGGACGCCCCCTTCGGGCGCGCTATTGTGATCGCGTGAGCGGCGACGAGCGCGACGACGTGGCACCCGAGGGTGACGGCTCCGACGAGACTCCCGCCGCCACGCCCTTCGACAATCCGTGGTTCTTCCCCGTCGTGCTCTGGGGACTCGCGGCCTGGTTTGGATTCGATGTGGTGACCGGAGCCGAGGCGTATCAGGAATATCCGATTTTCAACCTGGGCGGCTTCGCGCTCCTGAGCGTGGCGGCAATCTACTTCACCTGGTCCGCGGTCAAAGAAAAGCGCGAGCGAGAGGATCGAACCGACTGATCCTGGTCGGTGCGCGTTGCGCCGTTCAAGCGGCGAACAGATCGCGAGCGATGACCTTGAGTTCGAG
>CAXMOC010000151.1:0-3965 GCA_964194865.1 uncultured Opitutales bacterium | reverse complement strand
AGCCGGTCTTCCTGTTGGGATACGGCCGCAGCGGCACCACGCATCTGCACAATCTGCTTTCGAAAGATCCACAATTCGGTGTGATCTCGAACTACCAGGCCACGATGCAACCCTTTGCGCTCAGCGGCCGCGGCTGGCTGGAGAATCGGCTGGCTAGCCGCGTTCCCGCACGCCGACCCATGGACAACGTCGCCATCACACTCGACGCGCCCCAGGAGGAGGAGATCGCGCTGGTCAACTCCTCCGAACACGCGGCCCTCCACTTCATGAGCTTCCCGCGTAGCTTGCCGGGCCTATACGACGCCTACGTGCTCGACCTCGGTCGGGATCCGGCTCGGCTAGAAGGCTTCCGGCGCGCATACCTCGACGTGCTGCAGAAGGCCAGCTTGTTTGCGGGCGGCCGGCGCCTGCTGCTGAAGACACCCACCCACATGGCGCGCATCCCCTTTCTACTCGAAACATTCCCGGCCGCAAAGTTCGTCCACATCGTTCGTAATCCCTACCTCGTGTATCAATCGATGCGGAACATGTATCGGAAGGTCCTGCCCGGCGAGGTCCTGCAAGAACTCGATTGGGATGCGATCGATGCCTGGACGCTCGACGCCTACGAGAAGGTCGTGAGTCGCTATCTGGCCGACCGCAAGCGCATCCCGGAGGGTAGACTCCTGGAGATTCGCTATGAGGAACTCGAGCAGCGGCCCCTCGAGATTCTGAATCAGATCTATCGGGCGCTCGATCTCGGCGGACTCGATCGCGCACTGCCCGAGTTCGAGCGCTACCTGGGCGAGCTCGGAAGTTACGAGAAGAACCGCTTCGACTTCCCCCACCACGTAGTCGATGCGGTGAACCGGCACTGGGGCTTCGCGCTCGAAGCCTTCGGCTACGAGCGGATCGAGCCCGGCCAGACGCCGCTCTGACGCGCGGAACCAACGAGGAGCGAAACATGATCACCCCCGAGCGGAACCGCGAACTGGGCTTCTACGTGCTCGCGGGGCAGCCGAAGTCACCGCGGGAACTGATCGCAGAGCTGCGCGACGCCGAGGCCCTGGGCCTGGGCACCGCCTTCATCTCCGAGCGCTACCACTCGAAGGAGGCGGCGACTCTGTCTGGCGCTGCGGGCGCGGTGACCGAGCAGATCCAGATCGCGACTGCGGTGACCAACCACAACACGCGCCATCCGATGGTCACCGCCGGCTACGCGCTCACCATGCATCGCCTCACCGGTGGCCGCTTCGCGCTGGGCCTCGGCCGGGGTATCGCGCTGATCCAAAAGATGAATGGCATCCCGCCCATCACCACCGCACAGCTGGAAGATTTCTCCGGTTTGATGCGGCGCCTGCTGCGCGGCGAAACGATCGTCGGCCACAACGGTCCGGCCGGCTCCTATCCCGTCCTCCGACTGGGGTCGGACGTAGACGCGGAGGTGCCGTTGCTGTTGGCCGCGTTCGGCCCGAATTCCCTCGCGCTCGGCGGCCGCTGCTTCGATCAGGTGGTGCTGCACACCTTCTTTACGGACGAGACTACCGCGCGCTGCGTGCGAACCGTGAAGGAAGCGGCCGAGCAGGCGGGTCGCGACCCGAACGAAGTCAAGGTCTGGTCCTGCTTCGCGACGATCGGCGATCACGTCGCCCAGGACCTGCGGCTGATGAAGTCGGTCGGGCGCATGGCCACCTACCTCCAGGGCTACGGGGATCTGCTGGTTCGCACCAACCGCTGGGACCCGGGCATTCTGGAAAAGTTTCGCGCCGACGCCATGGTGCAAAGCTTCTTGGGAGGCATCGATCAGCTCGCAAGCACCGAGCAGCTCGAGCACATCGCGACGCTCATCCCCCAGGAGTGGCTCGCGCCTTCGGCCACGGGCACCCCTGCGCAGTGCGCCGACTCCGTGATGAGGCAATTCGAGCTGGGGTGTGACGGCGTCATCCTGCACGGGGCGACGCCAAAGGAGCTGACCCCCATCGTCGAGGCCTATCGCGCCCGCCGCCCGGGCTGAGGGGGAGACCGCTGCGCGATCGCGATGCTGACGACGACGAGAAATGCGAACACCATCGTTGCGCGTCCAATCGGAGAGATCGAGGGAACTTCCGCAGCGCACGGCGCGGCGGGGTCGACGGGCACGATCTGGAATACCTCGCCGTCGCGGCGGTCGACGATGTAGATCTCCCCTTCGGCGTCGCGGCCGAACGAGGAAACGTCTTGGATGTTCGCGCTGCCCGGAGGGTCGAGCTCGGTGGTGCGCTCTGCCAGGTCAGTGGCGACACCGTCTTGTACCGACAGGCTCCAGATCCTGTTGCTACAGAAGTCCGCGTAGAAGTAGGTCCCATGCTCCTCGGGGATCGCACAGCCGCGGTAGACCTCGCCGCCGGTGATCGAGCATTGGAAGGGTTGCCCTCCGTGAGCGAACTCACGGATTGGATCGAGCATCGTGCCCGTGCAATCGCCGCTGGTGTCGAAGTCGTGGGCGCCCTCGCGGCAGCGCCAGCCCCAGTTCTCACCGCCACCACTCGACGCGGGTTGAAAGTTGATCTCCTCCCACGAGTCCTGGCCTACGTCGGCGATGTACAGATCGCCGTTCGCCGCATCGAAGGCGTTCCGCCACGGGTTGCGGAGGCCGAAGGCCCAGATCTCGTCGTCGCCGCTGACCCCGACGAAGGGGTTGCTCGGGGGGATTCCGTAATTGCCGCCCGGCCCGTCGCTTGCGTCGACGTCGATGCGCAGGATCTTCCCGAGCAGGTTGTCGGTAATGTCCTGAGAGTTGCCGACGCCGGGCGTGTGACCGGGGCCGTCGTCTCCAAGGGTGCCTCCGCCGTCACCCGTCGCGATGTAGAGCAGACCGTCGTTGGGCCCGAAGCCTAGCCAGCCAGCGTTGTGGTTGGTCTGGGGCTCAGCGATCGTCATCAATACCTGCTCGCTGTTTTCATCGGCTTGGTTGGGCGTCCCGGGCGGGACCTCGAAGCGCGAGATCACCAGGGCGTTGGAGGCATTCGTATAGCTGACGTAGAAGCGTCTGTTGGCCTCGAAATTGGGGTGGAAGGCCAGACCCAGCAAGCCCTGCTCATAGCCGCTGTCGTTGACGCGGGAAGTGATGTCGGCAAAGGCCTGGCCGAGCACAGCAGGCGGGTCGATCGCGATGTCGAGGATACGGATCGTTCCAGGCTGCTCGACGATGAACAGCCGGTCGGCGTCGCCCGGCACGAACGTCGCGAACACCGGCTGATCGAGCGCCGACGCGACTAGCTCGGTGGTAAGGGCGGCTGGCGCAGATCGCAACGGAGCGAGTGTCGCGAGCAACGCCCAGCCGAGGACGGCAGGCCGTGTGCTGCTTCTTCGGAGCGCTTCCCATCTCAGCACGAGCTTCACCAGCTTCAACCCTGACGCTGCGGCCCCCAAAGTCTAGTCCGGATCGGCTGAATTTACCGAGACGCGGCGCCCGAGGTGCTGCACTCGGGCCAGACGCGATTATGGCCGGCCGGACGTGTTCGGATTCGAGCGGGAACCCCGTAGTGACTCAGGATTCGGTCGGTCGCCTCTTCGAGGCCGGCGGCGTCGAGCACCACCTCGCCGAGCAGGTCGTCGCGGTAGAACTTCAGCCGGTGAAATCCGCCGAGGGGATGGCGAAATGCCTCGTCGGCGTCGGCCACCGAATCGACACTGCGGCCGTTGATCTCGGCCAGTGCCAGGTTGGCCAATTCGTGATAGCCGAGGTTGTAGGGGTCCGGAAGCACCTGAGAGAGCAGCAGGATGCGACGACGCTCCGCGGTCTGGAATTCCCGCTCGCGGTCGTAGCGCTGCACGAGATCCGATGGTGCTTTCTTGCGCCACTCGTTGCCCCAGGATCGCAGGTAGTTGCCGTCGAGCTCTCGAAGCACGAGACCTCCGGCGATCAGGTAGGGGGGCGCTGATTGGTCTCGGCGCTCGGGAATCAACCAGTCGGCGCCAGGGTTTCGCCGCAGCTCGACGTCGAG
>CAXMOC010000150.1:0-16039 GCA_964194865.1 uncultured Opitutales bacterium | reverse complement strand
CTTCGGCCAGCAGCAGCACCTGGACCTCACCGCCGGAGAATCCCAGCTCGCCGGTCACGTGGGCGATGGTCAGCGGCCTCATCGTTGTTTGCTCGATCTCCTACCAGAGGAGCTCACGGAGCATAACCCCGCGGGATCTCCACCGGAACTTCGTTCGGAGTGGGCTTGACGTTGGAGATGGCGTGAACAGAGTTGAGTGCGTCGCGAACACAGATTCAGCGAGAGCCGCGGGTGGTAGCAACGCCGCAAGCTGCGGCGGCAACTGACCACGACGGGGGAGGAAGGTGGCCCCGTGACGAGGAGGCAAGTGATGACGACACATTGGATGGTTCCCCGGCGGGGGGTACGGCGTACGACTTGCGTACCGGCTCTATCCTCAGCGGGCTTCGATCGATTCTTCGACGACGTGTGGAGTGGATTCGCAACGGCACCGACAGCTCGTGCGGTTGCCTTCACGCCCAGGGTGGATGTCGAAGAGATGGATGACGCGCTCAGGCTGACCGCCGAGCTTCCCGGCCTCGATGACAAGGACTTCGAGGTCTCGATCGACGCGGATCTGCTGACCCTGAAAGGCGAGAAGAAAATCGTGCGCGATACGGAACGGCAGGGAGTCAGCGTGGTGGAGCGATCGCACGGATCGTTCGAGCGGAGCTTTCGGTTCGCTTGGGAGATCGCCCCCGATAGCGTCAAGGCCTCCTACAAACAGGGGGTGCTGGAAGTGAGGGTCGCCAAGCCCGAACGGCAGGAGGCGAGGACGGTTCCGGTCGAGGCAGTCTAAGGACGTGAGCGACGGGTCCTCGAGTGGGGCCCGTCGCTTCGTCATCACTCCGCGTCGTGAAAGATGATTCCGAGCGTGAGGCGCTCGCCCGATCGAATCCGGCTCACGCCATGGCGCATCTGGGCCCGGTAGACGCCGCGTTTCCCCTGAACGGGTCTTAGCTGATTCGGGAAGATGATCGCCTCGCCTCGACGCAGCGTGATTGCCTCGGCTCGCGATTGGGCTCGAGGTCGTTGCTCCATCAACAAGAATTCTCCGCCCGTGAAGTCCCGCTCGGGTGCGCTCAACAAGCACGCCACCTGTAACGGAAAGGCGACGCTCCCGTAGACATCCTGATGAAGACAGTTGAACCCACCTGTGATGTAGTGGAGCAACAGGGGAGTGGGGCGCGACTGTCCTTGCCTTCTACAAGCGTCGATGAACTCGCGGTGCTGGCTGGGAAAGTCGGTGGCAAGCCCCAGTTCGACGGCCCAACCGTTGGCTATTGCGGCCAACGGCGCGTAGACCCGCTCGCGAAGCGCTTCCACCAGTGGGGGAAGTGGATAGGAGAAGTATTTGTATTCTCCGGCACCAAAGCGGTGCTGTTCGAGCGAGATCGTCTTGCGGAAGCGTTGCTCGTCGGAGTAGAGGGCCCCCATCTGGCTGCACTGGGAGGACGTGAGGAATCGATCGACCAGCGCGTAGCCGTGCTCGTCGAGTTCGCGGCGCACCGCATTCCAGTCCATCGCCGAGATTCGACTCCGAACCTCCGAGGCGATCCCCGGGCGCGGGGGATTCACAGCTGAAACCCGCTCTCGAGCCCGCTCTGTGCCAACTCTCAGCCTCCCCGTCGAACTGCGCTCCCATCCGCGCGCCCGATCGTTCGGCGCGGGCTAGAGTTCCTTCCGGGCCCCGTCGGCGCAAGTCGAGCGGGTTCCCAGGTGATTGGCGCTGGGTGGCACGAACCGGGCCAGAAGCCTCTGATGCTGAACCTGAGAACGAATGAGAGGCAGGGATGAACTTCGGATTCACAGAGGAACAAGAGCTGCTCGGCGCCGAGGTTCGGAAATTTCTGGACCAGAACTGCCCGATGGAGGAGGTGCGCAAGATCGCGGCGAGCGAGGACGGATTCTCGCGCCATCTCTGGGATCGTATGGCCGAGCTGGGTTGGGTGGGACTGACCCTCCCCGAGGAATTCGGGGGTGCAGGATTGGGGTGGGTGGACCTCGTGGTCATCCTCGAAGAAACGGGCCGGAGCCTCTATCCCTCGCCGCTGATCGCCAGCGTTCTGGCGGCCACTGCCATCGATGAGGGCGGAGACGCGCAGCAGAAGGCCGCGTGGTTGCCGCGGCTGGCGGACGGATCCCGCATCGGCACCCTGGCGCTGCTCGAAAGCAGCGATCGACCCGACGTCGAGGGCATCGCATTGGAAGGCAGACTCGACGGTGGCGATCACGTCTTGAGTGGCGAGAAACTCTTCGTGCTCGACGCCCGAATCGCCGATTTGTTCATCGTTGCATTTCGCTCGGCCGCGTCTTCGGAGGTCTCGCTAGCGATGGTCGAGCGCGACACGAATGGCCTCTCGGTCGAGCGCCACCTGACCATGGACGAGACGAAGCCCTCGGGCCGGGTCGTGTTCGACGACGTTCGGATTGGTTCCGATGCCTTGCTGGGCTCACCGGGTACGGCGGCGCCCCTGGTTGCTCGACTCCTCGATTGCGGCGCCGCAGCGGTGACCGCCGAGATGGTCGGTGCGGCGTCGGGTGCGCTCGATCTCACCGTCTCGTACGCGAAAGAGCGGATTCAATTCGGCGAACCGATCGGCCGGTTTCAGGGCGTCAAGCACCCCCTCGCAGAGATGTACGTCGACGTCGAATCCTTCAAGTCATTGGTCTATTTCGCGGCTTGGGCGCTGGATCACGATCCTGCGGCCGCGCCCGCCGCCGTCTCGCGTGCCAAGGCCTACGCGAGCGACGCCTTCGCGCGAATCGGTGTCGACGCCGTCCAGCTTCATGGCGGTATCGGCTACACCTGGGAGTACGATGCACAGCTGTATCTCAAGCGCGCGAAGTGGGCGCGCCCCACGTTCGGTGACGCGTCGTACCACAACGATCGAATTGCCACACTCGGAGGCTGGTGATGGACTTCAATCTCACCCAAGAAGAAGAAGCCTTTCGCGACGAGGTGCGCCGGTTCATCGACGAGAACCTCCCGCCCGAGGACGAGCGCGAAGGGAAGTTCATGTTCGAATGGCAGAGCAAGGTGCGGAAAAAGGGCTGGGTAGGATTCTCCTGGCCCAAGGAGGTCACCGGCGGGGGTGGAACGCTGATGCAACAGGTGATCCTCAAAGAGGAGATGGCCAAACACAACGCGCCGCCCCTGGGATTCAGCTTCATGGGACTGGCCTGGGTGGGCCCCGGGATCATCCAATACGGAACCGAGGAACAAAAGCAGAAGTACCTTCCCGACATTCTCGATGGAAAGGTCCAGTGGTGTACGGGCTACTCCGAGCCCGATACGGGCAGTGACCTGGCGTCACTGAAGTGCAGCGCTGTCCGAGTTGGCGACTCCTACGTCGTGAACGGTCAGAAGACCTGGACCTCGGTAGCGATGTGGGCCCAGTACATGATCCTGCTGGTGCGTACCAGCGGCGCGAGCGATGACAAACACGACGGGATCACCTGTCTGCTGGTCGAGATGGATTCACCCGGGCTGACGGTTCGTCCAATCAAGAACATGGCCGGCGGAGAGATGTTCGCCGAGGTCTTCTTCGACGATCTGAAGGTTCCCGTCGAAAATCGTCTGGGAGCAGAGGGCGAGGGCTGGAAGGTGACGATCTCGGCGCTGGCCAACGAGCGTTCCAGCATCGCCGAAGTCTACGGGCTCAACCGCCACCTGAACGGCATCGTCGAGTTGGCTCGCAGTCACGAGCGCAACGGCAAGAAGGCGATCGAGGATCCTGCGATCCGCCGCCGTATCGCCCAGGCCGAGACGAAGATCGAAGCCATGCGCTTGAACGGGCTGCGCTTCCTGACCCAGCAGCTGAACGGGAGGCCCCTGAGCAGCGAGACCTCCGTCAACAAGCTCCACCGCGCCGCTCTCGAAATTGAATTCGGTGAGCTCGCCCTGGAGATCCAGGGTAGCTACGGGGCTCTCGTGAAGGGTGACAACGCGGTCCTGGACGATGGAAAATGGCAGCGGTACGCACTCTCTTGGCCCGAGGTGGTGATCGGCGGCGGCACCCCGAACATCCAGAAGAACATCATCGGCGAGCGTGTGCTGGGGCTCCCCAAGGACTGATTGCGACGTGTCCGAACCGCCCGACCGGCGCGCTCGCATCGAGGCCGAGTTGCGCGAGAGGCTCACCGCGGTCCATGTAGAAGTCGTCGACGAGAGTCACCTTCACGTGGGTCATGCCGGCGCCAGGGAAGGCGGTGGCCACTTTCGCGCCGTCGTCGTCTCTGCCCAGTTCAACGGTCGGAGCCCCGTGGAGAGGCAACGCCTCGTGTACCGCGCGCTCGAGAACGTGATGGGCAGCGAGATCCACGCGCTCTCTCTGAGGACCCTGACCCCCGCGCAATGGACGGCCGTCGACTAGGGCGGTCTCGCGGCTGGCGCGCTAGAGAAAGTCTCGCAACCACTGCGGCAGGGGCACGCTGAAGCCGGCTGCATTGCGGTGGCCGCCTCCGCCGTAGCGGGTGGCGACCTCGGAAGCATCGAGTTCGCCGAGCGAGTAGATCGAGCAGTCGACGCGGTTTCCGAGCAGGCGGTAGACGATTCCCCAGGGCTTGCCATAACGGGCGCGCTGGGCGAGCGCGTGACCGATGGCGGCGCGCGGGTTGCGCGCGTTGACTGCTTCGATCCGGTGCTGTCCTACCAGCACGGGGTGAGCGAGATTGACCGCGCGCTCTACCTCGATGCGGTTCGCGCGGACGATCGGTCGTCCCTCCTCGGCCAGGCTCTCGATCGGACGGGACGCGAGCGCGTCCCAGTCGTCGAAGCGACGAGGGTAGGAGCCGATTGCCGCATTGATCTCTTCGGAATCGGGGAGAGACCAGTTCCACAAGTCTTGATCTTCTACGTAGCGAAGTAGATCCGGAGGGGGCTGGTCGGGGTGCAGGTGGCTCCACGCCAGCATTGCCCCGGAGTGATCGAGATCGAAATGAACGGCATGCCCGTTGGCTGCAAGGACGTTCTCGACACTTGGATCGGATGCGTAGTGGTCGCGCGCTGTCAGATGGTGGTCCAGAACCAGGAGTTCAGCCGCCGCGTCGCTGAGTTCGCGAAGCAGTTCGTTGGGTAGGGAAATGTCCGCAATGACGACGAGTTCGCCTTCGAATCGCATGGGGTCGAAAGCATCGTCGTGACTACGCGGGACGTAGCGCGCGTCTTCTCCCCAGACACGGTGTGCCGACCAGGCCGCCCCGAAACCATCGGGACACCCTGCGTGAAAGATCAAGTTCCGATTCATGCTGCGAGAGTAGCCCAGCACGGCGGCGCGGTGGCGAGATTGGGCGGCGAGCTCGTTCGACTTCCAGAACGCGCACGCGGCAGGATGACGCAACGGATGGCTGCAATCCGCCAGTGGGGTAGCCTCGCGTGTCGGAGACCATCCTTGCTCGCGTCCGAAAGCACCGCTTGCGTCGTTCGACCCATCGAGCTGCAACGCTCGACGATCGCGGCGTTCGAACTCCTGCGCGCGGACCCCTACCCGTGGTTGCTCGACAGCGCGCTCCCGTCCGCGCGCGGTAGGTTCTCTTTCTTGGGCGCGGATCCGTATCTGGTGGCGCGGATGCGCGCCGGCCGGGTCGAACTCGAATGCCGCCGTGCCGTGCGGATGGGGCTGACCCGGGGTAGGCGCGTCGTATCGGGCGACCCGCTGGAGATTGCGCGAGGCCTGCTCCCGCGGTCGGAGATTTCGTCGGTGCCGGGCGATCTCCCCTTTCTGGGAGGCGCCGTGGGCTATCTGGGCTATGAGCTCGCCGAGCGCTTCGATGCTCATCGCTTCGGCGGCCTCGACGACCTCGGCCTGCCCGATCTGTATCTGTTGTTCGTCGACCGCCTCGTCGCTCGTGATGAAAGAGACGGGCGAACCTACGTCTGTGGGCTCGGCTTCGGTAACAGCGCCGAAGCTGCGGCCGCTCGGGCCGAAGAGGCGGTCGCGGATCTCTGTGCGCAGCTCGAGCGCGGGCCACAACCCGTTTCGGCGATCAACCGGCCGGCATCGACTCGTGGGCCCTTCGCCTTTTTCGACGCCAGCGCCTACGCGAAAGCCGTCGACAGCGCCAAAGAGGAGATCGAGGCCGGCGAGGCCTACCAGATCTGCCTGACTCACCGCCAGGAGCGCGACTGCTCGTCCGATCCATGGGCGCTGTATCGCGCACTTCGCAAGCTCAACCCTGCGCCCTTCGCCAGCTACATGGAGCTTCCCGAAGTGGCGATCATCGGTAGCTCGCCCGAGCGCTTTCTTCGCCTCGGCCCCGATCGTTGGGCGGAGAGCCGACCCATCAAGGGAACCCGACCGCGCGGGCGTGATTCGGCCAAGGATCAGATGAACCGATCGGAGCTCGCCGCATCTGCCAAGGATCGCGCCGAGAACCTCATGATCGTGGATCTGGTTCGCAACGACCTCGGCCGCGTGTGCGAAACCGGCAGCGTGTCGGTTCCGGAACTGATGTCGATCGAGAGCTATGCATCAGTTCACCAGATGGTGTCGGAGGTCCGCGGCCGACTCTGCGAGGATCGAGATGTCTTCGACCTGGTGCGCGCAACCTTTCCTCCGGGTTCGATGACAGGAGCACCCAAGATCGCCGCAATGAGGATTCTGGATTCGCTCGAACCCGTGAAACGCGGCATCTACTCGGGCGCTCTCGGCTATTTCGACCTGCGAGGAGGCGCCGATCTCTGCGTGGTGATTCGCACAATCCTCTTGCGCCAAGGCCGCGCCTATCTCCACAGTGGGGGAGGCATCGTGGCGGATTCGGATCCAACAGGTGAGTGGCGCGAAAGCCTCGACAAGGTGGCCCTACTCGACGCGGCTCTCGACGAGGTGTGTCCGAGCTGAAGCCCGTTCGTCCAGCCGCGCCAGACAGGCGCCCGCTCACCCGCCGGGCGCACCCTGGGTTATGCTGATGCGCTCGTCGATCGCGCTCGTCGGCGGCGCTCCTCGATCGGACCCGGCGCGCGAGCAATCAGCAGGAGGAATCCATGGGACCCCTCGACGGTGTAAAGATTCTCGAGATCGCTGGCATTGGCCCGGGCCCTTTCGCTTCGATGATGCTGTCCGACATGGGTGCCGAAATCCTGCGGATCGATCGGGCCCAGAGCGTCACGGGCGCTGACCCGGAGAGCCCGTCCCTCGACTTCCTGGCCCGCGGCCGCCGCAGCGTGGCCCTCGATCTCAAGCAACCGGACGGCGTCGCGTTGCTGCTGAAGCTGGTTGAGGGCGCGGACGCGCTTCTCGAGGGCTTTCGGCCCGGCGTGATGGAGCGGCTGGGGGTCGGCCCGGACGTCTGCCTCGCCCGCAATCCCCGCCTCGTGTACGGGCGCATGACCGGCTGGGGTCAGGAAGGACCCTTGGCACAGGCGGCCGGTCACGACATCAACTACATCGCGCTGGCCGGCGCACTGGAGCCCATTGGCCGGCGCGGCGAGAAACCCTTGCCGCCGCTGAACTTGGTAGGTGACTTCGGCGGAGGCGGAATGCTCCTGGCCTATGGCGTCGTCTGCGCATTGGTGGAGCGCGCGACCTCTGGAAGCGGGCAGGTCGTCGATGCTGCGATGGTGGACGGAGCTGCCGCCTTGATGACGATCTTCCACGGCGCTCAGCAGTCTGGTTGGTGGAAGGAGGAACGCGGCACCAACATGCTGGACAGTGGAGCCCACTTCTACGACACCTACGAGACGGCCGACGGCAAGTTCGTCTCCTTTGGCGCGATCGAGCCGCAGTTCTACGCCGAGCTGATCGAGAAGCTCGGCCTGGCGGCGGAGGATCTTCCGCCGCAGATGGATCGCTCCCAGTGGCCGGCCCAGAAGGAGCGCTTCACCAAGTTGGTCAAGACCAGGACCCGGGACGAGTGGTGTGAGATTCTGGAGGGTAGCGACGCGTGTTTCGCACCGGTTCTCTCCATGACCGAGGCCCGCAGTCATCCCCACATCCGCGCCCGTGAGACGTTCGTGGAGGTGGCCGGGGCGCCTCAGCCCGGCCCGGCGCCCCGCTTCAGTCGCACCCCCTGCGAGATCTCGGGTCCGCCTCCCCACCCGGGCCAGCACACCGACGAGGCGTTGTCCGATTGGGGGATTGAAGCCAGCGAGATTGCCAGGCTGCGCGAAGCGAAGGCGATCGCCTGACACGGGGCTCCGGGGAGCAGCCCATGGGCTATCGGGTCGCAATCGACAAGGACGCGTGTCAGAGCTCGGGCAACTGTGTCCATGAAGCGCCCGCAGCCTTCGTGTTCGACGAAGACGATCTAGGGGAGGCCACGGCTGACGCGCGAGAGCTATCTCGCGAGCGCTTGATCGCGATTGCGCGCCGCTGCCCCGCGATCGCGATCAGTATCTTCGAGCCGGACGGCGGCAAGGTCGACCTCTACTCCTAGATCAGCTGGGTCCCGACTCCCGCCGGCCGCAGTCATTGCCTCCGATCCGCCTCGATCCGCTGAGTCAGGAGATCGGCGAGGCGCCGCTTGTCGATCTTCCCGCTGTCGGTGAAGGGAAGCTCGGCCTCGTCGTAGAAATACAAATGACGCGGAACCTTGTAGGCGGAAAGCTCCGCGCGAAGTTTCTCACGCAGCGCTTCCGCGCTGGCCTGGGAGTCGCGTTTCAAAACCACGGCCGCGGCCACGTTCTGTCCACGGGCGGGGTCGGGCACGCCCACCACGTAGGCAGATTTGGTTTCGCCGATTCCCTCCAGCGCTACCTCCACCTCGCGCGGAGTCACGTTGGCTCCAGCGGTCTTGATCATCTCTCCGAGCCGTGACTTGAAGAAGAGCACTCCGTCCGCATCGAAATAGCCGGAGTCTCCGGTGTGATAGAAGCCGTCCTCATCGAACACCTGCTCACGCTCCAACTTGTGGAGCGCCTGGGCCACGCTGTAGCCACGCACGCAGATCTCACCATCGACACCGGCGGGCAGGGTCTCACCGGTCTCCGGATCCACCACCTTGTGGGTGACTCCTGGCACCGAGTGGCCGAAGGAGCCCCGGAGCTGCTCGGGAAGATCCAGGTCCATTCGGTCGATGGTGTGCGGCCCGCAGGTTTCCGTCATTCCGAGGGAATTGGAGCGCAGCTCGGGGTCTGCCGGACGGACGTCCAGGGGCAAAACGTCGTAGAGATTTCCGGAGCGGATCGCGGATAGATCGCGCTGGTCAAAGCTCGGGTGTTCGCGCATCGCCTTCGCGTAATGCGGCCAGCCGGCGACGACAGTTGCCCGCTCGCGCTCGAGAAGCGCCAGCGTTTCACCCGGCTCGAATGCCTCTTCACACAACAGGAAGGCGCCAGCGTGCATCCCACACATCAGCGTGAAGACGAATCCCCCAACCCAGAAGAAGGGCATCGGCGAGAAGATCCGGTCCGTCGATTCGAGATCGCGGAAGCTGTTGAGATTGAAGGAGTGGCGCACCACCGTGCCGTGCGTGTGGATCGCTCCCTTGGGGTCTGCCGTACTCCCAGAGCTGTAGATCATCACCATGGGGTCGGCCGGAGTCACACAGTCCTCGACGGATTCGAGAAAGCTCATGTCGAGATCGTCACCCGGGTCTGCCAGCGTCTCGAGGCTGTCCAGAGCTCGAGCCCAGGGGCGCTCGAAGAAACCCGAGACGAAGACCTGCCGTAGGTAGGGCAGCTCGGTCGCCCGGATTGCGCCCGCCGTCTGCCCCTCGAGGCCAGGCGCGTAGGACTCCAGCCGCTCGAGGTAGTCGTTGCTCAAGAAGCTGGCCGCGGTCAGCAGCGTGTGGACGTCTGCGTGTCGCATCACCCAGCCCAGCTCGCGCGGCTTGTAGAAGGTGTTGAGCGGCACCAGCACCGCACCGATGCGCGTCACCGCCAACCACGCCACCACCCAATCCGGGCCGTTGGGCATGAGGAGGCCCACGCGCGTTCCCTTGCCGACTCCGGAGGCCAGCAACCCGAGCGCCAAGCGTGCCGATTGCGCGTCGGCGTCGACGTAGCGGATGCGCCGATCCCCGAGCAGGATCAGCGGGCGTTCGCCGAACGCGGCAACTCGCGTTCGCAAGAAGTGGGGGATGCAGGGCGAGTATTCGGGAAAGGGCACGGCTATCTTCCTACACCACTGGCACACCGCTTGAAAAGCCCCCCGTCGCAGGGGCCTCGACGGCGGCTCACGGCTCGCTGCTGCGACCGAAATCCGGGGAGGGTTTCGTGGAATTTCGTTGGTCCGAGGAAGATTCCGCGTTTCGGCAGGAGCTGGTCGCCTTCCTGGCCGCGGAGCTCCCCGAAGATTGGGAAAAGATCTCCAAAGGCGGGCCCGGCAGTGACGATCAAGCTGCATTCTCGCGCGAATTCTGCGCGCTGCTTGCCGAGAAGGGCTGGTTGACCCAGAGCTGGCCGCAAGCTTATGGAGGCCAGGACGCACCGCCGTGGCGCCACGCGATCCTGGGAGAGGAGATGTGGGCGTGCGGCGAGCCGCGCGGACCTCAGTACATGAACGTCAATTGGATCGGTCCAACCATCATGGAGTATGGGACCGAGGACCAAAAGGCGTTGCATCTTCCAGCCATCTCGCGCGGAGACGTGCTTTGGTGCCAGGGATTCTCTGAGCCGGAGGCGGGCTCGGATCTGGTTGCGCTGCGCACACAAGCGAGCCGAGAAGACGACTTCTACGTCGTGAATGGAACCAAGATCTGGACCTCCTACGCCAATCACGCCCAGTATTGCTTCCTGCTGGTTCGCACCGATCCGCAGTCGAAGCGCCACCGCGGAATCTCGGTCTTGCTCGTTCCCATGGAGCTGGCGGGTATCGAAGTTCGAGAGATTCCGTCGGTCGTGGGAGATCGGTACTTTCACGAGGTCTTCTTCACGGACGTGCGCGTGCCCGTCGATTGCCGACTGGGGCCGGAGAACGAGGGCTGGGACGTGGTCGCGTATTCGCTTCAGTACGAGCGGGTGGGGGCAGCGCGCTATGCGCGAGCTGCGCGGATGCTCGATTCGCTCGCCGATCATGCCGAGCGCCGCGGCCTGTTGGCGGATCCAACGATTCTCGAGAAGCTCGGGGAAGCGCGCGCCGCCTGCGAAGCATCCCGGTTGCTCACCTATCGGGTGATCGACCTGCGGGCCCATGGTCACCCTCCGACGGCGGACACCAACATCGCGCGCGTCGCGGGTACGATTGCCGAGCGCTCAGTCTCGGAGCTGGCGCTCGAGATCTTCGGCCCCGATTCGCTCGAATACGGCTCGTTCGCCGACTCCCACTTTCGGTTGGCGATGACTGCGGGTGTGGCGGTGGGCACCACCGAGATCAACCTGAATCTCGTCGCCAGCCGATTCCTGGGCTTGCCCCGGGAGTAGTTGGTGGATTTCGAGCGGAACGCGGATCAAGAGGCGATCCTGGAGGCGCTCGGAGGCCTATTGGCGCGCCACGCGGGCCCTGCGCGCGCGATCGAGCTCGGCCGCAAGTCCGAATATGATTTCGAGCTCGACGCCGCTCTACACGAGGCGGGCTTCATCGAACTCGCGTGCGGCGAACAGACCGGTCCTCTCGAGGCGGCCTTGGTCGTAGAGGCGGTCGCGAAGGCCGGCGGTGTCGTGGGCATCGGCGCGGCCGCCCTGGTGGCGCCGGGCGTCTTGAGTCGCAGCCCGCCGGGGCCGGTGGCGGTGTCGACTGCGGATGCTTCGGCCCCCGTTCGCTTTGCTGGGAGCGCCCGCAGTCTTCTCATCTCCGATGGCGACAGCGCTCGCCTCGCGACGATCGAGCCGGGCGCAGCGGAGCCAGTCACGTCCAACTTCGGCTATCCGATGGCGCGCTTGAAGAGCGGGGAGGTCCGATCGGAATCGCTCGGGCCCGGCTCCGGAGAGCGTCTTCGAAGCTGGTGGCGTCTGGCCCTCGCCGCCGAGGCGGTTGGAACCATGGCCGGGGCGTTCGAGGTCACGCTGGAGTATGTGAAGCGGCGCCGTCAGTTCGGCCAGGCGATCGGTTCGTTTCAAGCGGTGCAGCACCGGCTGGCCGAGTGTGCGGTGTTGCTGGAGGGCAGCCGCTGGCTCACCTACGAAGCCGCCGCCGACGGCGCGCCTGCGGAGAAGAGCGCCGCCGCGGCTGCTCACGCGGTTGCGGCGGCGGGCCGAATCTTCGCCGAGACGCATCAGCTGACCGGCGCCATGGGCTTCACCCGAGAGCACGACCTCCACGTCTGGAGCATGCGGCTGCAGGCGCTCCGACTCGAGCTGGGCGGGGTCGCCGCTCAGCGACGCGCCGCCGCCGAGGCGCGTTGGGTGCACTCGCCTTGACGATCGAGCTGGCCTTCGATGATGCGCAGCAGGCCATCGCAGACGCCATCGGTCAGTTTTGTCGCGATCGTTGCCCGGAGGACGTCGTGAAGGCCGGGACGGGGAAGTTCTCGAAGCAGCTCTGGCGAGAGCTGGCCGATCTCGGCGTGTTGGCGCTCGTTACGCCGGAAAGTGACGGTGGGGCGATCGAGATGGTCGCCGCCTGCGAGGCTCTTGGGGGGGCGCTCTTCCCAGGGCCCGTGGCCCATACCTTCCTCGCCACCCAGCTCCTCGCCGAGGCGGACCGCATTGGCGTCGCATCCGGTGCTGAGGTGGTCTCGGTCGGCGTACCGCCCCTGATGCCCTGGGCCCCAGTAGCAGGTCGATTCATCGAGCTCGACGGTCCACGCGCCTGGATCGCAGCGCCCCGCAGCGAGATCCTGGAGGTTGAGACTCTTGGAGGTGAGCCCTGGGGTCGGGTCGAGCTGTCCCGGACGGCGGAGCTCGGCAACGCCGCGCGGGGTCTGCTGCTCTACGACATCGCATTGGCGGCGTATCTGACCGCTGCCGGGCGTCAGCTCGTCGAACGCACCAGCGCGCACGCCAGCACCCGCAAGCAGTTCGGTCGCAGCCTTGGAGAATTCCAGGCCGTCGCCCATCCACTCGCCGATTGCGACATGCATCTGTGTGCGTCGGAGACGCTGGCGAGACGCGCGGCCTTCCAGTTCGACGCGAAATTCGACGCGAGTCGCAATGCGGAGGCCGCCGCTCTCGCCCAGCTGCAGTTCGATACTGGCGCGGCGCGACTCTCCGCCACGAGCGCCAGCCTGGAGGCGGCCTACGTATCTCACCAGCTCTTCGGGGCCGTCGGAATCACGCTCGAGGGTCCCGTCTTCCACGCGTCGCGCCGGATCCGTCAGCTCGCGTCCCAAGTGCCGGACGAGCAGCTGGCGCGTGTGGCCCTGCTCGACCGCTTCGGCCTATAGAGGAGTCAGCCATGAGCGTGACGCCCGTTGTCATCGATCTCGATCAGCCTCTCGATGGTGTTCTCTACGAAAAGCGCGATGGGATCGCCATCATCACCATCGATCGGCCGAGCCGCGGGAACTCGCTGAAGCCGGCGATGCAGAGCTTGTTCCGAGCCATCTGGTCAGACGTTCGCGACGACCCCGAGGTGCGGGTCGCGATCGTCACGGCGTCCGGAGAGCGCCACTTTTCTACTGGTTTCGACGTGAGCGAGGCGAATTCAGACGAAGCGAGCACGGTGTTCGACAACCGGCCCTTGGCAGACGCCGTCGGCTGGTCGCCCTATTCGAGTCGGGTGTGGAAGCCCGTGATTTGCGGCGTCAACGGTCTCTGCGTGGGCGGCGGTCATCACTTCGTGGTCGATGCTGACATTGTCTTGGCTTCCAGTAACGCGGCTTTCATGGATGCCCATGTCAATGTGGGCATGGTGGGTGCAGTCGAAAACGTAGGCCTGGCGACGCGGCTTCCGATGGGCGCGGCGTTGCGGATGACTCTGATGGGGCGGCACTACCGGATGTCTGCGGAGCGGGCTCACCAGCTCGGCCTGGTCGACGAGCTGGTCGCCGCCCCGGCGGATGTGCTTCCCGAGGCGCTCGAGATGGCGCGGTTGCTGTCGAAGAACTCGCCGCAGGCGATGGCGCTCTCGAAGCAGGCGGTCTGGGCGGCGCGCGAGCAGGGCTACTCCCAGGCCATGGAACACGCTTGGTCTCTGCTGCGCGTTCATTGGGGTCATCCGGACTTCGCAGAGGGTCCAAAGGCGTTCGTGGAGAAACGCGATCCGGTCTGGAATCCGGACCCGAACGCCCGAGTTGGGGAAGGCCATTGAATTTCACTTTCTCGGCCGACGAAGAATCGTTTCGCGCAGAGGTCGTCGAGTTTCTCGAAGACTATGGCGATCTCGACGGTTTCTTCCTCCAGGGCCACAAGTGGCCGCGGGTGAGGAGTCTGTTCGAAGCGATGGGAGAGCGCGGCTGGCTGTCGATTGGCTGGCCGAGCGAAGCCGGCGATCGCAAACCGATCGCGTTCGAATATCTGCTGTGGAACGAGGCCGCCTACGCGCGGGCGGCCCGAAACCCGCTGAGCTCGGGCATCGTGGCCAAGACCATCGTTCGATACGGCACCGAGGACCAGAAGAAGAAGTGGTTGCCGCCCATCCGCGAAGGTCGGCTGCATTTCTCACTCGCCTATTCGGAGCCCGAAGCCGGCTCTGACCTTGCCAGCGTGCGGACGCGGGCCGAACGCAGGGGCGACCGCTACATCGTCACGGGCCAGAAGTGTTGGCAGTCCTACGCCCAGGATATGGACTTCCTGTGGTTGCTGTGTCGCACCGGGCCCGCGGAGAGTCGTGGACGTGGTCTGTCCCTCTTGATCGTGGAGATCGCGGCCGCTGGTGTGACGGTGCGCCCACTTCCGACGTTGGATGGTGATCAACTCAACGAGATCCACCTCGACGGAGTCGAGGTTCCTGTCGATCAAAGGATCGGTCCCGAGAATGGGGCCTGGAAGATCATGGGCGAGGCCCTTGCGGACGAGCGCCACATCCAATTTCCGCCCAAGCGGGTGCAGCGAGATCTCGAGGACGTGATTGCGTGGGTAGTCGAGCGTGAGATGCAACGCGATCCGAACGTGCGTCGAGCGCTCGAAGCTCTCGTGGTGCAATCCCTGGAGGTTGAAGCGCACGCACTTCGGGTACTCGATGCCATGCAGCGAGGGCTTCCCGCCGTCGTCGAGGCGGCGGCCAACAAAGTGATTCACACCGTAACGTGTCAGAAGATCGCTCGAGCTGCCCTCGACTTCGGCGGTCCCGAAGGAGTTGTCGAGGGCGCGCGTGTCGGGCTGCTCTGGCGACAGAGCATGTGGGAGACCATCGGAGGCGGGACGTCGGAAGTGATGCGCGGTGTCGTCGCGCGGCACGGTCTGGGCCTGGGGGGCCCGAGACACGCTTGAGGCGGGTTGCAGTTGTCGCGACAGACTGTCTGCAGCAGTGCGGACGCCTCGGCCACCTGCTCTGACCGGGAGGAACTCGAAGATGGCTGCGGGTTCGCGGGGGAAGGTGCTCGCCCGCTATACGCTGTTCCAGATTCCGGATCTGATTCTGCTGGGGCTGGCTCTGGTGGTCGCGGTCCGCTGGTGGGGTCTGTCGTTGCCCGCGGCCTGGTTGATCTTCGCCTTCTGGATCGTCAAGGACATCGTCCTCTACCCGGTGATCCGGATTGCCTATCGGACGGATGGATCGGCCGCGGACCGGCTCGCCGGAGCGTGTGGAGTCGCTCGTCAGGACCTGGATCCGCGCGGCTATGTGCGTGTGGGGTCTGAGTTGTGGAACGCGGAGGTGTCGGCCGGGCGAGCGCCGGTTCCGGCCGGGTCTGCGATCCGGGTCTTGGAGGTCCGCGGGCTCACGCTGCTGGTGGAGCCGCTGTCCTCGGACACCGAGGGCTCGGCCGGATCGTCGCAGCGGAAGCGGTCTTGAGCTAGACGCAGATCCGCCAGTGAACCTCCCCAGCTCTGCCAATGCCACTCGAGGTAGTTCCATTCGAGGGACAAGACCCGGCCGTCGCGGAAGGCGATGGGTACGTCCCGGTAGTGAAAATCCGGGCAGCCCTTGGCGCGCCAGACATCGATGACATAGGTCTCGACCCGGACTTGGTGGCCCTCCCCGTCGACGAGTTCGAGGACGTGCAGGGGCGTGGGGATCGGCGATTCCGGATGTCTGGGCTTGCTGACCGAGTCGCGGCCCATGATGCGGTGTGCCTCGCCGATCGACTGTCCGATCGACACCTGCCGGATGCGCTCGCGAATTTCGTAGGCGGGGATCGC
>CAXMOC010000149.1:0-22278 GCA_964194865.1 uncultured Opitutales bacterium | reverse complement strand
GCCATAGAGCCGCTCGAAGCGTGGATCGCTGCCGATCGCTGGCATCAGAGAGGCGCGCTTCTCGTAGGCGCGCTCGAGCCAGGCGAAAACCTCGTCGTCTTGCCCAAGTGCTAGATGCACGACCACCAGGTTCATCGGGTCTACGTACTCACGCAGAGTCCACTGCTCGAGTTCTTCGAGCAGGCGGCGCGCTTCGATCGGGCGTCCGGCTGCTGCATAGCAGGTGGCCTGCTCGGCCAACACATGGGGCGTTTCCGGATAGATCGTGCGAGCTTGCTCCAGCAGCGCGTAGCCCTGCTCCGGCTCTCCACTCCTGCAGTGATAGCCGCCCAGGTTGAGCAGACTCGAGTAGTGGGTCGGCGAGAGGTCGAGCGCTTCGCGCCACGACCGGACCGCGCCCTCGGTGTCCCCCTGCCACAAGAGCAGCAGCCCGAGGTCCGCTTGCGTGGTGGAACCGAGGGCAAGTGGATCGCGCTGCTTGACGCTCTGCAGCTGGGAGAACGCCTCGTCCAGCCTTCCCTGGCTGACGAGCGCCAATGCGAAAGCGTGACGCGCCCACAGATAGCCGGGGTCGAGCTCGATGGCCCGCTTGAACGACCGCTCGGCGGCCTCCCAATCCCACTCGAGGATGAACGAGATGGCTGCGAGCGCGGCGTGGGCCATCGCCAGCTCGGGATCGAGCTCCAGCGCCCGGCGCGCCGCGGCCTTGGCCTTGCCGATCCCTTCCTCCGGAAGGGAGTACTGACATCCTCAGGTGTAGCCATCGGCGAGGCGTGCCCAGGCCGGCGCGTAGTCGGGATCCAAGGCGACCGCCTGCTCCAGCAGCTCGACCGATTTGGCGTGGTTGGTGGCGCCCTGTCGCTTCAACAGGTAGCTGCCCCGGAGAAAGGCCTCGTAGGCGGCGGGATGGACGGTTTGCTGGTCGGCAAGGCGAGCGGCCTCCGCGGGGTCCAAGGTGAGCTCGATCTGGGCCGCAATGGCTCGCGCCACCTCGCTTTGCAGCGTCAAGACGTCCCGAAGATCGCGCTGGTAGCTCTCGGACCACAGGTGACGGTCGCTGCGCGCGTCGATCAGCTGCACGGTGATTCTCACGCCGTCGCCCGCACGCAACACCGACCCCTCCACGACCGCGTCGACGCCGAGCTTGCGCGCGATCTCCGGCAGGGGCATCCGAATGCCCGCGTACTGCATGACGGAAGTGCGGGACACTACGCTGAGCGAGGCGATCTGAGCCAGATGGCTGATCAGCGCCTCTGTCATCCCGTCGGTGAAGAACTCCTGGGCCGCCTCGCCGGAGAGGTTCTCGAGGGGCAGCACAGCGAGTGAACGAATCTCGCCGAGCCCAGTCAGTGCCGGCGTAGAATCGGGGCCGGAGCTGGCGAGCCACACCGCCAGCCCGATGGCGCCGATGAGCGCCAGGGCCCCGCCGGCCACCCATTGCCAGCGCACGCCGGCGCGAGACCCGACCGGCGGCCTTTCGCGCGCGCCCGCGACCCGCACCTGGTAGGCGCGAACCGGCCTGGGGAAGTTCTTGACCCACTGTTCCCCCAGGTCGTCGAAATCGAGAGCCAGCTTGCCCTCCACTTCTTCGAAGACCTTTTCGGACACGCACACCGTTCCCGGATCCGCGAGCGCCTCGAGGCGTGCTGCGACGTTCACCCCGTCTCCGTAGATTCGCCCCGCCTCGACGACGACCTCTCCCAGGTGAACCGCGGCGCGGAAATCCATCCTCCGGTGGGGCGGGAGCGCAACGTTGTGCTCCGCCAGCACCTCCTGGATCTTCACCGCACACATCACCGCCTGGGTGGCGCTAGAAAATTCTGCCAGCAGGTTGTCGCCCGGAGAGTCGACGGTTCGGCCCCGATGCTGATCGATCAGCTCGGTCATCTCGCGCTTGTAGGCCGTGACCGTCTCGATGGTTGCGAGCTCGTCGTCGGCCATCAGCCGCGTGTAGCCGACCGCATCGGCGTTCAAGATCGCCGCTAGCCTGCGATCCTTGTCGGATGCCAAGCGCCTGAACCTCCAGAGCGGAAGCGTCGGCCGAAGCTTAACAGCTTGCCGAAATACTCCGGGCGAGCCCATGCCAATGGTTGGAGCGGGGTCGAGATCCAGATCAACCTGGCGCTGCCCAGGTCGAGCCGGCAAGCTCCGCTGGGTCGAACGACGACTCGGGGAGGAATCGATGCTTCTCAAGGGGACGGCACTCGCAGCGATCACAGCCGCCTGGCTCGGATGCGCGGCCGACGGGTCGGATCTAGGAGCACTGGCCGAAGCCGCGACTCCTGCGGGGCCGATCGCGCCGCTGCTCGAGGGCCTCGGCGACCACAATCACCCGGTCAGCACTCAAGTGGCTCTCGCCCAGCGCTACTTCGATCAGGGTCTGATACTCGCGTATGGCTTCAACCACGCCGAGGCCGCGCGGTCGTTCCGCGAAGCCCAGAGGCTGGATCCGAATTGCGCGATGGCGTACTGGGGAGAGGCGTTGGTGCTGGGACCCAACATCAATGCGCTGATGGAAGCAGCGGATGTGCCGCTCGCATGGGCGGCGCTACAAAAGGCCGTGGACCTCGGGGCTACCGCTTCCGAGGCCGAGCGAGCCTACATCGACGCCCTCGCCACACGTTACGTCGCACACGCGCCCGAGGATCGCAGCGCGCTCGACCACGCCTACGCGGACGCCATGCGCGAACTCGCTCGCCGGTACCCAGAAGATCTGGATGCCCAGACACTGTTCGCGGAAGCGCTGATGGACACTACACCCTGGAACTACTGGCTTCCCGACGGCGAGCCGCGGCCCGTGACGAGCGAGGTGCTCGAGACGCTGGATGCGGTGCTCGCCGCCAACCCGCAGCATGCTGGCGCGAATCACCTCTACATCCACGCCGTCGAGGCAGTGCATCCTGAAGCTGGCGCCGGGGCGGCCGACCGCCTCGGTGGCCTCGCCCCTGGGGCCGGCCACCTGGTGCACATGCCAGCACACATCTACGTGCGACTGGGTCGCTACCACGATGCCTCGGAGGCCAACGAGCGAGCGATTGCCTCGGACGACTCCTACATCACCCAATGTCACGCACAGGGCCTCTATCCGCTGAGCTACATGCCCCACAACCACCACTTCCTGTGGTATTCGGCGTCCATGGAGGGGCGCAGCGAGCGCTCGATTGCAGCCGCGCAATACATCTCGGACAAAGTCGATACCGAGATGATGGCGAAGCCCGGATACGGCGCGCTGCAGCATTTCTACGCCATGCCGTGGTACGCCTGGGTCCGCTTCGGGAAATGGGACACCATCCTTTCCGCCACCCAGCCGGCCAGCCACCTCCCCTACCCCACCGCCGTTCGGCACTACGCACGCGGAGTCGCCTTGGCACGCCGCGGGCGCACGGCGGATGCCAAGAGCGAACTCGACGCGCTTTCGAAGCTCGCCGACGACGCGCGGCTCGACGCTGTGCTGGTCTTCGTCAATCCCACCCGAAGCATCCTGCAGATCGCGCGCGCCTCTCTCGCCGGAGAGATCGCCGTTGGGCGCGGTGATCTCGAGCAGGCGCTGACACAGTTCGGAGAAGCGGTGCGGCTCGAAGACTCGCTTACCTACGACGAGCCTCCTCCCTGGCACACGCCGACCCGCCAAACCCTCGGAGCCGCGCTACTTCGAGCCGGACACGCCGAGGAAGCGGAGCGCGCCTACCGGGAAGATCTCGCCAAGTACCTGGAGAACGGCTGGTCGTTGTTCGGACTGCAGCGGGCACTCGAAGCGCAGGGCCGAGCCGAAGAAGCGGCCGCCGCCCAGCTGCGTTTCGAAGCCAGCTGGGTGCGTGCGGACATCAGCCTGGATGCGCCGCCCAGCTCTGAGTGATGTCGGGCGATCGCGCTGCTGCTGAACCGAGCTCAGGCGACCTGGCCTCCGTCGATCGCAAACGCCGCGCCGTTCACGTAGCGCGCCTCCGGCGACGCCAGGTAGGCGATTGCGGCCGCAATCTCTTCGGGCTGGCCCACCTCGCGCACCAGCGCCATGCGGCTGAGCAGCTCGGGCCGTCCCCCTTCGGGCACCTCGAAGCCGCGAGCCAGCGGTGTGTCCACGCCGCCCGGACAGACACAGTTCACTCGCAGGCCGCGGTGGGCAAACTCGACTGCCATGGACCGGGTCAGCTGGACGACACCGCCCTTCGAAGCGCAGTACGCCGCCGCGTAGGCAATGCCGACGAGGCCCGCCGTCGATGCGACGTTGACGATGTTGCCCTTCGTCTCGAGCAGAGGCGTCAATGCGGCTCGGCTCATGAAGAAGGTTCCCGAGAGGTTCACACCGAGCACTCGGCTCCACTGCTCGTCGCTGAGGTCGCTGGCGTGCCCGTAGATTCCGATACCCGCAACGTTGCACAGTACGTCGAGGCGTCCGAACTCCGAGACGGCGGCGCCGACGGACGCTTCACACGCCGCTGCGTCGCTGATGTCGCAGCTTCGCAGGGCCGCGTATCCATCCGCCTTGCGAATGGCATCCGCTGTCTCCGCGAGGCCCGCTTCGTTGACGTCGGTGATAAAGACCTTCGCACCCTCGGCCGCGAGCCGAATGGCCGTGGCCCGACCGATACCCGAAGCGGCTCCGGTCACCAGGGCAACCTTCTCTTCCAAGCGCCTCATGCGATCGATGTTCTCCGATGGGGTTTCAGGGGCGGGCGCGCGGTTGACCCCAGGCCGAGCGCCCTGTCGTCAATTCGCGGGTAGCTCGGCGAGAATGGCGCTCACCGCCTTCTCGATTTCCAGCGCCGGGTCCATGCTCGAATACCAGGTTACCTGAGCGCTCCCCTGGAAGATCACCTGCTGTGTGTTGGGCTCGAGGAAGTGGATCCACAGCTTCCCGTTGATTCCGCCGTCCATGGCGGTCTGGGCATTCTTCGCCCAGGTTCCAACCTTATGGGAGATGACGACGTCTGCATCGGCTGCGTCCGTCGAAGTCATGCTCCTGGCAGTCAGGGTTTGCTGGATCTGGTCGCGAATCTGCTCGTTCGCCTTGGGCGCGTAGTCCCCACTCGCTCCCGCGGCCACAGCGGGCGGCGCAACGTCATCCGCGAAGCGAAACGTCGCCAGCTTCGAGAAATCCACCGCAGGGTCGTAGTGCGCCTCGGTGCGCAAGCTCGCACAGCCGACCAGTGCGGCCAGCAGAATGCACACTGAGCCACTTCGAAGACACTTCATGGACGCCTCCTTCGCTCTCAGCACTCTGCACTCCCGATGAGCGCGAAGGTCGAATTCTATCACGCCCGGGAAGCCCGATTCTTCGAGCTTTCGAAGTGAAATCGTAGCCCCAATTCCGACGGGTCGATCCCGCAACAATGGAGCTGAACATCGAGACTTCGAGTCGAGTTAGACTCACGACGGAGGAGACCGCGATGAGTGTGAGCTTGGGAGTGCACGTCGGTCAGCAGAATCTCGAGATGGAGGAGCTCCGCGGGCTGTGGCGGAAGCTGGATGCGGCCGGGCTCGACTGGATCTCGGTCTGGGATCACTTCTACGAGGCGCCGCCCGAAGGCGGAATTCGGCCGCACTTCGAGACGCTGACCACGCTCGGAGCGTTGGCGGCAGATACCTCACACGCGCGGATTGGCTGTCTGGTCTTCTACCCCGGCTATCGAAACCCGGCACTGCTCGCCAAGGCGGCGACCACGCTCGATCACCTGTCCCAGGGCCGTTTCACACTGGGGATTGGCGGCGGTTGGCACGAGTGGGAGGCGCGCGCCCACGGCTACGAGTTCCCCACCATCGGCCCACGTCTGGAGATGCTCGAGGAGAGCATCGAGATCATCCGCGGGATGCTCCAGAACGAGCGAACCACTTTCAAAGGCCAACACTTCAGTGTCGAGGATGTCTCGTGCCTGCCGCGGCCCGTGCAGCCACGGCTTCCGATCTGGGTAGGAGGCACGGGCGAAAAGCGCACGCTGCGGATCACCGCGCGTCTCGCCGACGGCTGGAACGCCGCCTACATCGCTGCCGCCGAGTTCCAACGGCTCGGTGGAGTGCTCGATGCCTGGTGCGAACGCGAGGACCGCGACCCGGCCGAGATCGAGCGAACGGTGAACCTGAGCTTTGCGATGGGAGCCGACGCGGCACAAGCCCAGCGCGAAGAGACCGCCTTGCGCGAGAAGTGGGGCCCGGCCGCGGAACGGATCGCCAAGGGTTCCCTGTTGGGCACGCCCGACCGGGCGGCCGAGACCATCGCCTCCTACGTCGAGGCGGGTGCGGCCGGCGTCAACGTCGCCCTGCGGGCTCCCTGGGATGACGACGCCCTGCAGGCCTACATCGAGCAGGTCATCCCGGAGCTGCGCCGCAGCTTCGCTTGAACTCGAGGCCAGCGTGGGGGCAGCTGCGACGCCGCTCAGCTGCCCTCGGTCGCCCGAACGCCCGCGAGCTCCTCGCTGATTTCCCACAGCCGCGCACAGGCTTGGGGGTCGCGAGCCAGCTTCGGAATGCTCTTCTCCGCGTTGTCGGCGAAATACAGCCCGCCGCGATCGGAGTACTTCGGAGACGTTGCGGCGTACACGGTGGTCGATGCGCCCCGCTCCGGACTCTTCAGGATGGGAAGCATGAACACCGCCACCAGCGAGAAGTACCAGGGTTGATCGCGGCCGAGCTCGGTCTTCACGATACCGGGATGTAGTGAGTTGGCCACCACGCCGGCCCCCTTCATTCGACGTGTCAGCTCGGCGGCGAACATCACATTCATCAGCTTCGAGTCGCCGTAGGATCGAAAACCGCTGAAACGCCGCGACTCCCAGTTGAGATCGGCGAACTGGTCGTCGAGAGATGCCGCGGCCAGCGCGTCCGAGGCAACGCAGATCACACGGGCTGGGGCGGACGCCTCCAGCACACCGAGGAGCTGGTGGGTCAACAAGAAGTGGCCGAGATGATTGATCCCGAAATGGGCCTCGAAGCCGTCCGCGGTCTGGCGGCGACTCGGCAGCATCACTCCCGCGTTGTTGACGAGCAGGTGCAGCGGTCGGCCCGACTCGAGGAAGCGGGCACCAAAGCTCCGCACGGATGCCAGTGAGGCGAGGTCGAGCTCGCCGACGTCGAGCCGCTCGGCGGGAATGGTGCCGCCGCTCTGTGCGACGATCTCGTCGCGCGCGCGCTTCGCTTTTTCGAGATCCCGGCAAGCCATCGTGACCGAGGCCCCCCGAAGCGCCAGCACGCGCGCGGTCTCCCGACCAATGCCCGTGTTGGCACCCGTCACCAAGGCGTGACGGCCGGAGAGATCGACCCCGTCGCTCACCTGCTCGGCGCTGTGTCTGCGATTGAACTCCGACAAGGGCCCTCCGGTTTCGCTAGGCGGTTCCGCCGTCCAATCTCAGCACGGCTCCCGTCGTAAAACTCGACGCCTCGCTCGCAAAGTAGAGTGCCGCGCCGACTACCTCCTCGGGCTGGCCTCCCCGTTGCATCGCCATGCTCAGCCGGGCCTGCTTCTCGAAAGCCTCGAGATCCCAGGCCTTGCTGATGTCCGTCAGGAAGGGGCCCGCCATGATGCAGTTCACCCGGACCTTCGGACCGAACGCCCGCGCGAACCCCAGCGTCAAGGCGTTGAGCCCCGCCTTGGCGGCCGCGTAGGGAAGCTCGATCGGCGACGGACGCACCGCCGCAGTGCTGCTGACGTTGATGATGGATCCGCCGTCGCCCCGGGACATTCGGTCTCCGACCAGCGCCATCAGCCGGAACGGGCCCTTGAGGTTGACGCCGAGGACCTTGTCGTAGAGATCCTCGGAGATCTCGACCAAGCTCGGGTAGAGGGGCGACATTCCGGCGTTGTTCACCAGCACGTCGAGCTTGCCGAAGCGCTCGTAGGCGGCGTCGACCAGTGCGTCGAGCTGATCCCAGCGTCCCACGTGAGCCGCCACCGCCAGGGCCTGGCGCCCCGTCTCCTTTTCCACCTGGGCGGCCAGCTGCTCGCAAGCGTCGAGCTTGCGGCTGGCGATCACCACATCGGCCCCGGCCTCGGCGAATCCCAGCACCATTTCCCGGCCGAGGCCGCGGCTGCCGCCGGTCACCAGGGCCACCTTGCCCTCCAGACCGAATCGATCGCGCATCGTTCTCCTTTCCGAACCCGCCCGAGTCAATGCTGGAGGATGTCGGGAACTCCGCTCAGGTAAGAGCCTTTCTCAGGGCGTCGGCCGCTTCCGCCAGAAGCTCCCGACCCGCGTCGGTTACGGGGCCGAGCTGAAAGAGGAGGTGAGGCATGCCGTCGTAGCGGTGAAGCGCGGTCTGGACACCGGCCTGCTGAAGCGCGTCCGCGTAGGCTTCGCCCTCGTCACGCAGCGGGTCGAACTCGGCGGTGACGACCAGAGCGGGGGGAAGATCGGCGTGGCTCGCGGCGAGCAGCGGCGAAGCCTTCGGGTCCTCGCAATCCGCAGCGTTGGGGAGGTAGTGGGCCTGGAACCACTCCATCGTCGCGAGCGTGAGGAAGGGAGCCTCGGCGTTCTCGATCCGCGACGCGAACCCGCTGGGCGACCGAGAGTCGACGGCGGGGTAGACGAGCAGCTGAAAGCGCAGCGCCGGCCCACCCGCGTCGCGCGCGAGGATGGCGACGACGGCGGCCAGGTTGCCGCCCGCACTGTCTCCTCCCACCGCGATTCGCCTGGGGTCGGCGCCCAGCTCGGCCGCGTGTTCGCCGACCCAGCTCAGGGCCGCGAAGGCGTCGTCCACTGCGGCGGGGTACGGGTGCTCAGGAGCGAGGCGGTAGTCGACCGAGACCACGATGCAGCCAGCCTGCTGGCAGAGGCTGCGGCACTCTCGATCGTGGGTGTCGAGGTTTCCGATCACCCAGCCGCCGCCGTGGTAGAAGACGAGCACGCCGAAGGGCCCCGCCCCTTCCGGCACGTAGACGCGCAGCGGAATCTCCCCGGCGGGGCCGGGAATTCGGCGATCGGTAACGGAGCCCAGCTCGGGGCCCGGTCCGAGGCTCGCGGCGAACTCGGCATAGAAGGCCCGTCCTTCCTCCGGCGTCGAAGCGGTCATCTCCTTGTTCCCTGGGCTGGCGGCAATCGCGTCGACGAGCGCGACGATCTGCGGGTGGAGGGGCATCGCTTCGAATCCTCGGCGGCTGGCTGAGCGAACCATGATAGGGGCCCGCCGCAAAGACCGATAGCCGCCCGAGTGCCGATCTCCGACGGTGCGGCGTCGCTTGGCAGCCCGGGCGCTCGCCGATAGGCTGCTCTCGACCGGCGCCCCAACCCCGAGATTCGATGACCCGGCCCTTCATCCCGCAACGAACCGACGAACTCACGCCTGAGTGGCTCACCGCGGTGTTGAAAGAACGGGGATGGCTGAAGTCCGCTCGGGTACTGTCCGCCGAATCCGAGATTCTCGGCGATGGCGTGGGCTTTCTGGGCGTGATCTGCCGCCTCACGCTGGAGCTCGATCGCGACGAGCCAACCGCGCCGAGAACCGTGATTGCGAAGCTTCCCACCGCGGCGCGAGCCAACCGCGTGATGGCCGAGCTGATCGGGGCCTATCGCCGCGAGATCCTCTTCTACGAACAGCTCGCCACCCGCGTGCCGACGCGAACGCCCGGCGTCTACTACGCGGCGTTCGACGACGACCCCAACCGCGAGCGGGAAGAGCAGCGTGCCGCCGCACTCGACCAGCTCCCGCTGTGGATGATGCGCGGCATCATGGTATGGGCGCGCTTCGTCACCGGCCGACGGCGAAACCGCTACGTCCTGCTGGTCGAGGATCTGACGGGTCGAATCGGCGATCAGGTTGCCGGCGGTACGCCCGAAGACTGTCGACATGTGCTGGAGGCGATGGCCGAGACTCACGCCGCATTCTGGGAGAGCCCGTCACTGAGCGAATACAGCTGGCTCGCCCGTCAGGAGCTGAACCCTCGTATGCGGCAGACTCTGTATCGACACGGTTGTCGCGCCTTTCGGGAGCGGCACCCGAAGCTGCTCAGCGACGGACTCGGCGTCTTGCTGGACTGGCTCGACGAGCACACAGCCGAGCTGCTCCTGGCTCTACATTGCGGCGCTCCGGAAACCCTGATCCACTGCGACCTCAGATTCGACAACGTCTGTTTCACGGGTGAAACCCCTCCCGTGACGGTCTTCGACTGGCAGCTGGTGGGAGTGGGCGCGGCCGCCTACGACGTCGCCTACCTCTTGACCGGCGCGCTTCGAGAGGACGAGAGCGCCGAGACCGAGCAAGCGTTGCTGCGCAGCTATCACAGCCATCTCGTCCAGCTCGGTATCCGAGGCTATGCGTTCGAGAGGTTCGTGGAGGACTACCACCGAGGCCTGCTGGCCGTGTTGACGATCGTCGCATCGACCGACAGCATGGACATGGGAGAGGACCGAGGCGTGGCGCTGATGGACGCATGGGCGCGGCGGAGCTTCGCTCGATTGCGCGACGTGGACCCGACCCAGCTGTGCTGAGGTTGGTGCGAAACCTGTTAGCCGCCGGCGGGCAACCTCGGGGGCTCGGCGCTGACCTCACGCGGCAGGGTCTGGATCACGTCGCGCAATCGCTGGACGTCACCGGTGATCTGGTCGCGCATCATCGGCTCTATCATCCAAGCGGGAAGCGAGCCGCCCACGTCTGAGTACGTGACGTAGGTGGCACGGCTGCGCCCAGGGCCGTCGGGCTCGAACTCCCAGTAGCCTTCGACCGAGGGGATCCTGACGACATTCTTGGCGGGGGCTTCGAGCGCCTCGTTGGCGGTTTCCCAGTAGATCCGCTGCGACCCCGTGTTCTCGTCGGTGCTCCGGTAGATCCGCAGGGCGACCTCGCGGTCGGACACGATCATGGGCATGTCGATATAGGTGTAGACGAGAATTTCCTCGGGGCTCTCTGCCAGGATCTCGCGGCGCTGCCGCTCGGGAATGAAGCGCGGCGAGGTCATGGCCAGAAGGATACCCGCCACCGCGTCCTTGGGGGTGGCCTCTAGACGAGTCTCGATCTTGTAGCGGAGCTTCCCCGCGTGCTCGCTCTCACTGACATAGAGCACATACCCTTCGCGTTCGTCGTCGTTTCGCTCCGCCACCTGCCATCGATCTGTGGCGCCAGCGGATGCCGCTGTCAGCGCTGCAACGACGACGAGAGCGTGCACACAGCCGGCCCTCGCCACATCTACTCCTCGTCTTCAGCTCTAGCCATCATACCAAGTGCCGAGTGCCCGCGAGCGGGAAAATGATCGAGAATCCTCTTCACCACGTCACCCGCGTGGGGTCGGAAGCTACGGCGCACGCGCTTGGTTTCGACGCCCCTCCAGACAGTGCGCAGGCTGGCGGCATCGCTGACATCCACGCTGACCGTTGCTCGCTCGAAGACGCGCGCCCGGCGCTCGATATCGGAGACGACGTAGGATGGGCTCTGGTTCATGCTGAAGATCGTCTGGGGCGCGTTGGTCTCGGTGTGCACCTCGATCGATCGGATGAGCTCGATCTGGCAGGCCACGTAGAAATCCGGTGCGAGCCAGCTGGCGCGGCGATAGCCGCGCGCGGCGAGCTCCTTCTCGACGCTGCGACGCACCAGCCCATCGAGCTCGGGATCAATCGGGTTGCGCTCGTCGGCGGAAGCGGGCAACCAATCCCAGCTGCGGTAACGGGCGAAACTCTGCAGGGGATCGGAGGTTACCTCCACCGTCGCGCAGGAAACGCAGACGGCGGCTGCCAGAGCCATCATGGCGAGGCCATACGTAGGACTCATCTGTCCTCCGGGCCGAGTCAACGCCCAGGAGGCTACAGGGTGTGGTCCGGGAGCGCCTCTTCCGGCTATCCGCTGCCCAAGAGCATCGGACCGGTGCCGCTTCAGGTCGGCAACATGCCAACCCAACCCTGCGCGAATGCTCGCTCGGAATCGGACTGCTACGGGAGCGGCTCGATCGCTTCGGTTGACTCGACCAGATCGAAGCCGACCTGCTGAATCACCACCGATCCACTAGTCGACAGAATCGCGACCAGGTAGCCGTCCTCGGTTGCCGTATGAGCTGTCTCCGGCCAGGAGACCCGAACGTCGAATGCGCCGATCTGCTCCAGACTGAAATCCTGCGTCGCTCTTCCAGCCACGTCGATGCGGCCCGCCACGGGCAGCGTGGTGCCCGCTGGAACCTGCCCGCGAAGCACCAGTTCGGCGTCATGGGCCGGCAACACGACCAGCGCACTGGGGCCCATCATCCAACCCCACGCATCGCCACTTCCCTCGGGCTCCCAGCGCAGCCAGCCGTTGCCCAGATACTGGGTCTGCGGCGCTGCGGCGAAATCCAACAACCTGGGCGCGGAGTCAGGATCGGCGAGAGTGCGAACCGGCCTCCCCGTCTGCGGCCCGTTGGAAGCTTCGCCCTCCTCAGCGGTCAGCCACGCGACGATCGTTCGGGCGGCCACCTCATGGCCGCGGGGGGCGAGCTGTTCGTCCAAACCAAACGTCGGCGAGTCGACGCCAGCGGCCGCGCGCAGCGGGCTGAGCAGCAAGCGTGATTCGATTCCTTCGCGCGCGAAGAACCGGGCGAGCCGGCGCTCGGGGACGTTCCAGTCCACGTAACCGTCCAACGCGCTGCGCGTGACGAGCAACGTCTCGATACCGAGACGCGTCCGTTTCGCGTTGCGCTCCACTTGATACATGCTGGGGACGACCACCACGAGGAGCTTCGCTTCGAGCGCCTCGCACTCGTCGCGAAACGCACGCAGCAGGCCGAGGGTGGTCCGCCAAGCCTGTTCCCAGCGGTGTCCCGGGTCATGATTTCGGAAAATCTCGAAATCCTCTCGTGGCGTCAGCCCGCTGGCCAACCGCTGGCCGACTCCCTGATTCGGTGACCACGGATACAGCCACGTGATTTGGCGAGCAACAGCGAAGTTCAGCACGGGGCCCTCCAGCGCCGCGTACACGCGTGAGTGACGCCGAAGCGCAGCTCGAATGGGATGGGCGTAGCGGACCCCGAACTCCCCGTTGTCCTCGATCACCCCGTTGTCCTCGATCAGGTAGGGCCGGAGATGGTCTGCGCGGCTCACCATCGCGCTGCCAGCGAGAGCGATCGCATTGTTGATGAGGTCGTCCACGGGGTGGAGCAAGAGCACGACGGCTTCGGGCCGTAGAGCGGGACCAAGCTGCCGGAGCAACAGGAGCTGTTGCCCCGTACCGTAGTCGAGCCCGGAAAGGTTGTAGACCTCGGTTGGCTCGCCGCGCTCGCCCAGGGCGGCCGCGGTCAACGCGGTCATCAGCTGCTCGTCACGTACTCTTTCTCCGAAAACGGCGGAGTCGCCGATGAAGGCCACTCGAGAGGCGCCCAGCGTCGGTGGGTTCGGAATCTCCGGTCCACGAAACCCTCGCGAGTTGAGTTCGTAGCCAAATTGCCCGCGCTGATCGGTCCCCTCACCGCGATACCCAGGGAGCCCGCGAAAGCCCAGCAACGGATCGAGCTCGACCCTGCCTTCGAGGAAGCGCGGGCCGGGAAGCCACAGGCGCGCCCCGGCTTCCATCAGAATCAATGAGAGCGCCACGGCCGCACCAGCGACCAGCAGGTTCCGAAAGCGCACGGCTGGAGGTTCCTCCACGTCAATCCCCCGCGATCCGATGAAGCGCAAGCTTGGCCGGCGGCCCGACTTCGCCAGACCGCCCGAGCTAGCGGTACTCGATCGCGTCCATGATCCCCTTGGCGCCGCTGGCGAGATCGTCCGAGTGGGTTCGCGAGAATACCCGCAGTGCGCGATCTCGACCCTCCACCGTCAGGCCCAGCTTGACCTTCAGATTGGCCAGCAGCAGTTCGATCTCCAGCGAGCCCGGCAACAGCTGCTGGGCGCGCAATAGCGGTTCGAGGCCGAGCGTCGCGTCCTCGCCATCGAGTAGATAGGTCGCTCCCAGAACGGCGTGGGGCTCCGCGATCGAAGTGTCGAGTGCGATGCTTCTGGCGTAGTGGCCTCGCGCGAGTTCGAGTAGTTGAGAGCGCGTGACGGCGTCTGCCGTGTGACCCGCTCGCGTGTGGTAGTACCCGCCAACTTCGAGCTGGACGAGAGGGGACTCCTCGGCGATGCCAAGCGCCCTCGCGTAGTGGGGCTTGGCCTCCTCCCAACGCGCGAATAGCCTGTCCACGGCGCCGAGGCCGAGCTGAGCACTCGCGCTCTCGGGTGCGTCGACAACTGCCATCTCGAAGTAACGCCGCGCCTGCTCGGGCCGACCCAGCACGATCGAGAGCCAACCAAGCTCTGAAGCCGCCTCACCCGGCAAAAGTGCGTGGATCCCCGGGCCATCGGCCTCCCAGGGGGAGCCGACCCGCACGGCCAGGGCGCCGAAACGCGCGCTGCTCACGAGCTCCGTGAGCTGGCTCTGCAGGGCGTCAGCGCCGGCGCCGAAGGAGGGCGCCAGCGCCCGATCCTCTCGCGTGCCGTCGGCCACGAGCCGGGCGTAGCGATCCAGCTCAGCGTGAATCTGGCCGGCATTTCTGGTTCTCTTCGACTTCTGCCGCCCGAGATAGAGATAGTGCACGAGGGCCCAGGACTGGGCGTCGAAGCTCTCGCGTTCCTTCCGGCTCAGATTCTCCAGACTGCGCATTCGCACGAGTCGATCGATCGAGATCCAGATGCGATCTCGGAGCAGGTTCAGGTAGTCGGCCCGGGGAATCCCGAACTCGGCGCCTTGCTCGTTGACCTGCATGGTGCTCGCCACCAGCGCAAACCCTTCGTCCCACCACAGTGGGCGCTGGAGCCCCTCGAGCTGTCGAAAGATCCAGTGGGCGTAGTCGTGACGGAGGCGCTGGTTGGAGTCGCCACGCCACCCTCCCCCGGTGCGCAGTACCAACACCCCGCCGCGCAGCGACGGCAGGAAGTAGCCGGAAGAGCCGCGAACATCGAACGGGCGTATGAAGCCGCGGCCGTCGAACGCGTACACCCTCGTGCGGGCCGACGGGGCGGGGACCGTAGTGCCCACCGTGTACTCGGTGACGGACCAGAAACGCTCGAGATCGCCGGCAAGCTCCAGGGTGGCTTCGCGATCGAGAGCACTGGAGATCTCGAAGTGAGGCGTGTCGACGCGCAGCCAGTCGCGTCGGTGGAGGGGCTTGGTCGCACAGCCGAGCGAAACCGCGATGAGAACCACGAGGAGGGCGCGCCGCACGGCGCCAACCATATCAGAGGACGCGGCTCAGAAGTCGCCGAGCGGTCTCCTGAACGTGTAGTCGGCGGGCGCGAGGACGAACACGTCCCAGCTCGTCAAGAGCTCACCAGACGCGGCGACGAACGGCACCGATGCGACGAACATCGGCAAGCCCGCCACCGTGGCAGCTGCGGCCAGGGGCCGCAGTACCAAGATGTCGAGGGTTGCTGCCGGAATCTCGGTCCAGTCGAAGGGGACGGCTTCGTGGGCAGCGGCCGTGGCGGCTTCGCTTCCGGTTGCCGGCCCCACAACGCCCAGGGTCAATGCGATGGCAGCCGTGACCGCAAGCACGCTTCGCCGATTCCAATCAAGCATGGATCGCTCACCCCGTGCGTTCTTGGGTGGCAGGCTCGTTTGTGCCGGCGCGATCCATCACGCCAGCCTGACAGTACCCGAAAGTGCCCGCAGAATCCTGGTCAGCCGCTCAAAAGACTCGGGGGTGCGTGGCCGTCGGCCGCGCACCCCCGAGGAGGCTCGAGTTCATCTCGCGAAGCTCAGATGCGCCGCCTGAGCGCGTAGCCAGCCGCGAGCACGATCAGCGCTCCGACGGCCGCGAGAGCCGGGGTCGATAGCGACGGAACCGGCGTGAGGAAGTGCAGTCTGACGACGTCGAGCGACATGAAGTTCGTGCTGACTGCGACGGACTTTCGATTGGTCATACCGCCGGCCACCATGACGATGTTGCCGCGCCCAGCCGCGGTGCGGAAGTCTGCGCCCATCGCGGTGAGGGTTGTGGTACCCGGTTGTTGATTGATGGTCTCGACGTTCCTGCCGGTCACGGTGCCGGTCGTCCACGGGAAGCCCCAGTTCCGGTTGACCGATGCCGAGCCGGTGCCGTTCACGGGCCCGAGCGCCGCGATCTGCCCGCAGCCGATTGGTGCGGGGGGCAATGCCACCGTACACGGGAAGGTGACCTGATAGCTGTAGTTGATCTGGCCTCCCGCGAGCATGTCGGTATCGATGCTCGAGTACCCGCGGCCCTGGGCCTGAGAGCCCACGCCCGCCAAGGGCTGGGCGAGCACAGACTTGCTGCCGTTGTACATCGTCTGGGTGGGGTTGTTCAACGGCCCGGGGGCGTGCGGGTTTCCCGTGATTCTGTGGACCTCGCCGCTGCCTGCGCCCAGGATCGACATCGTACCGCCGAATCTGTTCGGTCCAGCGGTGTAGACGATGCGGCCCAGGTAGGTGGGGTTGGTGCCCGACGCCTGGGTGGCGCAGCTCAGCAGCTTCCCTGGGCACCACGAAAAGCTCGCGGCCAACCGGCCGGTCTGAGCCACGTGTGCGTTCTGCCGGAAGTTGCGGGTGTTCGCGGGGGGACTATTGGCCCGGCTCGTGAGGGGTCCCATAGCACTGAAGGAAGTTCCCAGCTGAACCACGGTCGTTCGCGCTGCGACGGCTACGGCCGATCCACCGACCGGTACCGCGCGAAAGAACACGTTCGGCGGAACCGTGAAGCTCTGCGGCGCCGCTCCCATGACGCTGATGCTGGCCGCCGAGCCGGGGATACCGCCGAGCACGGGCCTGGCACCGAGCGCATTGCCGATGCTGCCGGTGAGAAGCCCCAGGCAGCCGGGATCGGCTGGGTCGAACCGGCCGGGAATCCCGCCCACCGTTCCGCCCAAGATGCACACCGCCGGCCCACCTGCGATCGGAATATCGATGAAGCCGGTGCGATTCAGGTACCACGAGCCGGTCATCGAGTACGTCACCGCGCTGGCGATGCCGGCAGCAGCGACTACCAGCACGAACACACTCAGGAAAAAAATGCGACGAACTAACATTCGATCACTCCCTTTTGCCAGTTACCTCTTGCACCAGGTCATCTTGCCTCGAATCTTCGTGCTGGAGGCCCAGCCCACTTTGTGGTCGAAACCGTATCCACTCGACGTGGCTCTCCGACAGCTCGGGGTAGTGCAAGACACATGCCTATTGACCTAGCTCTGCGATACCCACATAACATTCTGATTTCATTGCTGTTTCGCAAGCGAAGGCAAACGCTGGATGGAGAGCCAGGGCCAACTACGGAAATCAAATTCACAATTGAGGAAAACGATTTCCACGGTTCGAGGGTCCTAGCTCTCCTGTAGCCGTTTCTCTAGAGTATTTAGCCATGTCTAGATGGATTGTCGCCAGCTTTATCCTGATTGCTGCCTCATTCTCGATCGGTTACGGGGTGGGAACCACTCAATCTCCTGAGCCGCGCCCATCCCGCAGCTTCGAAGGCGGCGATCAGGTCGCGTTGGACGGTGTCGCGGCCGACGCGCGTGAGATCCTGCTCGAGCCCGACACGGTCGAGCGCATCGCCGGGCTCTCGCAGCTGCTGCGCACCCTACCGCCCGAATCCCTCGGCGACCTGCTCGATGCCTACGCGACGATCTTCCTGGATCGCGGCGACATCGACCTGGTGCTGCTGGCCACCTGGTGGGCCCGGTTCGATCCGGCCGCTGCATACGAGTGGACGCAGCGCGAATGGCAGGCCGATCACAGCCTTGTCGTCGGCGCCGTGATCTACACCTGGGCACTGCAAGACCCGCTCGCCGCTTTGGCTGCCGTGGAGGAGGTGTCCAATATTCAGCTGCGCACCGGCTACGTCCACATGGCGATCGCCGGCTGGGATCAGTCCGAGCAGCCTGGTGTCATCGAGTACGTCCGCAGCCTGCCCGAGGTGTCCAACCGCCAGCGCGCCATCACCGTGTTGGCCCGCCGCCGGGTGCTTCGCGGTGGCGTCGAGAAGGCCTTCGAGTGGGTCGAAGATCTCGAAGAGACGCCGGATTGGTTCAAGCTCAACGCGGTCCAACGGGTCGCGAGCGCAGCGGCCGAAATCGATCCAGCGGCGGCTGGGGCCTTCGTCGGGCGTCACTACCAGGGTCCCTACGGACACGGACTGATCGATCGCTTGGCGCGGGTCTGGGGCCGGCAAGACGCGCTCGGCGCAATGACGTGGCTCTCGACAATCGAGCCTGGCAAGCCAAGGCTCAAGGGCGTTCGGGAAACCTACGTCTATTGGCTGCGCGAGGACCCGGCGGCAGCCGCGGCCTGGCTCAAGCAGGTCGAGCGCGGGCCTTGGCTGGATCCGGCCGTCGCCATCTACGCCAAGCACATCGCCGGCCGCGCACCGCTCGAGGGTCTGGACTGGGCGGGCGGCATCGCCGACCAGGAGCTACGCGAGGCAACACTCGCGCGAGTCGCTCGGATCTGGGCGGTCACCGACGTCGACGCGGCAAAGGCCTGGGTCGATCAATCGAACCTGCCCGATTGGATGCGGGACAAGATCTTCACGGGGGCAGCGAAGGCGGTGGAACGGGCTGCAAAGGAAAAGGCCGCGAGGGAAACGGCGGCACGAGAGGTCGAGCAGATCCCGTAGCGCTTACTCACCAGGATCCATTGAAGGGGCGGCCGCAGCTTCGGCTCCGAGTTCGTCCAAGAGCTGCTGGGCCGCCGGGTCGCCCCCGAAACGCTGGGCGCGACGCGCTAGATCGATCGCCGCGTCACGTCCGGCTCCGTCGCTGGCGCGAAGCTCCGCCAGTCGAAGCAGCGTTTCGATCTCGAAGGGATGCTCGCGGAGCAGTGCCTCGAGGCGGCTTCGGGCCTCCGCTGCGCGACCGAGGCCAATCATCAGCTCGGCAGCGGCGCGTTCCGCGGCGGAGTCCTGCAACCCTGCCGCCGACGCCCGGTCGTACAGATCCAATGCCTCCTCGGCATCGCCCTGATTGGCGGCCAGGCGGGCCAGCCCGGCAAGCGCTTCGGAGTTCTCGGGCTCCAGTTCCAGAGCGCGCTGGTAGGCCGCCCGAACCTCGGCTGATGTTCCTTCCCCGGCTGCCAACGCCAGGCCCCGAATCGCCTGAAAGGCAGCCACTTCGCTCTGGGCACGAGCACTGGCCTCCGCGGCAGCGAGGGCTTCGTCGACCCGGCCCGCATCCGCCAGGTTGACGACGAGAGCGCGCAGCGCGGGGGCGTTGCTCGGCAATGTCAGATCGAGCGAATCCGCCGACTGCAACACCTCGGCAGCGGCCTCGGGCCCGGCTCGCTGGCGGGCGCCGGAGGCGAGCGCAGCCAGCGCGCGGCCCCTGAACTCGGGCGCGTTGATGATGGAGGCAAGATGCGCCGGTTCCTGTTTCGGATTCCCGAGACGCGCGCGGATCTCCAGCTCGAGCAACGCGCTGGCGAGATCCGGTTTCGCGGAGCGCGCGCTGCTGGTGCCCAGTGCGACCAGCGCCAGATCGTAGTCACCCTCGGCGGCGTGCAAGCGACCAAGCCGCCAGCCAGCATCGGTGCCACCCGGTTTCGCGCGGACCGCGTAGCGGTACTCGGCGATCGCGCGCTCATATTGGCCGGCGCTCTCGGCCGCAATTGCCGCGTAGTAGCGCGCGATGGGGTTGTTGGGCCAACCCCTCAGGCCTTCGTCGAACCACTCCAGAGCTTTGACGGGCTCGCCCCGCTGTAGATGCACTCGACCCTGTATGAGTGCGCGATAGGAGGGGTCCGCGAATTGCTGCGAAACCCCTAGGGCTCGTTCGTAATCGCCCGCCAGCGTCAGGGCGTCCGCGTAGGCGAAGAGCACCTCCGGGCCGGGCTGGGCTCCGACCTCCAGCATCCGCTCGAACGCCTCCACACCTTTGTCGAACTCTTCGCGCTCCATGTAGTAGCTAGCCAGGTCGACCCAGGCCCCGGCCGCGAACGCTTGATTCTCGGACTGCGTGGCCTTGCGCAGGGTCTCCTCGGCCTCGTCCTCGAGCCCCGCAAGCTGCAACCTCGGCACCAACGAAAGGCGATAACTGCGGGCATCGGGCGTCTCCTCCAAGGCCGCCCGCAGGATCTCGATCGCGCGATAGAAGCGCTTCTCCGCATCGTAGAAGGCGATCGCATCTTGGACGAGCACCTCGCTGGTCGGATACCGCTCCAGGCACTCGCCGTAGATCTGGTCCGCTGTTTCCGGTTCTCCCTTTTCTTTGGCGAAGGAGGCGCGTGCCGTGCAGTAGCGGGCACCCCCCTCGAGTTCGAGGCTCTGCTCGTCGAACCGGAGCGCCAGGTCCTCCAGCGCTTCGCCCGCTTCCTCGACGCGACCCAAGCCGAGTAGCGCCTGCACTCGTGGAACCAAGGCCTCGAGTTCGTCGGGATCGAGCGCGAGGGCACGCTCGGCGTCTTCGAGCGCACCCTCGTAATCGCGACGGGTGCTCACCTTGGCGATGGAATTCAAGACGAGCGCGTCGATGTTGTCCGGCTCCGCCGCGAGCACGCGCGCCAGCGCCTCGATCGCTCCGGCGTGATTGGCGGTCTGCACCGCGCCTCTGGCGAATTCGATCCCGGCGACCGTGAGCCAGGTCGGATCCTCCATCGCCTTGCGAAGCGACCAGCGCCCGAGACTCGGCTGGCCGCTGCGGGTGAGCGCCAGGCCGTACAGGTAGTGGACTTCAGGGTCCTCGGGCCGGGACTCCAGCAGACCGCGCAAGGGCTCGAGGGATTCCTCCATCAGACCTTTGGCATGAAGCTCGCGAATCGATTCAATGGGATCCGAGCCGCCGCAGCCGATCGCAAGCCAACCGAGGCATGCGAACAGAGCGAGCAGCAGTACTCCGAACCGGATCTTGGGTCGAGAGCGCGAGGGGCACATTGGCTCGCTGAACATAGCGTCGGGGATGAGTCGCACTAGGGCGCGGCAAGTCTTCCGGGTCCGCGTCCCGAAGGCGGTCGTTCAAAAGGTTCACCGATGGGTTTCGCTACCGTCGAACATCCATGACAGCTCGCCTTCTCAAGAAGCGTTGGCCCTGGCTGACGGCGGCCGCTGTGATCGTCATCGCCTACGTCGCGACTTTCGTCGAACTCCGTTTCGGGCGGCCGGATTCTCGCGTGCCTGGCACGGCCGACGACATCGAGAAGCTTTCCGAGCGCACGGATCTCAACCTGCTCTTCATCCTGATCGATACACTCGGGGCTCATCACATCGGGAGCTACGGCTACGAGCGCGACACCAGCCCGATCCTCGACCATCTGGCGTCGCGAGGCGTGCGCTTCGCTCACCAGCTCGCTCAGTCTTCCTGGACCAAATGCTCGATGGCGTCGTTGTGGACCGGGCTCTACCCGCAACGAACGGGTGTGACACGCTTCCAGCACGTCCTACCCCAGGAGGCCAGGATGCCAGCAGAGATTCTGGGGGACGCAGGATTTCGTACCACGGGCTTGTGGCGCAACGGTTGGGTGGAGGGTTACCACGGCTTCGATCAGGGCTTCGAGATCTATGAAAAGCCGGTTGGGCGAGCACTCCCGCCCTCCGTTCGACGTGAGAACCCCACCCTGAAGGATACGGGTTCCGACACGGACAGCGTCGACGCGGCGATCGAGTTCCTGCGCATCCATGGGGACGAGCGCTGGTTCCTCTACCTGCACTTCATGGACGTGCACGAGTACCTCTACGACGTGGATACGGCTGTGTTTGGAACGGGCTACGCCGACATCTACGACAACTCGATCCTGCGCATGAACCAGACGATCAACCAGCTGTTGGCCCACCTCTCGGAGGTCGGGCTGCTCGACAAGACGCTGATCGCGATCAGCTCGGACCACGGCGAAGCGTTCGGAGAGCGCGGCTTCGAAGGTCACGCCCGCAAGGTGTATCGCGAGTCAACCCAGGTACCGTTCATCTTGAGCTTTCCCTTCGCGCTCGAGCCAGGCGTCGTCGTCGAACAGCGCACGCGCAACGTGGACATCTGGCCGACGCTGCTGGACCTGCTCGGGTTGCCCGCGATGGAGGGAATCGACGGTCGCTCGCAGGTGCCGGAAATCCTGGCCGCCGCCCGCGGGGAGACCGCCCCTGAAGGCCCGCCAGAAATCGGCTACGCACATCTGGATCAGAACTGGGGCCAGCGCAATCGCCTGCGGATGCCCACGGTGGCTGTCGTCGAGGACGGCTTCCGCTACGTCATGACCACCGCTCCGGGGAAGACCCGGGAAGAGCTCTTCGACGCCAGCGCCGATCCACGCGAGCCAACCGACGTGATCGACGAGCAGGCCGAGGTCGCCGAGCGGCTGAGAAAGCTCGCCGACGAGTACCTCGACGCCAAGCCGCCCTGGAGCGAAGAGGTCGAGGCCCTCGAGATCGACGAGATGCAGCTCAATCAGCTGCGCGCGCTGGGCTACAAGGTCCCCTGAACCGAATAG
>CAXMOC010000148.1:0-2059 GCA_964194865.1 uncultured Opitutales bacterium | reverse complement strand
TGTCTCCCGGATACTACAAGAGAACCGGGAACGCCCACACATGAGCCGGCCCGACTGCAAGCGCTTGTTGGGCGGCTGTTGGAACGAGCTTCGGGAGCGCGGCGAGCAAGCGAGATGTTGCACTTCAAACTCGAACTCAGGGACCTGATAAGTGTTGGGCAGCGGACCCTACGACTCCGAGAGGAACTCGGAGAGCAAGCGCGCACACTCATCTGGCTGATCGAGACCGAGAAAGTGGCCTGCAGAGATGGAATGGACTCTGGCGTCCGCGATATTCCTTGCGGCGTTGTCAGCGATCTCGCGACCGCCCAAGATGTCCGCGTCACCGAATAGAAAGCGCGTCGGGATCCGCAGTTTCGCGAGTTCGTCTTCGCGAACGGCCAACTCGGGCCGCGGCGTTTTCCAGCGGATTAGCCGTTCCATCATCGTGCTGAATGAGGCGATTACTTCCGGGCGACGACGGGCAAGACAGTGGATCTCGTACAGCTCGGGGTCCGCGTTGCGGGAAGCGGGACTCTTTATGGCTGGTTTGAAGGCCGCTCGGCTGAGCCTGGCGCTCGTAGGGAGTCGCAGAAGGAATCGGTTGAGCCCGGGGGTGCTCAGCAGAATGCCGCTGAGATCTCCGCGGACTCCCGGAAGCGCGACACCGGGGACGCCGACTATCACGAGACGGGTTACCCGCGTCGGTTCTGCGAGCGCTGACCAAAGACCGTACATGCCGCCCATGGAGTTTCCGACGACCGCGGCCCGATCGATCCGCAGCGCGTCGAGCATGCCGGTGAAATCGTTGACGAACTTCTTCCGAACATCGACGCCCCGATAGTCGACAGCGCCGCTCATGCCGTGCCCCGGGAGATCGGGTGCGATCAGCCGATAGCCCCGGAGGCGAGCGAGCTGGGGCACCCAGACCGCGCCGAAGAGCGATCCTGCGTGAAGAAGAAAAACCGCTGGACCCTCCCCCACCTCGAGAACCCGGATACGGGTTCGTTCCGAACCGAGCTCGATCGTGTGGCGCAGAGGACTCAGCTCGTATTTTGCAAAAAGGCGCCTTTCGGCGTCCTCAATCTTCGCTTCGATATCGCCCATCACAGTCCCAGGCGGCCGCCCAACGGATCGGGCTTCAGCTGCAACAGACAGCGCTCACCGTCAACACCATGCCGCAGAGTCCCGACGCCAGAATGCTACCGAACTCAGGAACGCCCAGCTGTCTGTTGTCAGCTGCAAGCCCTTGTTAGACGGCAGCCTCGTGCACGACAACCTCGGCCGAAGATCCACGGTGCCGACGATACGTCTCAAGGACCCACTGCGATGCCGGGTGCACGAGTAGTTCCTTGCGGTACCGAACGACTGAGTGGGGAAGCGGCTCGGGCATGGGATACGCGACTTCGGGCGCCCCCAACAAAGAGCCGAGGAGCGCGCTGGCGGTCAAGTCCGCCACACTGAAGGTGTCTCCGACCAAATGATCGCGCCCGCCGAGCTCTGACCAGAGACGATCGAGTACCTGCGCGACGTTCGCTCGGGCCGCGGCCTCGCCCGATGCCTGGATGCCGTGGCGCCAGCGATAGCAGCGAGCAAAGAGGGGAGCCACTGCCACGAAGGTCCGCTGAGCACCGGGGCGCAACCCCATTCCAGCGAAGCGGGCGACGAAGACAGGTTCATGGAGGAGGGGGGAAAGCAGCGCTGCAGTACGGACTTGATGACCAAGGTGTGCATCGAAGTACGACTCCAGCCCAAGCGCGCGTTCTCGCTCCGCGAGCTCCCGTGGGTAGAGAGCCGGCGACGACGCAATCCTTTCGGTCTCTGCGATGATCGCGCTCGACCCGCCGACGGCACGCTTGCCTGTTTCAAGGATTGGAAGGTTGGCCCGACCTGTGCGCCACCAGGCTCGAACAAGGTAGCTGCCACCGAGGTTTCGGCGCGTGTGGGGGATGTTCTTGAAATCGAGGGCCCACCGCGCCTTCTCACAGAAATGGGAGCCCTGGAACTGCCATAGGGATACGTGGTCCAAATGGGCCCTTCCGGGAGTGGGCGCTCCTCTCTCCGCTGCCGTCTAACGGAT
>CAXMOC010000147.1:0-11450 GCA_964194865.1 uncultured Opitutales bacterium | reverse complement strand
TCACTATCGCTGGAATCGCTACGTGCTCGAGCGACTGCTCGAGTAGAACAGACCTGGCGAGTGGAACTCTGCTCCTTGCCGGGGCGAATTGAGAGCGAATCCGAACCGCCCAACTTGGCAACAGAGAAAAACGCGGGCCGCTGCATTTCTTCGGCCCGAAACCCGCAGTCTCCGGTTCGGGTACGCGAGGGTTCGACGGCCAAGACCCCGCGGAATCGCGGAGTTTTCTCGGACTGTTCCGGAGTGCGTGCGGGAAGTCTCCGCAACCGCGGACTAGGTGGCGGAGAGAGTGGGATTCGAACCCACGGTACCTTTCGGTACACACGCTTTCCAAGCGTGCGCCTTAAGCCGCTCGGCCATCTCTCCGGATCATCTCGGTCCTCGGCAAGGACCCCCAATACGCGATCCCCTGCCGTTCGGATCGTTCGAAACCCCCACTACCCACTTCGAATCGATTGTAATTCAAGCAGTTGCACGCGGCACCCCGACGGACTTCGATGTGGCGTCAAGCGCGGTGCCTTGCGTGGAGATGCTCACGTCGATTCGACTGGCCGACGGCCGAAGCTAAGCTGGAACCGACATTGTTGGAGGAGGGATCGAGACGATGCGCTTCGTCCGCTGGGCCGCCACCGCACTCGTGGCAATCGTGGTGCTGCTCGGGGCCACGGTCGTCCTGGCGAGATTCCTCGATGGACCCGTGGGACTCATTCCCGGTGGCCCGCTGCAGGGCGGGGAGCTCTACTCCGGCCCCGAGCCCGACTGGAGCTTCGCTCGGGACATCCCGTTAATGGACCTCCAGCTGGAAGATCCACCGCGCTCCCGCACCATCTGGCTGATCGTCCACGATCGCAAGCTCTACATGGTCAGCGGCTACATGAACACCACGGTGGGGCGCCTCTGGAAGCAGTGGCCCGCGCAGGCCGAACGCGATGGGCGCGCAGTCGTCCGGATCGACGCCAAGCGCTACGAGCGCCAGGCGGTGCGCTTGCACGATCGGCCCTTGATCGAGCAGCTGGCCGCAGAAGCCCGCCGCAAGTACCGGGTACCCCTGATGGCCGACGAGGCCGAGACCGGGAACGCCTGGTTCTTCGCGCTGGAGCCCCGCGGCTAGAGCCAGCCCGCTCCAGCCAGACCGTCGCGCGGAAGCTTCAGACGTTCGTCTCGCGATCGCCGCTCTCGAGCGCCGCGTGCGCGGCGGCCAGGCGCGCGATCGGCACCCGAAAGGGGGAGCACGACACGTAGTCGAGCCCGAGCTCGTGACACAGCGCGATGCTCCGGGGATCACCCCCGTGCTCGCCGCAGATGCCAACCACCAAGTCCGGACGCGTCGAGCGGCCGTCCTCCACGGCGATTCGGATGATCCGCCCGACGCCGTCGCGGTCGATGGTCTCGAAGGGGTTCGATTCCAGAATCCCGGTGCGGACGTAGTAACGCAGGAAGCCTGTCTCGGCGTCGTCCCGCGAAATGCCAAAGACCGTCTGGGTCAGATCGTTGGTACCGAAGGAGAAGAACTCGGCGTGCCGCGCCATCTGATCGGCTGTGAGCGCCGCGCGCGGGAGCTCGATCATGGTGCCGAATTTGTAATCGATCTCGTGCCCCTGCTCTTGCATCACTTGTCGCGCTTCCGATTCGAGCGCTGCGCGCTGGATTTCGAGTTCGCGCTGGTGAGCGGCCAGGGGGATCATGATCTCTGGAAACACCCGCACCCCTTCGCGAGAGCACGTGCAGGCCGCCTCGAACACCGCGCGCACCTGCATCCGCGTGAGTTCCGGCGTGATGATTCCCAGCCTCACACCGCGCGTGCCCAACATGGGGTTGGTCTCTTGAAGCGCTTCGACGCGCACCAGGATGTCCTGCTTGGTGCGGATCGTATCCAGCGCCAAGTCGATCTCGCTCATGGTGTGCATGTGCTGGAGCCGCATCTTCAGATCCGCCAACTCCTGGGCGAGCTCGTTGTGGGGGGGCAGGAACTCGTGAAGCGGCGGGTCGATCAACCGGATGATCACCGGTTGTCCGTCCATCACGCGAAACAGACCGGCGAAGTCGTTTCTCTGCAGAGGAAGAAGCTCGTCGATGGCCTCGTTTCGCTCGCTCGCCGAGGAGGCCAGGATCATCCGCTGCACGATCGGGAGCCGTTCCGTCTCGAAGAACATGTGCTCGGTGCGGCAGAGGCCGATGCCCTCGGCCCCGTACTCCCTGGCGCGCTCGGCATCGCGCGCGTAATCGGCGTTGGCTCGAACTCCGAGGACGCGGACCTCATCGGCCCAGCTGAGAATCTTCAGCAAGTAGGGATTCTTGAGGTCGGGCACCACGGTTGGGAGCTGGCCGAGATAGACCACCCCATTGGTGCCGTCGATCGAGATCCACTCCCCCTCAGCGACGATCGCGTCTCCGATGCGCATCTCCCGCGCCTCGAGATCGATCTGAAGCTCGTCCACGCCCACGACCGCAGGCTTGCCGAATTGGCGCGCCACCAGCGCGGCGTGGCTGGTGCGTCCGCCCCGGCTGGTGAGAATTCCCTGGGCCGCCAGCATTCCGTGAACGTCGTCGGGGCGAGTCTCCGGCCGCACCATGATGACGTCACGACCCAATTCCTTTGCCCAGCGCTCGGCCGTGTCGGCGTCGAAGGTCACCACACCCACGGCGGCTCCCGGGGATACATTGAGTCCGTTGGCCAATGGCTTGCGTTCGCCGACGGCCGCGTGGTCCAACTGGGGATGCAGGAAGAAATCGACCTGCTCGGGCTGCACGCGTCGCACCGCCTCTTCGCGGCTGATGAGCTGCTCGTCCACCATGTCTACCGCGATGCGCACCTCGGCCTGGGCGGTGCGCTTGGCATCCCGCGTCTGAAGGATCCACAGCTTTCCGCGCTCGATCGTGAACTCGATGTCCTGCACGTTGCGGTAGTGGGCCTCGAGCTTGCTGACGATGCTCTCGAACTCGCGGTGCACATCGGGCAGCAGGGCAGCTAGATCGCTCAGTGGTTGGGTGGCGCGCGTGCCCGCCACCACGTCTTCGCCCTGGGCCTTGATCAGAAAGTCGCCCTCCAGCTCCGGCGCACCGGTGGAGACGTGGCGTGAGGTGGCGACTCCGGTGCCCGAGCGCGGTCCCATGTTGCCGAAGACCATCGTCTGGATGTTCACGGCTGTTCCGAGATCGTGGGGAATGCCCGAAGCATTGCGATAGTCGACTGCGCGCTTGCCGTTCCAGGATTCGAACACCGCCATGGTTGCGAGACGCAGCTGCTCGTACGGGTCTGCTGGAAAGTCGTCGCCGGTGTAGGTCCTCACGATGCCTTTGAATTGCTCCGTGAGCACACGCCAGTCTTCGGCGCTCAGCTCGGCGTCACTGCCGACGCCGCTATCCGTGCGACGCACTCGCAGTGCGGTCTCGAAGAGCTCGTCGGGTACGCGGAGCACCACGTTGCCGAACATCTGGATCAAGCGGCGGTAGAGGTCGTAGACGAAACGCTCGTTCTCGCTGTCGACCACCATCGCCTCGGCGACGGCGTCGTTCAGACCGATGTTGAGAATCGTGTCCATCATGCCGGGCATGGAGATCGGCGCGCCCGAGCGGCAGGACACGAGCAGTGGATTCAGCGACGCTCCGAATTGTTTGCCGCTGGCCTTTTCGATTGCCTCGACGGCCTCGAGCGCCTGCTCCCACAGCTCCGACGCAAGCTCGCCGCCGGTCTGCAGAAACGCGCTGCAAGCGCGCGTAGTGACCGTGAAGCCGTGGGGAACCGGAACGCCCAGGCGCATCATGTCGCCGAGGTTGGCGCCCTTTCCGCCCAGCAGAGCCCGCACCTCATCCCAGCCGCCGCCAACGTCTCGCTCGGCTCGTTGCAGCTCATCGAAGAGGTAGACCCATCGAGTTGCTTCGGACCTGCGAGCGGTCATGCTGGCACCCATCCCCTGCTGAACGATTCCCCTCCCAGAGGGTACTGGACGTCGCTCGCAGGGCGATTGTGGTACATCTCGAAGCTCCCGATCAATGTCCGTGACCACGAGGAGGTGAAATGGCAACCCTTGCGGGGTCTCGTCCACCCGAGCGGACCCGCGTCTATGAGAGCAACCACCTCGACAGCCCGAGGTGGGACGCCTTCGAGACGCGACCGGACGACATCGTCATCACCACGGCCTACAAGTCGGGCACCACCTGGATGCAGACGATCGTCGCCAATCTGCTCTTCCCCGATGGCGAGTTTCCCGGCCCGATCATGGACATCTCACCCTGGATCGACATGCGCATCCGCCCGTTCGACGAAATCCAGGAGACCACCGCGGCCCAGACACACCGACGATTCCTCAAGACGCACCTGGCCCTCGACGGCCTGTCGTACCGAGACCACGTCCAGTACATCTACGTGGGTCGGGATCTTCGAGACGTCTTCATGTCGCTATGGAATCACTACAGCGCCCTCAACGACGAATTCTACGCCACCATCAACGACTCCGACGTGCTGGTCGGAGCTCCCATGCCCCGCTGCCCCGACGACATCAAGGAGCTCTGGAAGACCTGGGTACTGCGAGGCTGGTTCGAGTGGGAGGAGGAGGGGTATCCGTACTGGTCGTCCTCCCACCACGCCCAGACCTGGTGGGACTACCGACACCTCGAGAACATCCTGTTCGTTCACTTCGGAGATCTTTTAGAGGCGCCGGGAGACGAGATCCTGCGCATCGCGAACTTCCTGGGCATCGAAGTGTCACCCGACGCCCTGCGCGGGATTCTGCACGCCGTGAGCTTCGACAGCATGAAGAAGAATTCGGATTCCGTCGTGGGCGAAGTGGCGGGAATGTTCACCGGGGGGAGCAAGCGGTTCATCAACAAGGGCACCAACGGGCGCTGGCGCGGTGTCCTGAACGACGAAGAGCTCGAGCAGTACCGCGCCATGACCCGCAGAGCGCTGAGCCCCGAGTGCACCCGCTGGCTCGAAGAGGGGCGCCGCTCGCTCGTGCGCGCAGCCAATCCGTGAAGACGTGCAGCCCAACTGGGCCTGGTTGATCCTGGCGACGCCCCTGGCTCTCGCCTGTCGGCAGGAGCAGCCCGATCCGGCTGCGGCATCCAACACCGCAGGACCACCGATCGTCGAGTCGCGCGCCGCGCCGCCGATGTCCGATTCGGACCTCGAGCGCCTGACCACATTGGGATACGTGGACTCCGCGTCGGAGCCCGCAGACGAGAGTCGAAACGGAGCGATCGTTCACGATCGAGCCAAGACGAGCCCCGGTCCGACGCTCGCAACCAGCCACACCCCGTGCCGTGCGGTGCTGATCGACCTGGACGGACGGACCCTCAACTCCTGGAACGGCGCGGCTGATTGTCCCAATTGGGTCAACGGGAGGTTGTATCGCGACGGAAGCCTGCTGGTCACCGAGGGCAAAGGGGGCTTGGCGCTTTTTCAGTGGAACGGGGATCGGAGCTGGCGGCGAAGCATCGGCGCCCATCACGCGGCCGATCGAGCTTTCGACAACCAGCTGGTGGCTCTGCTGCAGGAGCGCCGAAAGGTCTCTCCCCTTCCGAGGGACGACGCGCCCGGCGAGCCGATGACCATCGTCGACAACTCGATCGCCTTGCTCGACGGCGAGGGTCTCGTGGTGGAATCCGCTTCGATCTACGACCTGCTCCGCGCAACGCCCGGGATCGTGCTGGACACGACACACCTCCCTGACTTCCTTCACTCCAACTCGGTGGAGTGGATGCGCCGGCCCGCATTGGCCGAGAAGAACCCGATCTACGCTCTTCGCAACGTACTTCTGTCGGTGCGGAAGCAGAACCTGTTGCTGATCGTCGACTGGGATCGCAAGAAGATCGTATGGTTCTGGGGGCAGGGAGTACTCGACAACCAACACGACGCCTCGGTGTTGGATGGAGGGAATATCCTGCTGTTCGATAACGGGTTGCGGCGCGGCTGGTCCCGAATCCTCGAGATCGACCCGCTGAGCCGAGAAATCGTCTGGGAGTACGGTGCGGCTCCCGCCGAGAGATTCCATTCGAGAGGACGCGGAAGTGTCCAGCGACTCCCCAATGGCAACACCTTGATCTCGGTCTCCGACGACGGTTACGCGATCGAAGTTAGTCCCACACGCCAAATCGTCTGGGAGTTTCGGAACCCGAACCTCGTATCCAAGCCCGATGGCAAACACCGCACCCCGATCTGGCTGCGACGCTACCCCCAGCACTGGCTGGAGCAACTCGGGCGACCCGCGTCCCGCTGACGCCGTCGCCGCCAGTGCAGGGAATCCGCAGCATGCAGCGTCGCTGCGGCACTGACCGCTGCGATCGTCTCCGATAGGCTGGCCGCGTGGCGGCCTCTTTGTACGCGCGGGTCGAGCTGGCTTTCGGCCGTTGGGGTCGGCTGTTGGTTCGCCGTCGCTGGTGGGTGATCGGACTCTGCGTGCTGGCGACGGCGCTGCTCTGGACCGGCCTGCTGGAGCTTCGCGCCGAGTTCTCGCCCGACAACTTCCTGCGTTCGGGCGACGACACGCTCGAAGTGTACGACGCCTTTCGCGCCCGCTACGGGCGCGACGATCGCCTGCTGGTAGGGATCGAGTCGGCCGAGATCTTCGACCTCGGGTTCTTGGAGAAGCTGAGGGACTTTCACGCCGACGTGGAGAGTCGCGTCCCCTACATCGAGGACGTGACGAGTCTCATCAACGCCCGGGTCACCCGCGGAGAAGCGGACGAGCTGATCGTCGAAAAGCTGCTGGAGAACTGGCCACAGAACGCGGCAGAGCTGGCCGCAGTCGAGCGGCGCGCCCTCGCGAATCCGCTCTACACCAACGCAATCATCTCTCGCGATCGAAGTTTCACGGCCATGGTGATCGAGCCGTACGTCTACTCGTCGTTGGGCGAATTCGGAGACGCAGACGCCCTCTCGAGTTTCGACTCGGAAGGCGAGGAGCCCGAATATCTGACGAACCAGGAGACCTGGGAGCTGATCGACGCCTTGCAGGGGGTGATGGCTGAATACCAGGCCCCCGACTTCCAGCTCCACCTGGTGGGAGTAGAGGTCATGGGCCAACAGCTGCAGACCATCTCCGAGAGCGATACGACGCTCTACGCATCGATTTCCGTCGTGGCCATCGCCTTTCTTCTGTTCGCGTTCTTCGGACGCCTCACCGCAGCCTTCCTGCCGTTGCTTGTGGTGGTTCTGTCCATGGTCGCCACGCTGGGAGTCATGGGGCACCTCGGTATCCCGTTCACGACCGTCTCACAGGTGCTGCCTTCGTTCCTGATCGCGGTTGGTATCTGCGATTCGGTCCACATCCTGTCGATGGTCTACAGCCAGCTCTCCGAAGGGCGCAGCCGCGCGGAGGCGATTGCCGCTTCGCTCCAACACTCCGGATTGGCCGTATTGCTGACCAGCCTCACGACGGCGGGTGGGTTGATGTCGTTCTCCATCGCAAAGATCGCCCCGGTTGCCGAGCTGGGTTTGATCGCGCCAATCGGGGTGCTGCTGGCGCTGGCCTATAGCGTCACGCTGCTTCCCGCATTGCTCGCCATTGTGCCGCTCCGGCCACTCGCCAGGCGGCGTTCGGCGGCGCCAGGGCGAGCTGTCGAATGGGTGCTGAGGCACCTCGGCGCCGTCGCAACCCGGCGTCCCAAGACCGTCCTCGCAGTCAGCGGCGCGATCATCGCGCTCGCGCTCTGGCCGATTCGCGAGGTGCGACTTTCTCACGACAACCTGGCGTGGCTCTTCGAAGACGATCCGATTCGCGTGGCCATCGAGCTGATCGACCGCAAGTTCGAGGGAATCTCCACCGTCGAGGTGCTGATCGACACCGGCGTCGAGAACGGCCTGCACGAGCCGGATGCGCTCCGACGCATCGAGGCATCCGCCGACTACGCGCTCTCGTTTCGCGACCCGCCCGTTCGCGTCGGCAAGGCCGTCTCGATCGTCGACGTCGTGAAGGAAATCAACCAGGCGCTCCACGAGAACCAACCCGAGCACTACACCCTGCCCGACGACCGACGCCTGATCGCCCAGGAGCTGCTGCTGTTCGAAAACAGCGGCTCAGACGATCTCGAGGACGTGACCGACAGCCAGTTCCGAGAGGCGCGACTGACCCTGCAGGTTCCGATGGTGGACGGCCAGCACTACGTCCAGTTCCTGACGGAGCTCCGGCAAGGACTGCGCGAGATCCTCGAGGAGGACATCGGATTCGAGATCACCGGGGGCGTGGCGCTTGGCAGCCGAACCTTCGCGGTGTTGTTGGACAGTCTGGCGCGCTCGTATTTGGTGGCGCTGCTCGTGATCACGCCCATGATGGTCTTCCTGATCGGCAATTTCAGAATCGGATTGTTGTGCATGATCCCGAACCTGATCCCGGTCTGCCTGGTTCTGGCCATGATGGGTTGGCTGGACATCCCCATGAACATCTCGACCCTGATCATCGGCAGCATCGTGATCGGCCTCGCGGTCGACGACACGATTCACTTCATGCACAAGTTCAACCGCTATCTCGAAGACACCCGGGATCCGCGGCTGGCGGTCGAGCGGACGCTCGCAACCACGGGCAAGGCGATGCTGATCACATCGCTGGTGCTGTCGACGAGCTTCTTCAGCTACACGCTGGGCCACTTCTACGGGATGGTCCACTTCGGCATCCTCGCCGGCTCGGCGGCCCTCATCGCGCTGCTCGCAGACATCCTGGTGGCACCAGCGTTATTGATCTGGTTTCTCGAACGGAAGACGACCGGCCAGACCAGCACGAGACCGCAGACGGCAACGTCGTGAACCGAGACGCCCGCGCATCGGGCCGAGTCATTTCGCAGTATTGATTCCGGGGCACTGCGGCACTCCCGGCGCACCGCTTCTCCGCGCTACAGTCGAAGCCGAGAGGAACGCCGCCATCCAGACCATCGAATCGATCGAGCTTCACGCGGGTCAGCTCTCGTTCAGCGCGCTCGCTTGCGGTACCGGACCGGTGGTGCTGTGTCTCCACGGCTTTCCCGATCACGCCGGGTCGTTTCGTTTCCAGCTGCCGGCGTTGGCGGACGGGGGTTATCGAGCGATCGCTCCCACACTGCGAGGCTACGAGCCCTCGTCGCAGCCCCCCGACGGCGACTACCACCTCGTCCGCATGGCCGAAGATGTGATCGCCTGGCTGGATGAGCTGGGCGAAGAACGCGTCCACCTGGTGGGACACGACTGGGGAGCCGTGATCGGTTATGTGGTGGGCGCAATGGCTCCGAAGCGGTTTCGCTCTCTCACCACGCTTGCGATCCCGCATCCGGGCCGCCTGCGCGAAGGCCTGCGAGCTCATCCGATCCAGCTGCGCAACTCCTGGTACATGCTGTTCTTCCAGCTAAGAGGCCTCGCCGATTTCGCGGTCTCCTGGCGAGACTGGGCGCTGATCGAGAAGCTCTGGCGCGATTGGTCTCCGGGCTGGCAACTCCCGCCGGCCGAGATGGCAGCCGTCAAAAAGACGCTGGCGCGGCCCGGCGTGCGAGGGGCCGCGCTCGGTTACTACCGAGCGATGTTCGGCCTGCCTTCGGAGGCTACGAAGCAAACCCAGCGGCTGCTGGAGTCACCGATTCGGGTTCCGACCCTCGCGCTCACCGGTGCGCGAGACGGCTGCATGGACTCGCGAATTCACGACGTGGCCATGCGCGAGGAGGACTTCCCGGCCGGATTCGAGCTCGTCCGATTGCAGAATTCCGGCCACTTCCTCCACCAGGAAGAGCCCGACGAGTTCAACCGCCTCCTGCTCGACTGGCTCCGGCGTGTCGAGCAGCCCGAGCCCTGAGACTCGGCTGCATTCACCGGCTCACCGGGTATCGATGCACGGACGCTTCTTCGCCGTGCGCCGAGGAGCCGCCCAGAAGAGATAGGGAGTACCGAGGTTCGATGGGCCTCACGCTTGACAGGCCGGTTTTTCGACATTATCGACCCAGAATTGACTGCCACCCGGGGACCGGGGCTACCGGCGGAATTGGCTCCAATACCGGTGGAGCCGGCCGACTTCCCTGATCTCGACGGGCGATTCGAGGGCTTGGCCTCCATGCTGAAGCGCTTGGTCACCGCGTGAGCTCACTCGCGCTGATGCGCTGGCTCGAGGCTTCACCCGATCGCTACGACGCCGGCATGCGCGTCATCACACTGGGGCGGGTCGACCGCCTGCACACAGCGTTGGCCGAGACAGCTCTCAAGTGCGGGAGCTCGATTCTGGAGATCGGTTGCGGGACGGGTGCAGTGACCGAGCGGTTGGTGAGCGGCGGTGCGCAGGTGACGGCCATCGAACAGAACCCGGAGATGCTCGAGCGAGCGCGGACGAGGCTCGCAGATGCACCGAAGAACGCGGTCGTCTGGCTGGAGCGCACGGCATCCGAGATCGAAGAAGCTACCGAAGCGGGCTTCGACGCCGTCGTGGCCAGCTTGTGTCTTTCCGAGATGTCTGCGAGCGAGCGAGCGTTCGTGCTGGGGTGTGCGAGAAACGTGCTTCGCGACGGCGGGGCACTGGTGGTGGGAGACGAAGTCTGGCCCGAGCGTCGCTGGGAGCGCTGGCTGTTCGCGCTGCTGCGCGTTCCACAGGCATTGCTGGGTTGGCTGCTGGCCGGAAGCCTGTCTCAGCCGATCGGCGAGCTGACTGACGAGCTGCGCCGTGCCGGCTTCGAAGTCGTTCGCGAGCAGCGTTGGCTTGGCGGCAGTTTGATCCTGGTCGTCGCGCAGCCCCAGAGCGGATGGAGCCCGGCGTGAGGCCGCTGGAATTCGCCCGCGAGCTGTTGCAGACCGCACTGCGCCTGTTTCCCTGGCCGACCGAGCCGGGCCTGCGCTCCGTCGGGAAGCCGGACGAGTACAGCCCGGTGCTGGTCACCTGTAACTACGACCTGACCGTGCGACGTCTGATCCGAGCGCTACGAGGACTCGACGTCTGGGTCGTCGTTGCCCCGTCGGGGGGCATCAACGTCTGGTGTGCGGCAGCAGGGGGGTTGCTCACCACGCACCAGGTTGTGACGGCGCTCAAGACGTCGGGGGTCGAGAAGCGCGTGCGTCACCGACGCGCCATCCTTCCCCAGCTGGCCGCCACGGGCGTGCTAGCGCGGGAGGTATCGCGCCGCTGTGGCTGGCGAACGCGCTTCGGCCCGGTCCACGCCGAAGACATTCCCCGATATCTGGCGAAACAAGGCGTCAAATCCGACGACATGCGCCGGGTTCGATTTGGCCTCGCCGAGCGGCTGGAGATGGCTTTCGTGTGGGCGGCGCCGATGGGGCTCGTCTTCGGACTACTCGCCAGTTGGCTCGCCGCAGCGTGGGCACTGCCCCTGGTGGCATTGGCATCGGTCCTCTCGGTGGCGCTCTACCTGTTGTACGACCGGATTCCCGGGCCGGCGCGCTGGATCTTCGGAGGCGCTGCAGTCGCGCTGGCGGTCGTGGGAGCCGCATTACTGGGCGGAGGAGCGGTACCCATGCTCGCGGCCGCGGCGGCCGGAGTTCTGATCGCTGC
>CAXMOC010000146.1:0-9861 GCA_964194865.1 uncultured Opitutales bacterium | reverse complement strand
AATCGAGAAGTCGATTCCCACCGTGCGCGGCGGGCCGACGAAGTTGAGGACGACCTTCCCAAAATTGGAGGCGTCGAACGCGTAGTTCTTGTAGCGCTCGTCTGCGATGTTCCGGATCCAGCCCGCAACTTCGATGTTGCCCTCCGGCGTCCGATAAGCGACGCGGGCATTGTGGAGCCAGAACTCCTTCTGGCCCACCGCATGGTCGGGCAGCTTCCCCACACCGTCGATGTTCAGGGAGCCCTTTCCCTCGGTCGGCGAATAGTGCTGGTCGTCGCTCCAGGCGAAGTCGTAGCGCGGAATGATCGAGCCCCAGCGCCCCAGATCGAACGTCCACTCGGCACCCCCGCTGAACTTGAAGCGAGGCGAGCTGATCAGCTCATTGCCCGAGTAGTCTACGACGACTGGGATATCGGTGAGCCCGGACGGGCTTTTGCGGAATACGGTGTTGGTGAAGTTGATGAACTCGCTTTCGAGCCAGCCGAAGCGGCCCGTCAGCACCAAGCCGTCCAGCTCTGCTGGCACGTAGTTGGTGAGCGGCTCGATCCGAAAGTCCAGCTCGCCGCCGTAAATCTCCGCGTCGTCGGCGTTGATGACCACCAGCTGCGGGGGGCGGTTGGAGGCATCTTCGAAGAAGAAGACCTGGTAGTCTGCGTACTTGTAGTAGAACAGCGAGCTGCGGACAGTCAGCCGGTTGTCGAACCAGCTGCCGTTCATGCCGATCTCGAAGCTGTCGATGTACTCCGGGTCAGCGGGCTGGTCATCCGCCGTGCTCGAATTGAAGTGACCCGCCTTGAAGCCGCGGCTGTACTTCCAATAGACGTTGGCGTTTTCTCGAAAACGGTAAGTCAGGCTGAGCGTTCCAGTCGGAGCACTCCAGCTGTCGTAGTTGACGCACTCGTCCGGAGGCACGGCCGGGCAGGCGGGATCGGAGAGATCGGGGCCTCGGTCCGTCTTATCCGGATCATTCACATCAATTCGGGTTCCCCCCATACGCGACGTTGCCAGCTCGAAATCGAAGTCTTTCTGCTCGTAGTTGTATCGAACGCCGCCCTCCAGGGTGAAATCGTCGAGGAAGTCCCAGCTGAACTCACCCCAGATTCCAAGGCTGAGCGTATCCTGCTCGTAGCTCCGAACGAAGCTCTGAGCGTTGCTTAGGATCTGTTGATCGACGTTTGCCTTCAGGTTCTCGTAGAGAAAGTAGCCGCCGGCCTCCAGGCGCAGCGGTTCGTCCTCCAACTCGCCGCCAAATCGGAGCTCCTGGGAAAGCTGCCAGGCTTCGTCCAGCTGATCCTGCTCGAAGATCACGTTTGGCGTAAAATCCTGGTCGGTGACGCGGGAGCGGCTGTAGCCCTCATAGTCGCTGATGCTGGTGACATCGACCCGCCCGATGGAGAAATCGCCGCGCAGAAAGCCGCCCCAGGTGTCGAGAGTGGTCCGGCCGATCTGGTTGTAATCGCCGCGATAGGGGCGACGATCGAGGGGACGATCTTCGGCAAGGTTCTTGGCGAGAATCGCCTCGGCCTGCCTTCGGCCCTCCACCTGCGAATTGATCCGCTGGCAGATTAGGATCTTGGCCTCAGTGTTGTTGAACGGATCGTCCTCGCACTCTTCGCGGAAGGTGGGGAACAGCATTGCCGGCAGGGGTTCAAAGATCTCCTCGAACTCCTCCGCCTGATCGGGCTCAATGTATCCCTTTGAGGTCTGCTGTCCGAAACTCTCTCCAATAGCTCCAGTGCCAATCGCTTGACCGAGTGTCGAGTCCTGATCGAGGCGGCTGCCGTGAAGGTTGAGGAGCCAGTCCATCTCCGTGCCAGGGGGTTGGAAGCGCAGCTGACCACGGGCCGCCCAGCTTCCTTCATCCTGAACGTGCTTCGGGAGCCCCGCTGGAACCAGTGACGTTTGGTTCGTCAGCACATTCTCACCACAGAAGCTCACGTCATTGACCGTCAATGGGAACGCGAGCACCGGACGATCCTCGAGTGGCGGCAGGTCATGGCAACCGTTTCTCTTGTATGGGTCGGAATCGCGAAGCCGAAAGGCGAAGCGGGCGGCCAGCATCTCCTTGACGAGCGGGAACTCGACCGCTCCCTCGTAGTCCTGGATCAGCGCGTCCCTGGCATCGTCTGACCAGTAGCTGCCGATCGAGGTGCGAAGCCGGGCCTCGAACGTTCCGGTGGGCTTGCGGGAGTAGCTCTTGATGGCCCCGGCGGACGCGTTGCGCCCGCTACCACTGCCCTGGGGGCCGCGGAGCACATCGACGTTCTCGATATCGAAGAGCTGACCGAGCTGGATGGCCGGCGCGTTCAAAGCGACGTCGTCCATGTAGATGGCGACGGCGCCAGCGGCGTTTGCGTTGAAGTCAGAGAGTCCAACGCCGCGGATGAAGAAGGTCGCGGCGGTGGCGCTGGCGGTAATGATCTCGACGTTGGGTGTGACCTTCGCGAGGTCTCCGATGTTCTGGACGCCCAGCGCCTCGATGGCACCGGCGTCGAACTGGGTCACGGACGTGGGCACCTCGGCCTCGATGGCCGTCACGGCTCGACCTTTGATGCGAATGACTTCGACGCCTGAGGGCGGCTCGATCGATTCCACGCCGGTCGGCATCTCGGGATCCGTTGCTTCCGGGGGCGCCACCGATTCCTGCGTGGCGCCGAGAGCTTCCTCCGCGACTTCGGATTCCGGTTCGGAGGGGGTGGCCGGCGGAGCCGCGGCCTCTTGCGCGACGGCGGCGAACGACCAGACCACGCAGGCGAGAAAACATGCGAGCGGCGAGTGAGATCGCCTAAACGCAGCCTCGTAGGCTGCGCCGCCTCGGAGCCGCTGGAGATCGATCATGAGACGCGTCCGTTGGGAACGAGAGAGCGGCGCGCGCGTCGATGCCCGCCAACCGGCATGCTTCGCATCAATCGCTTCTAGCCCTCGCTGTAATCCTCCGATCGAACTGCGGGAGAATGTCGAGCCCGAGCTGAAATCCCTCTTGCCTCACCTACCGACGCGCGCCATCCTCGCCCGGATGAGAACGGGAGTCAAGAGATTCCGGGCGGGAGCCCTGCTCCGACTTCTCCCGGTAATGACTTGTGCGCTGCCGACGGTGTCCTGGGGGGACCCCGGTCTCAAGTTCGAGGGAGAGCGTTGGATTCCGGCTCTGGCGTTGATCAGTAGCGTGTCGACCCACTCCTCCGCCGTCAGCTCGGCCGCGACCACCAGCGATGCCAATTTCCTTTCGGTGGGAATCGATCGCCGAGATGGAGCCGCCCTGGAGGAACCCCTGCTGCCCGCGATTCTCGTGATCCACCCCGCGGACAGCTCCGCCAGTGAGGGCCAGGGGGTGGCCGGAACAAGCGATTCGCCGAAGGATCACAACGCGGTGGCAGCGGCCACAGGTCGAGATCAAGCACTCGACGGGAGCGGCACCTTCCCCGAGACCCGCGTCGTCGGACGAGCGCAGTTGGGCGTGCTCGGCATGGTCTCGAGCACTGACCTCGAAGTCCAGGACGATGCTTCAGCCGCTGCGCCCCGGGACGAGACCGAGCGCTGGGTCCCGGCGTTTGCGATCTACAGCGGGGCGTTGGTCCAGACCTTCGATGGCTCGCTGGAGAGCAGTCCCGTGTTCGACCCCCTCAATTTGGGCGACGGGCTCAACTGCGGAAATCGAAATGCATTCGGCGGCGTGCTCTTCGAGAACCTGCTCGCCTGCCCGGCGAGCGGGGACGGGCGCTTCGTCGATCCGTTCGTGGGTGGCTCCCTCGAGTTGATGACGCCCGGCCTGACCTCTCTTCCCGGACGCCCGCGCTTCTTCGTCCGCGGTGGAGCCGCTGCGGACTTCGGCTTCGAACGCAATATTGCCAAGACGGGGAACCTCTCCGATTTCGAGGACTCGACGGGCGCCTCGGAAAGGGCGATCGAAGGACAGGGGGCGCTAACGAGCGCCGAAGTCGAACCGCTGCTCATTCAAGCCGGCGCCGGAGTGGCATTCACGGTGGACGTGGGGGACCGCCGCTTCCGAATCAAACCCTCGGTCGAGTACCTGCGCGAAGAAATCCGCGTCAGCGGCGAGCTCCAGCGGGCAGTGTGCGCGAGGGGCTCGCCGGGAACTTGCGGGGCCCAAAGCATCGACGACTTTCGCCTGATCGAGTTCGGCGACGCCGACAAGCGGTACTACCACGGCGTCGGTCCGGGCCTCGAGATCGAGGCCGATGCTGCGCGGGCGGGCCCATTCATGATGACCGTCTTCATTGCCGGGAAGGCCTACTACTTCATGGGCGATCGCACCGTCCACCTGGAGGACTCTCAAGACTTCTTCGGCGGCGTAGTCAGCGAGAGCGCCAGCTGGGATTTCGAGCGCAAGCCGTGGGCCTACGAGGGCGGCGTGGGCGTGCGCTTTCGCTGGCTACCGGAGTGAGCGGCTAGGCGAGCGCCCATCGAAAGTGTGTCGCCGTTGCCAAGCCGCGCGCCCGAAGCACTGACCCAGGCGGGGCTGGCGGCGCTGATGGCGCCGCTGCTGTTGGCTGTCGGCCAGCCGCTGTTCACCGACGACAGCTGGTGGCACCTCGCGCTGGGCCGAGAGTTTGCGCGCGCCGGTCCCCGGCTGGCCGCAGACCCGCTGCTCTTCACGGCGCCCGGCCCACCCGAGCCTGTCTCCTGGTGGTTCGATCTGGGGCTATACGAAATCGTCGAACTGGCAGGCTTTGCCGGCCTGCGCGTCGTTCACCTGCTGCTGGTGGTGGCGATCCTCTGGCTGGCGTGGTCGCTACTGCGCAGGGCCAGCGGCTCGCGCACCGCCGCCAGTCTGCTGACAGGCGGCTTCGTCGTACTCTCGGCCTACCGCCTGGTTCAGCTGCGACCCCATCTGGTCACGATGCTCGCAACGCTGATCCTGTACCGGCTGCTGGTAGAGGGCGGCGCGGTTCCGACGAAGCGCCGAATCGCGTTCGCGGCGATGCTGCTGGCGTTCTGGATCAACGCCCACGCCGGCTTCCTGCTCGGGTTGGTGGTGATCGGAGCGGCGCTCGGAGGCTCGCTGGTTGCCATGCCGTCGCGCTCGGAGACGCGGCGGCGAACCGAACGAAGCCGGGCGATCGGCCTGGCCGTTGCGTTGGTGTTGACGGCGGCCGCCACGCTGATGAACCCATCCGGTGTCGAGCCACACCTCGCCTACTTCCGCGCTGGAGTCGACACCCCCGCGCTCAGCCGGGTGGGAGACGAGTGGGCGCCGATCGAGCTGTTCCGGCTTCCGGTCGCGAACCTGCCGCCGAGCCCGCTGGCGTGGGGTTTGATCTGGGTAATGGTTGTCGGCTCTGTGGTTGCATGCGCGTCCGCGCTGCGAGGTTGGCGACGAGAGATGGAGCCCGACGGCGCACACGCCATCGATCCTGCACTCGTCTCGCTGACGCTGGTCTCGCTCGTCGCGATGTGGATCGCTGTGCGCTTCAGCTGGCTCGCGATCTTTCCCTTGCTGTTGCTGGCAGAGTCGGGACGCCACAGCACGTGGTTTCGCGCCACGCGGTTTCGGGGCTCTTCGCGCCCGCTGCACTGGGCGGCCGCGGCAGCAGCCCTGCTGATGCTGCCTGGCTTCCTGCGGTTCGGAATCTGGCCGGCAATCACGACGACCCTTCCGTCTTCGCTGGCCGGCTACGCCCAGCCCTACACGGCCGCCAAGTACCACGGCCACGCGGTCTGGGTGCTCGCCGACGCGGGCCTGGAAGGGAACCTCTTCAACGAGTACTTCATGGGGGGATTTCTCGGCTACTGGTTGGCCCCCCAGCTGCGCTGCTTCGTGAACGGCACGCTCAACGTCGAGGCGGGAGCCATCGACGCGAACCTGCCCATTCGCGAACGTCGCGGCGCCCTTCCCGGGGAGAGCTTTCTCGAACTGCTCGACCGGCAACGCATCGACGTGTTCTTCGGGATTCGCCAGCCCCAGGTCGGAGCGCCGAACCGCCCGTGGTTCTACACGACGGCCTACCTCGACGGCTCGCCGGGCTGGATCCGTGTCTTCCGAAACCAACGCAGCGCGCTGTATCTGCGCGCGAACGCCCGAAACGACGCCAACTTGAAGCGAATCGACGAATACTACGCGCGCGAGGGAGTGCCCTTCGACCCGCGCGACGGCTTCGATCCCGTGCGCGTGCTCCGCGAGCGCTCCAGCTGGGCGATCGCGCACGGCCTGGTCCCGGTCGAGTTCCAACGGCTGGTTGGTGCGACCCGCGCTCACGACACACCGCGCAGACAGGGCGCACTCGACCGGCTGTCGTCGGTTTACGCCGCCCTCGGTGTCTACGACCGGGCAGCGGGCATCGATCGACAGCTGCTGGAGGAGGAGCCGCGCGCCTTACGTCCGCGACGCCGGCTGGTGTGGTCCATGCTTCGACTGGGGCGTGCGACGGAGGCCGCCGAGGCGGCTGGCCCCCTCGCGCGCGCGGGCGACCCGCTCAGCCGCGCGATCGCCGGCGCCGCAGCTCACGCGGTCAGCCACCCCACCGATGACCCCGTAACCTGGAGTGCGCGCCTTCCGGTCTTCACGAACGCCGAAGCGTGGCGGCTGCTCGCAGGTCAACTGCTCCCGCCTGCGCGCACTCGGCGGCCCTAGCTCGCGCAGCTGCGGCTGCGCCCTCAGCCCGTCTGCAGCTCGCGCCCGATGTGTTGGAGCCACACCTTGGCCTCGTCGCGGGTCTCGGTGTGGTCGCGAGCCTCGCGAAACCAACGAAGCGCCTGTCGGGGTTGCTTCTGGCTGTAGATCGCAATTCCCATCAGCAGCCGAGCGTCGCCCGGATTGCCGAGCTCCCCCTTGTCGATCGCGTTGACCAGGGCTTCGACGGCCTCTGCCCACTTCTCCCGCTGGAGGTGGACCTGGGCCAGGCGGACGTAGAGATCCCCGTTTTCCGCAAGCTCGGCGGCGCGGCCGAGCGGCCCGACGGCCTCTTCGTATTCGCGCGCCGCAATCCGGCTGTTGCTGAGCAGCTCGTAGACTCGGGTGTCGGGCTCGATGCGATTCTCACCCAAGCCCTTGCTCAGGACCTCCGCGGCGCGGAAGGGAAGATCCAGAAACAGCATCAGCTCGGCCAACCGACGCAGCTCTGCGCCCTCCGTCAGCAGACCCTGGGTGTAGGCCAGCTGCAGCGGGACGAGCGCTTCCGAATAATTACCCAGCGCGCCGTGTACCGTGGAGAGCTGGATCCAGTAGGTCTTCTTCGGGTAGAGCCGAACCAGCTCTTCGAGCAGCGGAACGGACTGCTGATACTCCTTGCGGGTCAGACGCAGCGCCAGCAGTAGCTGGAGCCAGCCTTCCTGGGGTTCCTCGGCGATGTCGATGGCCTTTTGCGCTGGAACCAGCGCCGCATCCAGGTCTTCGAGCTGGTAGTGGGCAATCGCGAGCAGGTAGTAGGCGGCGGAGTTTGGCTTCTCGACGATCTCGAACCACTTCTCGAGATTGGACACGACGTCGGTCCAGCTTTCTTCGGCCAGGTAAAGCTGGGCGATCTGGAAGCGAGCCTGGGCCTGGTCCTCGAGGGGGAGCCCCTCTTCGGCAAGCGCCTTCTCCAGGTAGTCGCGCGCGCGCGCCAGATCCCCTCGGCCGTAGGCGACGAACGCGTAGGTGCGATAGACCTTGGCGCGCTCCAGCGCGTTCAGGCCGCGCAGCCTGAGCTTGCCCAGCGCCTTCTCGCACTCGTCGTAGCGCTCCGCCTGCAGGTGCTCGAGCGCCTCGGCGTAGCGCTTGGCGGTGCGCGGATCCATGCTGTCTTCGCGTTTCGCCCAGCCGCCCTCCTGGCCCTTGCGCCCCCAGCTTCGCCGTTGGGACTGCTGCTCCGCATCCGGTGGCTTCGCGTCGGAGCCCCCAGCGCCAGGCGGAGCTCCATAGTCCTGGGACCCCGCAAGCGGCGCGAGCCCGAGCAGCGCCGCTGTCAGCGCGAATCTGAGCGGTCCAGCCCGCTTCACGCTCCATCCTCCATGTCGAAGTCCAGACGGACCTTCACGCCTGGCCGCTCTACGGCCTTGCCGTGCTCGATCTTCGGATTGTACTTCCATTTGCGGACCGCCTGAAGCGCCGCGCGGTCGAAGATCGTCCCCGGGTGAGACGACGTGACGACGGCATTCTTGATCGACCCCGTCTTGGTGATCGTGAACTCGACCACCACCCAGCCCTCCACCTTGCGCTGTCTCGCCCGCATCGGATAGTCGGGATCGATCCGCACCAGCGGAACCACGTCGCGATCGGAGCCGCCACCCGCGCCGATGCCGCCCGCCAGAGCGTCGCCGATGTCTATCTCGGACATGATCGCGCCCACACCCGCTCCCGGGTCCAGGCTGGCCTTCGACATGCTGATATCGGGCGGCGGTGGCGGCTGGTCGGGCTTCTCGCGCTTGGGGGGCTCGCGCTTCTTGGTCTCGGGCGTGTTGTCACGCTTGAGCCGGACGAACTCGATCGTACGCGAGCTCATGCCCTCGCGTAGCTCTCCCGTCACGCTCACCAACATCTGCATCGTCCAGAACAGACCGAAGGTGACGAGACAGGCAAAGCCGAATGCGACCGGGAAGCGGCGACCCATTCAATCGACCACCTCGGCAGCAAGCGCAACGCTCTCGACCCCCGCGAGGCGCGCCGCGTCCATCACGCGCACGAGCAGACCGTTCTTCGACTGCTCGTCGGCCTGGATCACGACGGAGCCTTGCGGGTTTTCGGCGTGTAGTCGCTCGATGTTGGCGCGCAGCGCCCGCGGGTCGACCTGGCGGCGATCGACCCAGATCTGATCGTTCGCGGTGATCGCGATCAGGATGTTGCCGCGCTCCTTGCGGGTAGCCGTCGCGGCGGGGGGGCGCGTCACGTCGATTCCCGCCTCCTTGACGAAGGAGGCCGTCACGATGAAGAAGATCAACATGATGAAAACTACGTCGAGCATCGGGGTCAGGTCGACCTCGCGCTCCTCCTGGTCTCTTCTGCGTCTCTGGCGCATGGCCTCCTCAGCTGTGCTCGGCGTCGAGCTGGCCCGCGACGTGCTCGGCCTGGTCGCGCGCAAAGCGCTCGAGCTGAATGCTGAAGAGCATCCCCGAGAGTGCCGCGACCATCCCCGCCATCGTCGGGAGCGTCGCCTTCGACACGCCGGCCGCCATGCCCCGCGTGTTGCCGCTACCGGCCGCCATCACATCGAAAACCTCGATCATGCCGGTCACCGTGCCCAGCAGACCCAGCATCGGGCACAGGGCCACCAGCGTCTTGACGACGTCGATTCCCGCGGTGAGCTTCAGTTCCACCTGGGAAACCAGCAGCCGGCGAATCTGGTGGGCGTTCCAAGACGAGTGGTCCTCCCGCGCGTCCCACAAATCCTGGATCCGTTGCGCCTCGAGCTGATGGCCGCCCATGCGGAAATACCAGAACCGCTCGAGGATGAACGTCCACATCACCACCGTGACCAAGGCGATGACGAGCAGCACGTCACCACCCGTCTCGACGAAGTCGCGAACCTGGGTGAGCGCCTCAAGTTCCGGCATCGGCCATCTCGGACTGGGTCGCGACCAGGCCAGCGCTCTGCTCCTCGAGCACGTCGGAGATGCGCCGGGTGCTGTTCGACAGGGTCGCGTGCAGGAGAACTAGGGGAATCGCCGTCATCAGGCCCAGCATGGTGGTGACCAACGCTTCGGAGATACCGCCCGCCATCATCTTCGGATCGCCGGCACCGAACAGCGTGATGGCCTGGAAGGTCTGGATCATGCCGGTGACTGTGCCGAGCAGCCCGAGCAACGGAGCGATGACCGAGACCGTCTTCACCAGCCACAGGAACTGCTCGAGCTTCGACGACTCGCGCAACACCGCTTCGTCGAGCTTCAGCTCGAGCGTCTCGGTGCCCGAGTCACGGCTCTCCT
>CAXMOC010000145.1:0-3195 GCA_964194865.1 uncultured Opitutales bacterium | reverse complement strand
TCCGTGCTGCTCTTGACGCCATCGACCAGCTGAGCCTGTAGGCCGGGCTGTGCGAGTGGGTTGCTCAGCAGGGGCACGCCTCGACCGAAGTTCATTCCGATTGGGAAGGCGGCGAAGGATCCCAGGACCACGCCAAGTAGGAAGAGTCTGACTTTTTTCTTCATGGGTTCCGCCTCGCCGATGTTTGTCCGAGCAGGTATGCAGGGCAGCGCCGCGAACGTGCCTTCGGCGGGCCGCTCGGCCGAAGGAATGCTGCGCTTCCCATCTGCCGGTGCTTCGTCCTTCCAAACGTCGAGCTTGAGCACCGCTGGCCGTCGTCTGCGTCGAGCATCGCCCTGACGACGCGCGGTTGGCGACCCACGAAGCTCGGAGGCGATCGTCTCTGTTCGAGCTCGCTCCTCCGGCGCCCCTGGCTGCAGGGGCGGCAGACCGTACGATCAGGACGGGAGGTCGATCTCGAGTGCGAAGCCCGGCGGAAAGCCGAATACCCAGGTGAATACCTTGACCCCAGCCCGAGCGGGGCGGTCCGGGTCACCACAGAAGAGCGCCTGATAGTCGGCCGTGATGGGCGACTCGGCCTTGTCGGCCTCGAACTCGGGCAGGTCTTCGACGCCGCCCGCGAGCTGCTCGAAGAGCATCGTTGCCCGCGCGCGCTCGTCTTCCGCCAGGGAGCTGGCTGTGAGAACCATCTTCACCGCGTCGGCGTCGATCCGCTCGAAGCAGATCGCCTTGCCAGTCCGGGGTTCGCGAATCGTCGCCCGCCCCGAGGTTGCGCCCGCCTCCAGCAGGCGCCCGATTCCTTCGCGGATGGATTTCACTGATTCGTCGAGCGGCGACGCCGACCGGGGGGCGGTGTCAGGGCGGTTGGGAAGGCCCAGGATCTCGCGGGCGTCGTCGTTCGTTACGAAGGCCGGCGTGCCGGAGGGGTCGAGGAGCAAGCCCTTGGCACCGCTCGCGACGATCCAGTCGAGCACGCTCACGGGATCCATCGAGAGGCCGACGGCTGCGGGCAGCTTGGCTGCGAGCGTCGCGGGGCTGCTGAACCCACACACGACGCGTCCCGCAGCTTGCCAGTCGGCTACGACGAAGCGCAGCTGGGCCTCATCCGTCTCGGAGCAGTCGAATCCGTCGGGAAGCTCGTGGATCGCGAGAAGCAGCGGCCCCGCCATGAGGCACTCGAGCATCTCCGCGCGGTGCTTCCGGCTCGGTTCCCCGTGGTAGCGCACGATGGCCGCGCCGAGCTTCGGGTTGGCGGGCGCATGCCGCGCGGGGTTCGATGATTTCAGCGACATCTATTGGCGGGCTGGCACTAGCGAATCGCTGCGAGGTAATCCGGAAGCCGGCTGGAGTCCATCAGCGAGCGCCAACCTGCAGCGCCATGCTGCATGGCGCTGCGCTCCCAGCTCGCGATCCGTCCGCGGAAGAGCCGCGGGTCGGCGTTGTCGCTATTCAGGCGCTTCATGTTGACCGTGGCCAGCTCGATTCCGTCGAACTCCGATTCGTCGAGCTGGCGCTTCGTGCCGGCCGGAAGGTCCTCGCGCAGATCGCTGAAGATCAGGATCACGCGGCTCCCGCTGTCGATCTCCCGTAGGTAGTCGGCGGCCAACATCAGGGCTCCGCGGATGTCGGTGTGCTTGGAACGTGTCTCCGTGGCCGCGAACGTGTCGAGCTTGTTCGCGACGGCGAGCTTCTGAGCGTTGGCGCGCGAGGGCCGCGGGTCGAAAGTCATGAGTACCTCGAGGTTCTCCTTCTGGTAGCTCTCGCTGTCGATGCGAATCAGCAGCAGGGTGTCGCCGGGGAACAGGCCCGGCAGGACCTCTCTCTTCAAGATCTTCGCCACCTCTTCCGTCGCGTCGGAGTAGGTGCCGGAAACATCGACCAGTACCGCAATAGCCTGTTGGTATTGGCTTGCGTCGGTACAGCCGATCATCAAGACGACTGCGATCAACAGCATCCCCCTCCTCATGATGTGGTGACCTCGCCGTGCTGCTCGCCCGGAGGCCTGAGCCCGCCGAGGCCGCTGCCCGGGCGCTGGCTGCGCACGGCGCGCTCGATGCGCAGCGGAATGCTGATGTACACGTCGTAGACGTTCACCAGCATCGAGGTGAGTGCGACCGCGGCCCACGCGAGGAGACGCGACAGCTGGCCGAGGGCGTGAAGCGCCCAGACGACGGCCAGGGCGAGCACGTGACGGGAGCTGTCGAGCAACATCTCGAGCGGAATCGCCACCATCGCCAACACCCACGGAAGCACGAAGCCCAGCACGGCCTGGCCGATGACCGGTATCCGGGAAGCGCTTGCCTGTGTCACGGGAAGGCTCGTCTCTCCGGCCAGCGAGAGCTTGAGGGCGGAGTCGGCGGCCACGATCTGCTCCCGCAAAACGGCCAGCGAGCTTTCGACGCCGGCCAGGAAGAAGAGCCCGAAAAGGGCCAAGGTCAGGATGAGCCTTCTGCGCGACGGCGCGAGGGTGCGGAGCTTGGGGAGAAGATCCGTGATCCCGAGCATGTCCATGATGAAGATGCCGAGTGCGGTCTCCATCAGGACGATGACCAGCGCCGAGATCATGGAGACGGACATGCCTCCGATGCGCGCTCCGGCGGGCACGAGTTCGGACATGGGCAGCGCGATCAGCTGGAAATTGACGAAGGCACCCCCCATGGCGATGCCCAACACGATCAGCGACACCACGAAGAGCTTCGTCGCGGAGTAGGTGAGGGCCCGGGCGGCGACCTCGTGCTCCTTGCGAACACTCTCGTAGTCTTCCGCGTACTGCTGGATCCACTGAGTGCGATCCAGAACTGCCGTAAGGGAATCTCGCACCCGCGTGAGCAGCTCTTTCGCTTCCTTCCAACGGGGGGCCATCGCGCCCAGCATCTTGTGGCGGCGAGCCGTGTCCTCGCGGTAGGCCTGCAGCGCTCGCTTCTCCGCATCGTGCGAAGATTTTCGGATGCTCTCCAATACCTTCTGGACGTTCGGATCGCCGGGCGACGGAATCTGCGAAATGGCCTCGATCGCAGACGTCCAGCCGGGGATCTCCGGCGGCACATCACCACATTTGTGGTAGTCGGCGTCGAGCTTCACGATCACATCGTCGAGTCGGAGGTGGAGCTTCGGGTACTGACCGAGCTTGTTCGTGAGGCTGGCGTCGATGCGCTGGAACTCGCGATCGAGCTTGCTCTGGGCGTCGAGCTTGCC
>CAXMOC010000144.1:0-18680 GCA_964194865.1 uncultured Opitutales bacterium | reverse complement strand
GGCTCACCGCCCGCGAGCAGGGCCCGGGCCTGGAGTTCGTGGAACACGGCTTCCTCCGGGTAGGCGTCCACGGCCTTGTCGACTCGCTCCCGCGCTTTCGCGTGCTCACCCAATGCGGCCAGCTGTACCAGCAGGGCGCGCAGCACAATGGCGTTGGAGGGATGTGCGAGGTCCACGAGCGAGCCGTCGACGCCATCGATGGCGGCCTGGGGGCCGGACCGCTCGGCGATCAGTTCCATTCGTCTAGCCGCTGAAACGGGCGCCTGGTCGGGCAGCTGGGAGAGGCGGCGCAACGCGCCGTCCACGCTGTTGACGTCGCCGATGACGCGCGACAGCCGGATCCACAGCAGGTAGGCCTCGGCTTGGCGTTGATGGCCCATGATGTAGCGCCGCAGCGCGGTCATCGCCGCGCGAACGTCACCCTTGGCCTCGAGGATGCGCGCGAGTTCGAGCCCCGCCTCGGTTGCACCGGCCTCGGCCCGCAACGACTCGCGATACTCCGAGATCGCCCGGTCGAAGTCTCCCAGGCGCTCGGCGGCCTGACCGGCCAGGAATCGCGCTCCAGGGTTGTTCGGCCAGAGTCGGATCCCCGCTTCGAAGGACCGCAGCGCGCTACTCGCGTCCCCTCGAGCTAGCTGGGAGCGACCCTCCAGCAGGGCCCGCAAGTGCTCCTGTTCGACAGTCGCTGTCACGCGCGCGGCGTCGTCGTAGCGCTCCGCCTGGATCAGGGTATCCGCGTAAGCGAAGCGCATCATCGAAGGGGAATTCGGATCCAGCTCGATCGCCTTTGCGAACGCTTCGCAAGCTGCATCGTAGTCCTCTGTCAGAACGTAGTAGTCTGCCAATGTGGTCCAGCCGCTTGGGGTCAGTCGCTCTTCCGCCTCTTCCCGCAGCAAGCGCTCTTCCGCCTTGGAGTCTCCCAGCTGCCCCATGCGTCGCGCCAACGCGACGCGGAAATAAGCGCTGCGTGACTCTTCGAAGGCGAGCCGCAGCGTCTCGGTGCCGCGCTCTCGCTGACCGATCTTGTCGTAGAAGAGCACCGCCTGGGTCACGACGAGCTGATTGGTCGGATACAGCTCCAAGCAGCTGGCGTACTGCGGCTCGGCGCGCTCGGGCTCGCCCTTCTCGAACGCGAACAGGCCATTCGCCACGCAAAGCCTTCCGCGGAGCGATTCAGTCACCGGCCGCTCCGTGGTTTCCAACGCGAGCTTGGCCGACTCCAGCGCGGCTTCCGCCTCGTCGATGCGCTCGAGACCAATCAATGCGACGACACGCGGTACCAAGATCTGGAGGTTGTCCGGGTCGAGCTCGATGACGTGGGCGATCTCGTCGAGGGCATCGTCGGCACGCCCCGCTCGCAGCAAGGCCTGGGCGCGAAGCTCCAGGCCGAGGAGGTTTTCCGGTTCGCGTTGGAGTACGGGTTCGATGGCGGAAAGCGCATCGGAGGGTGTGCGACTAGCCATCATGGCCCGGGTCAGCTTCAGGCCCGCATCGACCGCGTACTCGGGCGAATCCACGACGCGCCGCAGCGGCCAGATCGCGAGGGACGATTGCCCCGTGGACATCAAGGCGCTGCCGAGCAGGTAGTTTGCCTCCAGGCTGTCTGGGTCTTCGTCGACGAACGCGCGCAGGGGCTCCAGCGTTTCCGCGTACTGACCCTGTTCCTGTAGCTCACGGGCGTCAGCCAGGGGGTCGCCGGCCAGACAACCGACCCCCACGAGTGAAATGGCGCACAGCAGGGCCAGCGAGGTCGCGCGCCGGGGCCACTCGAATGCGATCTTCAACAGCGTCTCCCCGGCCCCATCCAAGGTTTCGATCCATGCCAAGGCTCGATCCACCGGCCGACCAACGAGAGGCCAGCGACTTCGCCTCGCCAGCTGGGCCGGCCTGCGATCGCCTTCGGTCGTTATCGGCGGGGAAGTATAGGGGGTTGACGGTTCGTCCACATTGTCGCGCCGCACGAATCGTGTTTAGATGGTGTGGCAGCAGGCCTCCTACGAGAACGGCGGGAATCGGCAGATTGAAGATCACCGTGCCGGAGCCGCCGGAGTGGGTCATGCTGGGCGCGGGTCTCTCGCTGCTTGGCCTGCTGTACCGCTGGAATCGGCGCAGCCACTGACGCCATCGAGCGGGCCGGTGGCCACCGCCAGTTCCATCGGGAGACTCCTCGCGTGGAGTTCGACGTGAAATCGGATCAATTCAATCATCGGCAAGACTTGGAGCCGCTGCTGCACGCTCGATCCGTCGCGGTCGTCGGGATCAGTCAACCTGGTCGATTTGGTGGCCTCGTGTTTCAGAATCTCGAGCGCTTCGGCTACTCGGGTGAGATCTACGGAGTGAACCCGCGCTACGAGTCGCTCTTCGATCGCCCCTGCTTTGCCTCGCTTCGCGATCTTCCGGCGCGGCCCGATCTCGCCCTACTCGCAGTGCCCAATCAGCGACTCGTCGAGGCGCTAGAAGAGGTTGGGAAGTGCGGAGTGCCCGCCGCGGTCGTTTTCGCCAGCGCCTATTCGGAGCCCGCCGACGGAGAGCCGTCGCTTCAGGACCAGCTGACGGAGGTGGCGCGCGCCCACGATCTCGTCGTCTGCGGCCCCAACGGAATGGGCTTCGTGGCGCCTGGCCAGCGCCTCGCGGTATCCGGCTACGAGACGAACCCCGACACCGCAGCGGGTAGTGTCTGCTTGATCAGTCACAGCGGCTCGGTGTGGGAGGCCTTCCTGCAAAACCAGCGGGGGGTCGCGTTCAACTACATCGTCTCGTCGGGCAACGAGATCGTCACCAGCATTGCGGATTACATGCAGTTCGCGCTGACCGACGAGTCGACTCGAGCGATTGGGCTGTTTCTCGAAACCGTGCGCGACCCGCAGACCTTCAGCGCAGCCCTGGGCGAGGCCGCCGAGCGGGACATACCCGTCATCGCGCTGAAGACCGGCCGCAGCGAGCGGGGCGCACAACTCGCCCAGGCTCACAGTGGGGCACTCGCCGGAGAGGACGGCGCCTACGATGCGCTCTTCGAGCACTACGGGGTGCGCCGCGTGAAGTCGCTCGACGAGATGATGGACACCCTGGAGCTGTTTTCGACGGGCATGCGCAGCCGAACCCCCTACGTGTCTGCGTTACTCGATTCCGGGGGGCAGCGCGCGCTGCTCGTCGACCTCGCAGAGGCGGAGCAGGTCGAGTTTGCGGCGATCTCAGAGCAGACCGAAGCCAAGCTCCGCGCGGTACTCGAGCCCGGCCTCGAGCCCGTCAATCCCTTGGATGCCTGGGGGACGGGCAACGGCGCGGAAGACATCTATCTCCAGAGCCTCCTCGCGCTCGACGCAGATCCCGCCACGGGACTGACACTGTTTGCGGTCGACTTGCCTCCGACGGACGATGCTTCGTCCTGGTACGCAACGGTGGTCAAGCCAGTCAAGGACGAGCTGCGCAATCCCCTGGTCTTCCTGGGCCACCTGAGTGCCGCCGCCAGCGCGCCGCAGATGGCAGAGCTGCGTGAGATGGGGGTTCCAGTAATGATGGGCACCGAGACCGGATTGCGGGCCGCACGCCACGTCCTCGAATACAGCGCCTTCCAGCGCACCCGCGGCCTGCCGGCCGGGACGGTCAGCGAAGGCTCCAGCCCCGAGAATCGACTGGAGCTGCGGCAAAAGCTGCAGAGCTTCGCCGGGTCACTCGACGAGCACGACAGCAAGCAGGTGCTGAGCGCCTACGGGTTGACGCCGACACGAGAGATTCGCGCCGCGGCAGAGTCCGACGTGCTGCGCGCCGCCGAGGAGATCGGCTATCCGGTTGCCCTCAAGACCTGCGCGGACCAGCACAAGACCGAACGCGGCGGCGTGCGACTCGATCTGGCGAACTCCGAGATTCTGGCGGCGGCCTATGCCGACTTCGCGGCCAGACTCGGCCCGGAGGTGCTGGTCCAGGAGATGGTGCCGGCCGGAACGGAGTTGATCCTGGGAGCCGTCCACGATCCGCAGTTCGGCCCCATGCTGACGCTCGGAACCGGCGGCATCTTCGTCGAAGTGCTCGACGACGTCTCGATGTTGACACTCCCGACCACGCCCGACGCCGTGCGTGCGGCGTTGTCTGGACTCAAGGGAGCGTCGCTGCTCGCCGGGGCTCGTGGCCGTCCGCCCGCCGACCTAGACGCCGTCGTGCAGGCCGCCATGGGCCTGGGAGCCCTGGCTCTAGATCTGGGCGACCTGATCGCCGAGATCGATGTCAATCCGCTCGTCGCACTGCCGGATCGCGCCGTGGTCGTCGATGCCCTGATCGTGCTGCTCGACAACCCTCAATCCTAGCTCCGTCCAAGCTCCGTGAGCGCCTCGTCGAGCGCCACTTCGAACTTCTCGACAGTCTCCGTCAGACACGCATCATCGTGAGCCGCAGAGACGAACCAGGGCTCGCGAGAGTCGGGCTCGCATAGGATGCCGAGATCGTGCAGGTGCGGTGCGATGGTGTTGTACAACGTGTAGTCGCTGTTCACCCAATCCCGGTAGTTGGAGGGGGCGGACTCAGCGAAGAACAAACCCGCCATCGACGGATGACCGACGAAGACGTGGGGAATCTTGCGCCGGGTCAGGATGTCACTGATCCCGCTCTGCATCTTCTTCCCGAAACACTCGATGCGCTCCAGCGCATCGGTCTCGTCGAGGATCTCCAACGTCTTCTCGGCGGCAGCAATCGAAACCGAGTGCGCGGTGTAGGTGCCGCCGTGAGCGACCCCATCGCCGATCTTGCGCATGATCTCTTCCCGTCCGGCGAGCACCGAGATGGGGTAGCCGTTGGCGATCGCCTTGGCGAAGGTGCACAGGTCTGCCTTCACGCCCATCAGCTCCTGGACGCCGCCGCGAGCCACCCGAAAACCGGTCTTTACCTCGTCGACGATCATGATTACGCCGTGACGGTCACACAGCTCGCGGATGTCCTTCACGTATTGGGCGTCTGCTGTGATGCCACAGCAGTTGCCCATGATCGGCTCGATCAGCAACGCACCGATCTTGTCGCCGTGCTTGCGCAGGGTGTCCTCGAGAAAGTTGGCATCGTTGAGCGGGACGGAATGGATCAGTTGCTTGACGATGTCGGGTACGCCTTCCCCATACGCCTTGAGCTCGGGCTCCTCTTGTCCCGGTTCCATGAGCTCGACTGCCGACGACCACAGAACGGCGTCGAAGAGGCCGTGGTAGCCCCCCTCGACCAGGATGTAGGAATCCTTCCCCGTGTAGGCGCGCGCCAATCGCAGCGCGGCCATCACGGCTTCGGTACCCGAGTTGGAGTAACGGACGAGCTCAGCGGACGGCACCATCTTCTTGATGCGCTCGGCTACCACCACCTCGCGTTCGGTGGCGAGGGCGAACACGCCGCCCACTTCGATGCCATCGCGCGCGGCGGCGTCCACGCGTTCGTCCGCGTAGCCGAGGATCGCCGGCCCGTACCCGATTCGGTAATCGATGTATTCGTTGTCGTCGATGTCCCAGATGCGCGCACCTTTGGCCCGCTTGACGTAGATCGTGCTCTCCTCGCCCCAGTAGCGAAAGTTTGAAGCTACCCCGAGGGGCATACTCTTGAGGGCTCGCTGGAAGAACTCGTTGGATCGCTTCAGTGAACGCTTCATGTCCGGTCTATTCTCTTCGTGGTGTTGGTTGATGTATTGTAGCAATTACTGGCATTTTGCTCCACGTCGACGGCGCGGCGCTCGGGGTTCGAGTTGCCGAGCGGCTGCGTGAAACTAGACGTGTGGAGACGCGAGCTGGAGTGTCGAGGTGACTGACAGACCGACGCGGATCGACGATTGGGGCGTCAAGAACGAGTACGGAACGCTCAAGGACGTGCTGCTCTGCGAGCCCGTCCATTTCGAATGGCTCCCGACCAGTTCGATTTCGAAGGACACGCTGCGGCGCGGCCTCAAGTGCGACCGGGAGCTTGCGATCCGCCAACACCGCGAAATGGTGCAAGCCTACGAGGCCGCAGGTGTCGTCTGCCACTTCCTGGAGCCGGATCCGGTTCTGCCGTACCAGGTATCCGCCCGCGACTCGAGCTTCATGACACCCTATGGCGCCGTCGTGACCCAGCTGGCCCAATGGTGGCGCCGCGGCGAGTACGCGCCGGTGGTGCGGTTCTATCAGAGCCGGGGAATTCCCATCTTCAACATGGTGACCGCTGGATCGCTGGAGGGCGGCGACTTCGATGTGATCGAGGACGAGTGCGTGCTGCTCGGTTATTGCGGCGAGCGCACCCAGGAAGTCTCCGCCAGACAGGTACAGGCGTGGTTCGAAGCCAAGGGATGGGAGGTGAAGCTCGCTCCCATTGCGGAACACTACGTGCACATCGACCTGATGGTGTGCATGCTCGCCGAGAAGCTCGCCGCCGTCTGTCTGGAGACGACCGATCCCGAAATCGTAAACTGGCTCGAGTCAAAAGGGGTCGAGCTGGTCCCTGTCAGCTTCCAGGACACCATGACCTTGGGGTGCAACGTGGTGTCGCTCGGAAACGATCGCGTCCTCTCGACCGCTCAGAGTCGCGATCTCAACCAACAGCTTCGCGCTCGCGGCTTCGAGGTATACGATCCCGACGTGAGCATGTTCACGCTCGGCGGGGGCGGAGTTCACTGCATGTGCCAACCTCTCAAACGCGACTGACTCCATTGGGAGATTCCGCCGTGCCGGCAACCATCAACGCTTCGCGTCTGTGGAACGACATTCTGGAAACCGGCCGAATCGGCGCCACCGAGCGCGGTGGCCTGTGTCGTCTCACGTTGAGCGAAGAGGATCGTCAGGTGCGCCAGTGGTTCGTCGATCAATGTCGGGAGGAGGGTTGCGACGTCCGCGTCGACGATATGGGTAACGTCTTCGCGCGCCGCCGCGGGCGCTCGCCCGAGCTGGATCCGATTGCGATCGGCAGCCACCTCGACACGCAGCCCACAGGGGGCAAGTTCGACGGTGTCCTCGGAGTGCTCGCGGGTCTCGAGGTCGTCCGCAGCCTGAACGAGAACGGAATCGAGACCGAGCACCCGATCGAAATCATCGACTGGACCAACGAAGAGGGTGCGCGCTTCGCTCCCGCCATGCTCGGCTCGGGTGTCTTTGCCGGAGTTCTCGACAAGAGCGAGGCGCTGGCCGGCCGAGATCGAAGCGGCAGCGTATTTGGCGAGGAGCTCGACAAGATCGGCTTTCGGGGGGATGAAACCTGCGGCGAACATCCCTTGGATTCGTACTTTGAGCTACACATCGAACAAGGGCCGGTCCTCGAGGCCAATTCCAAGGTCATCGGCGTCGTTTCGGGCGTGCAGGGTATGCGCTGGTACGACGTGACGTTGGATGGCGCCGCCGCCCATGCGGGTACGACGCCGATGCCGATGCGCCGAGATGCGTCGGTGACGGCGGCCGAGATCATCCGAGCTACGAATCGCCTCGCCCATGAGATCGAAGGCGCGCTCACCACCACGGGTGTGATCGAGGCACATCCGAACTCGCGAAATGTCGTGCCGAGCCGCGTGTTCCTCACCGTAGACTTGCGGCATACCCAGGTGGCCACGCTCGATCGTCTGGAGGCGGAGTTGGAGACGTTGGTGGCGCGCGCCGGCGCAGACAACCGGGTCGATGTCAGCATCGAGCGAATCTGGGATTCTCCGCCGGTTAGCTTCCATCCGGACTGTGTTGAAGCGGTGCGCGTGGCTGCCCAGGAATCCGGGCACCCGCTCGCCGAGATCACGTCCGGCGCCGGACACGATGCGGTGTATGTATCTCGCGTAGCGCCCACGGGGATGATCTTCGTTCCCTGCAAGGACGGCATCAGCCACAACGAAATCGAGAGCGCGACTGCCGAGCACGTGGAGGCGGGAGCGTCGGTACTGCTCGGTGCGGTGCTGGCGCGGGATCGCAGCCGGGGTTGAACGTGCCCGAGACCTTGCCCGCTTCCTGAAGTGCACACGTCGCCGAGGAGTGCCCAATGGAGTTCGAACTCACGCCGGAGCTGAAGGAGTTCCAGGAGCGCGCTCGTCATTTTGTCGAGCAGGAGCTCGTTCCCCACGAGCTCATCGTCGATGAGCACGAGGCGCTTCCCCAGGAGACCCTCGAACGCATCCGCCAGCAGTCGCTCGATTACGGCCTGTGGCCGATGAATGTCCCCCGGGAGCTCGGTGGCCTCGGCTGTTCCGTGATGGAGCAGGTGATCGCCCAGGAACAAGCGGGCAGGGCGACCAACGGCCTCTGGGCCCACGTCGGCGGACCCTACAACGCCTTGATGCGTTGCAACGAAGCCCAGCGGAAGAAGTACCTGGAGCCCGCGCTGCGGGGCGAGTGGACGGTGGCCTATGCGGTGACGGAGCCAGGCGCTGGTTCCGATACTACCAACCTCCAGACCACGGCGAGCAAGCGGGGCGACCGCTGGGTGATCAACGGTGAAAAATGGTTCGTCAGTGGTGGGCACGAGGGTCTGGCACTGCTGGTGCACACCGTCACCAGCCCGGGCGAGGAGACCCTGTTTCTCGTCGATCACGGCACGCCGGGAATGCGACTCGTCCGGATTCCGCGCTTCATGCACCGCCAGGAGGATCGCCATCCGGAGTTCGTCTTCGAGAATTGCGAGGTGGGCGCAGAACAGATGCTCGGCGCAGTCGGCGAGGCCAACAACATCAGCAAGTCGTGGTTTCGCGAAGAGCGCCTGCACATCGCTGCCCGATGCCTGGGGGCCGCCCAGCGACTGCTCGAGGAAGCCAAGGGCTGGTGTGCGGAGCGCGAGTCTTTCGGCAGAAAGCTCCACGAGCATCAGGGCATCGGTTGGATGCTCGCGGACTCCGCCACCGAGCTCTACGCCGCGCGCCTGATGCTCTACAAGACGGCCTGGGAAGAGGATGCGGAGCGCTCGGACCCGAAGGAGCTTCACACCAAGGCGTCGATGTGCAAGCTGTACGCGTCCGAGATGGTGGGGCGGGTTGCGGATCGGGTGGTGCAGATCTTTGGCGGGCGGGGGTATTGCGCTGACTTTGCGGCAGAGCGGTTGTATCGCGACGTGCGGGTGGATCGGATCTGGGAGGGAACTTCGGAGATCATGCGGTCGGTGATTGTGAATGGGGTGATGAAGCGGGACCTTCGTCGGCTGCTCGGGTGATCGTTTTGGGATTGCGCGCGAGCCGGCTCCAGGCGGGGGCTGGGCGGAATGGCTCGCGTTTACCGACGGGGCCGTGTTGTGGGGTTGGGGTACGCGGAGGTTGGGGGGTTGCGTTGGGGCATTTCCTCGCTGCGCTGATTTCCTTCCAGCCCCCGCCTGGAGCCGGCTCGCGGTGCGGGGTTCGCGAAGCTAGCTTTCTAGGAGAAGACTACGGTTTCTAGAACTTCGCGTAGGCCTTCCTGAGATCGATCATCGGGTGACGCGGTGACATCTGGAACTTGACGAGTAGTTCGCGCGCGATCATGTCTCGATCCTGCTGATCTTCCGGCAGCTCCATGTCGTCCGGAACCGTGACCCAGCCGTTGACGTTGCGATCGAAGACGGCCGCGCGGTTCTCCTCATATCCCATGTGAACGTCTTCCAGCCAGTTCAAGTCCTTCCAGCCCATGATCTCGATGTACTTCTCCAGGAACGGTGAGAGCCGGGAGTAGTCGGGAACCAGATTGACGTCGTAGCGGTAGCCGATGTGCTGGCCGATTTCCTGCTCGCGCTCGGTGCCGAGGGCTTCGCCGGGCTTCGCCTTTCGTGCCATGGGTGACTCCCTGTCGTCGAACCAATCAGAACCGGGTCATGTCGGGGCGCCCAACCGTGAACTGTGACCCGGCCAGGGGAACCATGGCCAGGGCCGAAGCCTCCATGGTCAGCGCCGCCAGATCTTCGGGCTCGAGGTTGTGGACGCTCGTCTTGCCGCAAGCGCGCGCCATCATCTGGCATTCGATCGCCAGGGTGTGGAGGAAGTTGTAGACGCGCTCGGCGGCCTCGTCGGGATCGAGGCGCTTGCGCAGTTCCGGGTCCTGGGTGGCCACACCGACCGGGCAGCGCCCGGTGTGGCAGTGATAACACTCACCCGCCGGAACCCCGACTTCCGTCTCGTAGTCGGACTCCGGAATGTCCTTGTTGCAGTTCAGCGCCATCAGCGCGGAGTGCCCAATCGCGACCGCGTCGGCGCCGAGCGCCAATGCCTTCGCGACATCTCCACCGTTGCGGATTCCCCCGGCGTAGACCAGGGTGATCTCGCCGGACTTGCCGACGTCCTCGAGCGCGCGACGCGCCTGGCGGATGGCGGCGATGCCGGGCACACCGGTCTCCTCCGTCGCGAGGTGGGGGCCGGCACCCGTGCTGCCTTCCATGCCGTCCATGTAGATGCTGTCGGGCCGACACTTCGCAGCCATCCGGACGTCGTCATACACGCGCGCCGCGCCGAGCTTGAGTTGGATCGGGACCTCGCCGTTGGTGGCCTCACGGATTTCATCCACCTTGAGGGCCAAGTCGTCGGGGCCGAGCCAGTCCGGGTGGCGGGCTGGCGAGCGCTGGTCGATGCCGGCGGGAAGGGATCGCATCTCGGCCACCTGGTCCGTCACCTTCTGGCCCATCAGGTGGCCGCCCAGCCCCACCTTGCAGCCCTGACCAATGAAGAACTCGACGGCGTCGGCCAGGGCGAGATGGTGGGGATTGAAGCCGTAGCGGCTCTGGATGCATTGGTAGAACCATTTAGACGAGTAGCGGCGCTCGTCCGGAATCATCCCACCCTCGCCGGAGCAGGTCGCCGTTCCCGCCATGCTGGCGCCGCGCGCCAGCGCCACCTTTGCCTCGTAGGAGAGTGCACCGAAGCTCATTCCAGTGATGTAGATCGGAATATCGAGTTCGAGCGGGCGCTTGGCTCGGGGGCCGAGCACCGTCTTGGTATCGCACTTCTCCCGGTAGCCCTCGATCACGAAGCGCGTGAGCGTGCCCGGTAGGAAGGTGAGGTCATCGAAGTTGGGAATCTTCTTGAAGAGCGAGAAGCCGCGCATGCGGTAACGGCCGAGCTGCGACTTGATGTGGATATCGTCGATGACGTGGGGCGGAAAAATGGAGCTGCGCCCCAGCTGATTCACGTTCCGCTTGGAGTTTCCCGTTGTCATTTCCGCCCCGGATGGTCCCAAACTCGGACCCTAGAGGATGAGCTTCTTCTCGCTCGGCTCGAGATTGTCGTAATTCCACAGCTGGCGGCCGGCGACGACCTTCTTCAGGTTTTCGACCCCATCGGATGCCGCCAGCCCATGGATGGCTAGCTTGCGCGCGAGCCACGGGACATCGAGGTCGGTCAGGTCGGCCCGCACGGCGTCGACTCCCAGCGATGCGATTTCGCCAGCGACGAAGATCGTCCCGTCGTACATCGAGTCTCCGAGATTGGTTCCCGCGTCCCCGAGAATGATCATGCGGCCGCGTTGCATCATGAACCCCGAGAAGACCCCCGTGCGTCCCCCCACCAGGATCGTGCCGCCCTTCATGTCGATGCCTGTCCGGGAGCCGACGTCTCCCTTGCACACCAGGTCCCCCCCGCGAAGCGCTGCGCCGAAGGTGGAGCCGGCGTTCTTCTCGATGACGACGGTTCCGGCCATCATGTTTTCCGCACAGGACCAGCCCACTCGCCCAGAAATCGTGACGTTGGGTCCATCGAGGAGCCCGCAGCCGAAATATCCGAGGCTGCCTTCGAAGTGCAGGTTCAATCGGTTGAGGATTCCCACACCGAGAGAGTGCTTGGCTCCGGGATTCTTCACCGTAACGTTGCCGAAGCCCTGTTGCATCAGGCGTCGGATTTCGAGGTTGACCGCGGTGGCGTCGAGGTCCGCAGCATCCAGCTCGGCATGTCGATCCGGGTCCACTTCGAAGGCGCCGGGGTAGAGAAAGTTCTCTCCCTCCTCCGGCTCGAAGAAGACCTGCTGGGTTCGACCGCGCAGCTGTTCGGTATGCATGCCCATTTCGAGCGAGCGTTCGGTGCCGCTCATATTTCCCATACCCGGACGACTCCCTCGTAAGGATCGGTAGTCTCGATTTCGCGGGGCACCACGCTGCGAATGGCCACTTCTTCGGAGGCGAGTGCGATCATGTCGTCGCTCTCGTAGAGCACCATGGGTTTCGCATGAAGCCGGTCTTTCGCCATACCCAGCATTCGGTCCGTGGCCACCAGGTAGGTGAAGACGCCGTCGAAGTCGTCGATGGACTGCCGAATTGCGGATTTCAGATCGATGCCCTGATGGATCTTGTCCGCCAGGTACACCGAAATGAGCTCGGAATCGCAGTCGCTCGCGAAACGGTGACCCCGACGTTCGAGATCGCGCCGGCTCGACCAGTAGTTGGTGAGCTGACCGTTGTGCACGACCGCCAGATCCTTGAATGGAAACGCCCAATAGGGATGAGCCGAACGGATGTCGACATCCGACTCGGTCGCCATTCGTGAGTGGCCGATGCCGTGGCTGCCCCTGAACGGGGCCAGATCGTAGTCGCGAGCGACTCCGTTGGCGTCGCCGAGATCCTTGACGAGCTCGAGTCCGTCGCCCAGCGAGAGGATCTCGACATCGTCGATTTCTTCCAGGTAGCGGGCGAGCTCCGAGAGGTCGCCGGAGCACTCGATCTCGTAGCGAAAGGCGTACGTTGTGGGGGCCTCCTCGGCGATGATCTTTGCGTCCAGCTCACGAATCCTGCGATCGACTTCGGCCTTGCGCGCGTTGAGCTCCTCTCGCTGGCCGATGCTGGTACCGAGCTCGCTGCGTTCGGCGATCTTGAAACGCATCACGATCCGTCCGGCCTGTGGGGGTCCGTAGAGCGCGAACCCTGTCGAATCCGGTCCCCGGTGCCGAAGCGCTTGCAGCATTGCGGTCAACTCGCTGCCCACCGGCGCGTCGTTGACGTTGCGATGGATGATTCCGGCGATCCCGCACATCGCGCAGTCTCCTTCTGCTAGGGGAGACAGTCGAGATAGGTCTCGACGTCCCACTCCGTGACGGTCGCCATGAATCTCTCCCACTCGTCGCGCTTGTAGTGCGTGTAGACCCGGTACATCTCGCCGGGTAGGGACGCCTTGATGACCTCGTCGGCGTCCAGCTTGTCGAGGGCGTCGCCAAGAGACATGGGCAGGCGCCGGACCTGCTTGCCTTCCTCCATCGCCTGATAGATGTTGCGATGCTCGGGCTCGCCCGGATCCAGATTGCGGTCGATCCCGTCGTCGATGGCCTTGAGGAGGGCCCCGCCCATGAGGTACGGATTGACCATCGAGTCGACGGCGCGGTACTCGAAGCGGCCGGGTGCGGAGATCCGCAGACCCGTGGTGCGGTTCTGATAGCCCCAGTCGGCGAAGACGGGTGCCCAGAAGCCCGTGTCCCATAGCCGCCTGTAGGAATTGACCGTCGAGCACCCGATCGCGGTCAGCGCGTCGAGGTGTTCGATGACCCCGCCGACCGCCTGGAGTCCGACGGGCCCCGGCTTCCTCTGCCCCTTGAGCGGAAGGAAGGTGTTCTCGCCACCCTTTCGGTAGCGGAAGACATCGTCCATACCGGCGCGCGGATCCTGGCCCAGCTCGTTGAGCTCGTCCTGGCCGTCGCGCCAGAGCGAGATGTTGTGGTGGCAGCCCGAAGCAGAGACCCCGAGGAAGGGCTTCGACATGAAGCAGGCGATGATGCCGTGCTCCCGGGCCACCTGAGCGCAGATCTGGCGGTAGGTCGTCAGTCGGTCCGCGTTTCGAAGCGCATCGTCGAAGGTCCAGTTGAGCTCCAGCTGACCGGGGGCGTCCTCGTGATCTCCCTGGATCATGTCGAAGCCCATGGCATTGCAGTATTCGATGACCCGCATGAACACGGGTCGGAGCGATTCGAACTGATCGATGTGGTAACAGTTCGGCTTCGAGAAGCCGCCGTCTGGCTTACCGTCCTCTCCTCGCTTGAGCCACATCATCTCCGGCTCAGTGCCGACGCGCAGGTGCAGGCCGTCGTGCTTCTGCTGAAACTCCTGATGGATGCGCCTGAGGTTCCCGCGACAATCCGACGTCAGAAAAGCGCCCGGATCTTCTTCCTCTTCGCGATTGCGAAACAGCGTGCAGAACACGCGCGCCACGCGCTTGTCCCACGGCAGTTGGCAAAAGGTCTCCGGGTCGGGGATGCCGACCAGCTCCGACGCCTCGGGGCCGTAGCCGATGTAGTCGCCGTGCCGGTCGATGAAGAGGTTCGCGGTTGAGCCGTAGACGAGTTGAAAGCCGCGTTTCGCGATCGTCTCCCAGTGGTCGGCCGGAACCCCCTTGCCAACGATGCGCCCGGTAACCGAGGCGAACTGGTAGTAGATGTAGGTGATCCCCAGGGAATCGATCTGGGATCGCACCTGCTCTACCAGATCGGCGCGGCCATCGGCCGCGACGTGGGCTTCGAGGTCGGTCATGGATCCATCCTCCTCGGGTCCGTCGTAGTTAGCTCCACGGAAAGGGGCTCCGAGACTTCGGGTGCAGCCGGCCTTCGGCGTAGCGTGAGAACCGAAACGGCTCCAGCAAGGCGCTCTTTTCGCCCAATAGCTCCTGGGCCGCGAGCTCGCCGACACCGATCATCTTGTAACCGTGATTCGAGTCAGCGATCAGATAGACATTGTCGCAGAAGCGGTCGAAGACGGGAAAACTGTCTGGGGTGAAGCAGCCGATACCCCCGGACGGCTCTCGCTTGTACAGACCCCCCTTGCCTTCGAATCGCTTTTGACAGAAAGCGAGCGCCGAGGTCCACATGTGGCTGAAATCCTCGCCGACCACGAATTCCGGCGAGGCGGGTCCGTAGGGGTCGACCTTGACCGCCTCCGGATCGGTCTCCACACGCAGGGGCACGGCACCGCCCTGGATACCGCCGAAGTTGAAGTCGGGCTTGTAATAGATTCCCCACATCTCGTCCTGTAGCAGTGATCCGTCGAGGTCAGAGTGGAGCGGCGCGTCGGTGTCGACATGGATCACCGGTGGCATTTGTCCGTCGTTCATCTTCTGCAGCTTGGGATCGATGTCGAGGGTGCCCTCCTGGAGGCTCCAGTAGTGCCACATCGGGACGTCGTCGTGGACCGTACCGTCGGAGTTCTTGACGACGATCGCCTTCGGAAGCTCGAGCAGGTCCCAGATCGACTTGATCCAGGGCCCGACGGCAACGACCACCTGCTCGCACTCGATGGGTCCCCGGTTGGTCAGCACGCTGCGGATCGCCTTGGCTCCGCTTTGCCTCTCGAAGCCCGTCACCTCGATCCCCGTCGCGATGCGCACTCCGAGCGCCTCGGCCTTTTGCGCTAGCCCGTAGCAGGAAGCCGTATTGTTCGCGTAGCCCCCCCTCTTCTCGTGCAGTACCGACGTGATGCCCTGGGCCTGCCAGTCGTCGAGCATTCCACGCATGTAGCGGGCCGAGTCGTCGGCGCCCTCGATGAAGACCGAGTCGTAGCCGATCGCCTCCTGCTCCCTCGCGATCTGCGCGACGTTCTCGCGCATCGCCTCACAGCTGATCTGCATGTAGCCGACCGGGTGATAGCTGAAGGCTTTCGGGTCACTCTCCCAGATGCCGACCGAATGGGCGATCAGCTCGCGCATCGCCGGTTGGTAGTAGTTGTTGCGAATCACCCCGCAGGCAATGCCCGAGGCCCCGGAGCCGATCCCGTGCTTGTCGACGACGAGCACGTCGCGCCCGCCACCGGGAAGCCGACGGGCGAGCTGCCAGGCGGTGCTGAGGCCGTGAATTCCGCCACCGATCACGAGGTAGGGGACCCGGTTGGGGAGGGTCATTCGATGGGTTCCTCGGCGCGGAGCCGGTTCCGATGATTTGGTGGACCTGTTACCGGCCCGAGCGATGCTTGACAGCCACTCTCCAGCTACGGACAATCCGGATCCAAAGGGTAGCAACAACTCCCCTGTTGTACAGTGTCCTCGCGTCGGGTACCCAGGTCGGGCCGGCGAATCCAATCCGATCGATTCCGAGGTGGCAGCCAGCTCCGTGAAGCAGTCCTCTCCCACAGCTTCCAAACTTGGTCGGCTGCGGCGGCGGAAGGCCCGCTATTCGGCACTGGGCCTGCTTCGCCGCGGCCTGAGCGGCGAGTCCTGGCCGCCGCTCTGGCGAACGCCAGAGCTGCGCTCCAGCTACGACGTGGTGATCGTGGGCGGTGGCGTCCACGGCCTCGCGCTCGCCTACTACCTCGGCCGCAACCACGGCATCCACGACGTGGCGGTACTCGAGCAGAGCTACATCGGCAGCGGCGGCTCAGGGCGCAACACGGCGATCATCCGGTCCAACTACCTCACGCCCGAAGGGGTGCGGTTCTACGATCGGTCGGTTGCACTCTACGAAGACCTCGCCGCCGACCTCAACTTCAACGTGATGTTCGCCCAACGGGGCCATCTGACCCTCGCCCACAATGACTCGTCTCTGCGTACCATGCACTGGAGGGCCGAGGTCAACAAGCTGGTCGGCGTCGACTCGGAGGTGATCGACCCGCCGGAGATCGGCAGGCTCGCTCCCTTCTTGGATGTCTCGAGGGAACCGCGCCACCCGATCCTCGGTGCGCTCTACCACCCACCGGGCGGCATCATCCGGCACGACGCGGTCAACTGGGGCTACGCACGCGGCGCCGACGCTTTCGGGGCGGAGATCCACCAGGAAACCAGGCTCGAGAGCATCGAGGTGAAGGGTGGGAAGGTCGAGGCAGTCCAGACCAGCCGCGGTCGGATCGCCACGCCGATCGTGGTCAACTGCACTGCGGGTTGGTGCACGCTCGTGTCTGAGATGGCCGGTGTCACGCTGCCGATCTCAACGGCACCGTTGCAGGCCGCGGTAACCGAGCCGGTCAAGTTCTTCCTGGATCCCGTCGTGGTATCGGGAAGCCTACACGTGTATGTAAGCCAGACGGACCGGGGTGAGCTGGTCTTCGGTGCGAGCGTGGACCCGTTCTCTTCCTATTCGACGCGCGGCTCGCTCGAGTTCACGGAAGAGCTCGCCGGTCATGTTCTCCAATTGATGCCCTCCATTTCGAAGATGCGTGTGCTGCGGCAGTGGGCGGGCCTCTGCGACATGACTCCTGATTTTGCGCCGATCATGGGAGCGACGCCGGTCGAGGGCTTCTATCTCGATGTAGGTTGGGGCACCTACGGTTTCAAGGCCGGCCCCGTCTCGGGCGAGTCGATGGCGGAGCTACTCGGAACCGGAAAGGTTCCGGATCTCATCGCTCCCTTCGGCTATGGGCGCTTCGCCGAGGGCCGGCTGATGGGAGAAAAGGGCGCCGCGGCGGTCGGGCACTGATGCAGATCGAGACTCAGCCATGATGTTGATCCCCTGCATCCATTGTGGACCGCGCAACGCCTCCGAGTTTCGCTACGGCGGCGAATTGGGGGGACGTCCGGATCCCAATCGAACGACGCCGGCCGAGTGGCGTTCCTATCTCTACGACAAGTCCAATCCCTCGGGCTGGACGACCGAGCGCTGGTTCCACACCTCGGGTTGTCGGCGCTTCTTCGTCGTCGAAAGGCATACCGCGACCAACGAGATTCGGGCGGCAAGGCCCCCGGGCTCCGAGAGCGATCGATGAGTGCTGGCGAGGGGATGCGTCTTTCCGCCCAGCCCTCCGAGGTCATCGATCGCAGCCAAGCGTTCTCGTTCCACTGGAACGGCCGCGCGCATTCCGCCTACCGCGGGGACACCATCGCCTCCGCTCTGGCCGCCGCCGGAGTGCGGGTCTTCTCTCGCAGCTTCAAGTATCGGCGCCCTCGAGGAATTCTGTCCGCCAGCTTTCTCGATCCCGGCTGCCTGCTCCAGGTCGATGGCGAACCCAACGTGCGCGGGGCGCATCGGCTGGTCGCGCCCAAGATGCGGGTCACGGCCCAGAACGTCTGGCCCAGTCTACGCTTCGATCTGCGATCGCCGAATCAATTCCTGTCCAGGTTTCTCTCGGTGGGCTTCTACTACAAGACCTTCATGAAGCCGCGTGGTCTTTGGCCGCTCTACCAGAAGGTGCTTCGAGAGATGGGAACGCCCGGCGGTACCGTGTCTCCGGACAGTACGGCGGGTCGCTTCGACAAGCGACACGTGCACCCGGATGTGGTCGTCGCGGGAGCCGGACCCGCGGGATTGGCTGCCGCGCTGGGGGCAGCCGAAGCCGGTGCGCGGGTGCTTCTCGTCGAGGAGGAACATCAGCTCGGCGGCCATCTACGCTGGGGCTCCAGCGCGGAGCTCGAGCAGCTGCGCGAGCTGAGAGAGGCGGTCGCTGCGCGCTCCGAGGTCGAGGTGCTGCTGAATTCGGCGGTGACGGGTCGCTACGACGACAACTGGGTGGCGATCGTCCAGCGCAACCTTCCCGCGATCGATGAACGGCTCGTCAAGGCGCGGGCCAAGGTGTTGGTCGCCGCGCCGGGGTTGATCGAGCGGCCCTATGTGTTCGAGGGCAACGACAAGCCAGGGGTGATGCTCTCGACCGCGGTCCGCAAGCTGATCGGGCTCTACGCCGTGAAGCCGGGGCAGCGGGCGGTGGTGTTCACCGGCAACGCCTCCGGCGATGCGGCCGCGGAGGACCTGGCGCGCGCTGGCGTCGAGGTCGTGCGCGTCGTGGACGCGCGTCGGGGCGAAGGTCTGTTGCGAGTCACGGGGCGGGGTAGCGTTCGTTCCGTGCAGCTCGCCGACGGCAGCCGGATCTCCGCGGATCTGCTGGTGACGGCCGTCGGCTGGACGGCGCCGACGACCCTGCTCAACATGGCGGGCGAC
>CAXMOC010000143.1:0-38827 GCA_964194865.1 uncultured Opitutales bacterium | reverse complement strand
GCTTTTCTCCGGATGTGACCGTCGTGATGATCGGTGCCAACAACTTCTGGACGTTGCCCGTTGAATCGGAAGACAAGTCGAATCCGCCGACACTTTCGCTGTTGTCCCGCCATTCGCGGGTCATGAAGCTCGTGCGCATGCTTCGTGGAGGCGCCGAGCGGCCTGTCCTGAGCATCCCGCGTGAAACGATCGCAGAGCAATTCAAGGGGGTCGGGGAGGACGAAGGCTACGACCAGCCGAACCTCGCGGTTGCGCGGTACGGTGACGACGAGTTCATCCTGGGCTTCACGCCAAGCGGGCAGTGGATGGGGCGCGGAGGTCTTGAGCCCGATCTCCGCGACATCATCCGGATTGCGGAACAATTCGAGACTCGGCTGATCCTGATGACCTACCCGTCCCAGCGGGAATTGTACGGGGGCGCAGGTGAGATCATTCGCGCGACTGCCAGACAGGAGCGCGCACATCTGGTCGACCTCTCGCTGGCCTTCGCCCCCGTGTGTCCGGAGGTGGTTCCGCCCGTCGGAACCGCATGGTGCAGCGAGTATCTATTCACTGACGATCATCCGAATGCCAACGGCTACCGCCTGATCGCAGAGACGCTGATACCTAGCTTGATGAAGACGTTCGAGCCGAAGCACACCGGCTCCAGCCGTGCGAGCGAGTGAAACCTGGATCCACGCAGAGCTTGGCTACCACTTTCGACCTCGGAATCGTGTCGCGAGCTTGATGTGGTGGCTCCCGATCGAAACCGCTCGTCAGTCGATATGGTAGATCTGTGCGGCGGTATCGTGAAGAATCTTCTGCAGGCTGTCGCTGGGAAGATCCGACAGGACTCGATCGGCATAGACACGCGGGTGCTCGGCGGGAGTCTGCGGCCCGGGCGACATGCTCGTTGGGTGCGGGAAGTCCGTCTCGTATAGGATGTTGTCCGGGTAGCTCTCGATTGCCGGGCCCACTCCCTCCTCGAACCAGAAACATCCGTAGATCTGGCGTCGGAAGTACTCGGACGGGAGCAAATCATACTCGGGGTGCTCCCTATGGATGCCTCCGTTGCGCCATTGCCAATCGAAGGCCTCGAGGACCGGTGGAATCCAACCCACACCACTCTCGACGGAGACGAACTTCAGCTTGGGAAAGCGGTGGCAGATTCCGCTGAAGATGATGTCGGCGAGGCTGCGCGAGTTCTGGACGAACAGGATCGAGGACACGCGGCCGAAGTTCGCGCGAACCCCGATGTTCGAACCGCTCTGAATCAGCTCATCCATGCTGCCACTGCCGATGTGGAAGCTGATCGAAAGCCCAGAGTCCTGGGTCGCTGCCCAGATCGGATCCCAGTGGGTGTCGTGGAGCGCCGGCTCGCCAAAGTCCTGGGGCTGGCTCGTAAACAGCACGGCTTTGTGGCCCAGCGCCACGCAGCGCTCGATTTCCGCCACGCTGGCGTCGACATCCCAGAACGGGGTCGCCATCACCGGAATCAGGCGCCTGGGGTCCTCGCTCGTCCAGTCGATCAGGAAATCGTTGTAGGCCCGGATGCACGCCAGCATCAGCTCGGGCTCCTGAAGGGCGAGGAATGCGCCGGAGCCGAAGCCACCGACATTGGGGTAGAGGATCTGCGCCCAGATTCCCTCCGCGTCCATATGGGCGATGCGAGCCTTGGCATCGTAGGAGCTGGGGGGCAGCTCCTCGAAGGTGCTGCGGAAGTCCGGAATCGTTCCATCGAAGCCGGCCATGGTCACGATTCCCGGCGGGGCCGAAGGCTTTTCTCCGACGAACCAGACGTCCTTGCCACCGACCCGCTTGATGTGGGGAATCTTCTCGCCCCACTTCTTGGGAACCCGCGACGTCCACACGTCGGGCGGCTCGGTGATGTGGGTATCGGTATCGATGACCCGGTAGCGATCGAAGAGGTCCGGTGCCATTGGGGGTCTCCTAGCGAGTTGTTGGAATACGCTGCGTCCGAGCCCGCAGCAGAGATTAGGGCAACTGCTCCTCCAGCGGCCGGAAGATCAATTCATTGTGCTCGCCGAGCATCGGGGCGCGGCGGCTGATGCGCCAAGGGGACTTCTCGAAACGATACGGGGCGCCCGGGTAGACGAAGCTGCGTGCGAGCTCCGGATGCTCCACCTCGGTTGGAAAACCGCGTGCCCGAAAATGAGGATCTTCCAGCACCTCTTCGGGAGCATAGATGATGCCCACCGGCAGCCCGCGCTGCTGCGATCCGAGAAAGAAGTCATAGGCCGAGAGTCGAGAGGCGATCAGGTTCTGAGCCTCCCGTCCGGCACCGAAGATCGCCATCAGCTCGGGATCTTCGGCGATCTTCGCCAGATCGATGAATTCGCGCTCGGCGCCCAGTTCCAGCAGGAACGCCTCGGGGAACTCCTCGAGCCAGCCAAGGTCGCGGAGCCAGCGATGAAGCCCCAAGAATTGCGCCGGGCGGGTCGGCGGCACCCCCGTATTGACGTGGCGACCGTCCGCGCACTCGATCTGGGTGGGAAGCGTCGGATTCTGCGCCGCATGCCGCCCCGTCTGGCGCTGAACGGTTCCGCGAGCCACCAGCCACTCGTAGCTGCCGGCCTCAGTGGTCACGTTCGCCGCTGCGTGCATGTTGACGTCGATGTGCTGTCCGAGCCCCGTCTCGTCGCGCACCAGCAGCGCCACCAGGGCGGACATCACCGCGTAGTGGCAGGCGGTGTGAAAACCCTGATTCCCACCGCCGCGCACCGGCGGCAGCGAGTGATCGTCGTAGCCGCAGTTCCACACCGGACCTCCGCCGGCCAGAATCGTCAAGTCCGTGGCGGGCTCGGCGCTGCGCAAATCCGAGCTGCCGAAGGACGTGATCGAAATCGCGATCAGATCGGCGCGCACGGCGCACAACTCTTCGTACGACAGACCTCGCGCAGCCATGACCCCGGGAGGCTCGCACTCGATCAGCAGATCGGCTGTCGCGATCAGCCCGAGCAGACGCTTGCGATCCTTCGCAGAGTCGAGTTCGAGGGTCACCCCGAGCTTGCTGGTGTTGTAGTGCCACCAGTACAGACTTCGCTCTGATCCCGGCCGATCTTCGAGAAACGGGCCATAGCGGCGCATCGGGTCGCCGCCGGGCGGCTCCACCACGATGACCTCCGCGCCCATGTCGGCGAGCAGCTTGCCCGCCCAGGCGCCGCGTTCGCTGGAAAGCTCGACGACCCGTAGGCCTGCGAGAGCGCCGTCGTTGGTGGAAGGGGCGTCACTCATATCACGCCCTCGGCACGAAGCGCTTCTAGCTCACGCGCGTCGAGGCCCAGCAATCCGCCAAAGACCTGCTGGTTGTGTTCGCCGAGGCACGGCCCGCCTCGCTCCACCGACCAGTCGGACTCGGAATGGTGGACCGGCAGACCGTCGGCCCGCACCGTCCCCATCGCGGAATGCTTCACTTCGGGCCACAGCCCCCAGTCCTCGGTGTTGGAATCGTCGTCGATGCGTTCGCCGGGCTTCGCGACAGCCGCCGCGGGGATTCCCGCGGCGCGCAGCCGGAGAGCTAGCGCGAAGCGCTCCTGACTCGCCGTCCACTCACCGATCCGAACATCGAGCGCATCCTGCTCTCTCAGACGTCCAGCCAGCTCGCGAAAGTGCTGTTCGCCAACCCAGGGCTCGCCGATCTCGGCAGCGAGCGACTGCCAATCTGCATCGCTCCGACACGCGATGGCGATCCACTCGTCTTCGCCCTTCGATGGGTAGATCCCATGGGGCGCCATCGCGGGATGCTGGCTGCGGTTGCTGTCGGGCATTCCGTCCCGCCGCAACGGGCGACCGTTGACCGTGTAGTCCAGCAGCGCCGGGCCGTTGAGGGTGGCGCCCGCATCCGTACACGAGAGATCGATCGCCTGGCCCTCGCCCGTACGGTTGCGGTGGCGCAGCGCCATCAGAATGGCGATGGCCATGAAGTAGCCGCCCGTGTGATCCATGTAGGAGTAGCCCCAACCGGCCGGCTCGCGGCCGGCGAGAGCCGAGCTGAACGTCAACCCCGAGACCGCTTGAACGATCGGGCCCCAGGTCTTGAACTCGGAATAGGGGCCGTGGTGACCAAAACCGCAGTTGGACACGTAGATGATGTCGCCCTTGATCGTGCGCAAAGCCTCATAGCCGAATCCCATCCGCTCGAGCACGCCCGCAGCAAAGTTTTCGCTGACTACGTCCGAGACTTCGATCAGCTGGCGCAGGAGCTGCCTCCCGCGCTCCTTCCGCAAGTTCAGGGTGACACCCAGCTTCTCGACGTTGTGGTTGTTGAAGGCTCCGCCCTGGTCGATCCCTCGTCGCTCGTCGACGAAGGGTGGCAGCCCGCGAAGGATGTCCCAGCGCCCCTGCCTCACAGGGTCTTCGATGCGAATCACCTGGGCCCCGAAGGCGGCCAGGAATTTGGTAGCCCCGGCACCGGCGAGTTGGCCCGTGAAATCGCAAATTCGAAGGTGTGACAGCGCTTTCGACGCCACGTTCCCCGCCCCGGCGTCCTCCGCCTTCCCCCGCGCCTCGCTCGGCAGGCTACCAGAACACTGCGCGGATGGGTGGCCGATTCACGAGGTGCCAGACTCCGGCGGCGGGCGCGCCGACGGGCCTGCGCTGCGCTCCGCCTGCTACCATGGCCACACACGCGAGGGTTTTGATGACCGACGTCGACCTATCGAATCCAGACAGCTTCGAAGACGGCTTTCCCCACGATCATTTTCGCAAGCTCCGCGCCGAAGATCCGATCCACTGGCACGAGGGTGACGTCTACGGCGGGACCGGATACTGGGTCTTGTCGAAGTACGAAGACATCAAGTTCGTCTCGAAGAACCCCCAGCTCTTCGCTTCGGGGCTCGGCAACCTGATCGAAGACCCGCAGCCCGGTGAACTCGACGTCGCGCGCAGCATGATCGTGATGGATCCCCCCGATCATCCGCGCGCCCGCAAGATCGTCAGTCAGGGGTTCACCCCGCGTCAGGTAGCGTCCCAGGAGCCGCGGGTTCGCGAGATCGTTCGCGCGATCCTCGACAATGTCGCCAGCAAGGGAGAATGCGACTTCGTCACCGACGTCGCCGCCGAGCTGCCGCTCCAGGTGATCTGCGAGTTTCTCGGGGTCGATCAAGACGACCGCCAGACGGTTTTCGACCAGAGCAACCGGATGCTCGGCTCGGAGGATCCCGAATACGGCAACAGTCGAGCACATTCCGCGGTGGCGGCAATCGAGATCTTCCAGTTCGCGTACCGCCTGTTGCAGGCACGCAAGGCCGAGCCGCGGGACGACCTGGTGACGAAGCTGATCGAGGCGGAGCTCAGCGATCTCGAGTTTGGATCCTTCTTCCTGCTGCTGGCAGTTGCTGGCAACGAGACGACGAGGAACCTCATCAGCCACGGCATGATGTTGTTGATCGATCACCCCGCGGAGCGGGACCGCTTGATTCGGAACCCGGCGCTGATTCCCTCGGCCGTCGAAGAGATGCTCCGCATGACGGCCCCGGTGATGTACTTCCGCCGCACCGCGACTGCGGATACGAAAATTCGCGACGTAGACATCCGCCAAGGCGAAAAGGTCACCCTCTGGTACCCGTCGGCAAATCGGGACGAGGCGATCTTCTCGGACCCCGATCGCTTCGATGTCACCCGCAGTCCCAACGAGCACCTGGCCTTCGGAGTGGGGCAGCACTTTTGCCTGGGGGCGTCCCTCGCACGCCTCGAAATTCGGGTGATGTTCGAGGAGCTGCTGAAACGGCTGCCGGACGTCGAGCTGAACGGGGAGGTGCGAAAGCTGCGCTCCCATTTCATCGACGGAGTCAAGTCGATGCCGGTCCGCTTCAGCCCCGAATCGCCGTAGATGCCGCCGTCTTCGAACGAGTTCGTGGCGGAACTCCGGAGCCTGATCGATCAACGGCGCAGCTTCGGCGGACATCCGCTCTGGCTTTCCATCCGCGACGGCAAGGTCCCGCGAGAGGACCTCGCGCAATTCGCCATCCAGTTCTTCCTCCAGGTCCGTGAATTTCCGCGAGCGGTGAGCGCGCTTCACGCCAATTGCACGGACTCCGACGGACGCATCGAGCTGGCAGAGAGTCTCTACGAAGAGGAGACCGGCCGAATCTCCGGCTGCAACATCTCACACCCCGAGCTGTTCCTGCGCTTCGGAAAGGCCCTGGGCCTGGCTCGCGAGGCCATGACCGAGGCCGAAGCCCTGCCTGGCACCAAAGCGCTGATCGATTGGTTCGAGCTCTCGACCAAGCAGCGCTCCTTCATCGAGGGAGCAGCCGCAACCAACCTGGCCGCCGAGGGTCAAGTGCCCGGCGCGTTCGGGCCGCTGGCTCGCTCCTTCGAGCAGCACTACGACCTCCAGCGGGCGGACGTAGCTTTTTGGGACGTTCACGAGATCGCCGACCGGGAGCACAGCGACATCGGCAACAACATCGTGGTGCGCTTCGCCGACACGCCAGAGCGCCAGCACCGCGTGCGTCAGGCCGTGGAGCACTCGCTCGAGATGTGGTGGCAGTTCTTCGACGACATCGAGCGCAGCATCGCTGCAGAGGGCACTCGACCCACTGCTCAGTGAACGCAGATGCTGGCATCCATCGGCTGGACCGGCCGAAAGATCATGAGCTTGCGGAGCAGCGGGTTGAGGGGCTTGCCCAGAAAAGGATCCGCGCTGACCGGGGCCGCGCTGTGGACCTCTCTGCGGTACTCGTAGCGCAAGTGCCAGGCCGGGTTCTCCAACGCCAGCTGCCGAAGCGCGAGTGGCACCAGGCGCACCCCGCGGGCGGCCATCCGCTCGAGCCTTGGGTCGGACGCGTCGACGACGCGAATCAACTCGTCTTGGAAGTGGAAGATTCGCAGCGACCGCGGAACGAGGTAGTGGTTCCAGCCTTCGCCCTCGGTCTGTAGGTTGCTGAACATGCTGAACGAGTTCTCGGTCTTGAGACCCAGAAAGGGAGAGAGCCCGTTGACGGTCAGCAGGAGTGGCGGAATCCAGAGCACCGGATAGCGCCGCCAATCGACCTTTACTCGCCCGGACGTCACACCATTCTCCAGCAGCAACCCGCCCGCCACCGCGCCGAGTGCCAGCCAGATCCCCACGAAGATCTGTTTACCGATGTGGTTCGCGCGTAGATGGAGATAGCCGGGCGGCCAGTCGAGAAGCGCGCCCGCGGTCAGCAAGGCGAGCAGAGCCAGTGACAGGGCGGGGATGGCCCAGCGCGAGCGCCCGAGCCCTTCGAACGCGTGAATCAGCGCGCCCAACCTGGGATGGCGTTGCAGGCTTTTGTCCCAACCTTCGAAGACGGAATCGGGCAGGAACATCACGTAGGACGCCGCCGCGACCAGCGAGAAATCGTAAAAGGCGTTCCAGCCCAACGCGAAGTGGAAGCACCAGCCCAGGATCAGGGCAGCAACCCGCGTGCGGCGAAACGCCAGGCCGGCCGCGAGCGCAACCTCGATCGCGAGCGTACCGCCCATCGCGGGGTACGCGGTCCAGGCGCCATCGGGAAGCCAGGGGAACGCCTGGACGAGCCACGCGTAGTGCTCGACCGCACAGCTCAGGGTCGGATCGAAGAATGCCGAGTTCAGCTTGGCGAAGGTTGCGAATGCGTACAGGATCACCAGCTGGACGCGAATCATCGCCGCGGCGGCGGCGAGCTGATGATTCGGGATCGGGCGACCAGCCCGAAACAGTAGAGAAGGACCGAGCATCAGGATCAGTCCGAGCGAACACGTGGCCATGAACAGCCAATGATTCGATACCTCGGGCATCTCCCACGCGACGGTGCAAAGCTGCGCACATGCCAGCGCGAGGACTCGAGACCGCGAGGACGGGCGCAGCAACGAGAAGAGAGCGACGAACTGGAGCAGGGACGAAGGCTGGGGATCGACGACGAACCCGCTGTAGACCTGGTGGACGAGGATCGCGAGCGCGTAGACGAAGCTGAAGGCGGTGAAGCGACGCTTAGAGGAAATCTCGTCGATCAACGCGCTGCCACGACTGCGTACAAACGCGCCTCGGTGCGCGAGAGCTGCCAGCCGTCCAGGGACACGATCTCGCCGGTTCGAAGGTCCTCGCGATGTCTTGCTCTCAGCGCCGAACGAAGCGCCGGGAGATATCGGCGAGACAGGGACCCCCAATCCTCGAGCGCCGGGCCAGCCAACCGCTCCACGAGCAGCCGCGCGTCGCGCTCACCGGGCTCCTGGTTCAGATAGATCCTTCCGACGATTCGCGCGGCGTCGCGGTCGTCGAAGAAGTCGCCAAGGGCGGCCAGCAGCGGATCACCGCGACTGCACGCCATCGGGCTGGAAAGAATGGGCGCGACGAGACCTACGACGGCTGCGGCACTCGCGCCACGCAGGAAATCGCGCCGTCGCAGGTCCACTTCCATCATGACAGGAGCCGCTTCAACCGATCGGCCAGACGCAGCGCCAACGCGACGAGCGTGAAAGTCGGGTTCGCCGCCCCAGCCGTGGGGAAGAGCGAGCTTCCGGCGACATAGAGATTCTTCAGCCCATGTACCAGACCGTCGGCATCGACGACACCGTGGCGAGGATCGACGTGCATGCGAGTCGTCCCCATATGGTGTCGTCCGCCTTCCATCCCTGGGGGCCAATCCGTCGACTCGGCATCCAGCAGCACCTGCACGCGACCCACACCAGCCAGTCCGAGGTGCTGGGCCAGGATCTGATGGCTTCGAAGTGCGCTGCGATAGTCGATCGGGAGCAGGCGCCACGCCAGGTCGACACGCTGGACGCCCAGAGCATCGCGCTCGTTGGCGAGCGTAATGCGGCTAGCGGGGTTGGGCACCTGCTCGCACTCGCTGGCGAAGACATAGCGGGCTGGGCGAGAGGTCGGGGTACCGCTGCGGCCGGGCGGAGCGCCCCCGTCCATCTCAGAGATGGTGGTCGCCAGCCGCTGCTCGAAGACATCCGTCTCGCGTCGCTCGTGCAGCCAGTGACTGCCGTCCGCGATCTGTTCGGCCCGACGAAGCTTGGCCGAAACCTTCCAGGCGCCGATCACCGACACCGCTCCAACTCGAAACGCCGGGTAATAGAGGGCCAGGCGCTCGGCCGGCACCGAGGGCAACAGACCCGCCGAGAAGACGTGCGGGTGTTCCATGAAGAAGCGACCCACCTGATCGTTCTGGTTGCCCAGACCGGCGGTCTGCTGCCGATTGGAGGCCAACAGAAGGCGTGGATTCTCGATGCCCCCCGCGGCGAGAACGAAGAGCTTCGATCGCACCGTGAAACCCGCGCCGGCGAGCGTCACGGCCCGCACTCGATCGACCCGCCTTTCGCCCCTCCCCAGCTCGATATCGACGGCGTTGGCGTGAAGATAGACGTCGACGTTGGGCGCCTCGGTCACGGCCTCTCGGTGGACAGAGCCGAAACGAGTCGGGGCAACCTGGATGTCGCGGGTCTCGAGACCCATCGAAGTGTCGCCAAGCACTGGGCGGCTCTCGTCGGCCCAGCTTCCCCCCTCCAGCGCGACCCGCTCGAGCCCACAGATCGCCAACGCCCGCTCGTAGTGAGGCAGAAGCTCGTTGCGATCGAAGGGCCAACCGCTGTGCGGGATCCAGTCGCGCGCTTCGAAATCCTCCGCCTCTAGTGGTAGACAGACACCGTGCCAGCAATTCGTCGAGCCCCCGAAGGCGCGGGTCCTCGAGGTGTCGAGCGGGAAGTATCGCCGTCCACTGCTGCGACCCTTCGAGAGCGCCTGGGTAGCCTCATCGATGTCCATGCCCCCGCTCTCGAGCAGGCACACGCGAAACGGCCCACCGGCCAGCTCGAGGCCGAGGCTGATACCGGCTGCACCGGCGCCGATCACACAGACGTCTGGTGTAATCGTCGAGTCGGGCGGAAGCGACCGGGCGTCGAGCAACAAGGCGCGTGCATTATACGGTGCCCGATCGCCCGTTGTTCGTTGAACAGACGACCCTACCTGCTGAACCCTACGGGGTCATGACGACCTTGAGCGCCCTCTCCTCGTGCTGGGCGAAGATTTCGTAGCCCCGAGGTCCTTCGGCAAGGGTCAACCGGTGGCTGATGATCGCGGTCGGATCGATGCGGCCCTGCTCGATCATCGGCATCAGCTTCGGGATGTAGCTCTGGGGGTTCACCAATCCGGTGCGAATGGTCAGGTTCTTCATGAAAAAAATCAGCCAGGGAAGCGTCGCCATCGGTTCCGTGAGCACACCGATCACGGCGATCCGGCCGCCCGCACGCACCACCGTAGCGGCCTTGGCGATGAGGTCGGCGCGGCCGACGGCTTCGATTGCGCTGTCGGCGCCGATCCCATTCGTGAGCTCGAGCACGCGCTCGCCCAGATCTGTGGCGTTGGGGTTCACGGTGACACAGCCGCGCTTGGCGGCGCCCTCCAGGCGTTCGTCGTCGAGATCGACGGCGATCACCTGCGCCGCACCTCGAACCTGGGCACTCAGCTGGGCGAACGTACCGACGGGTCCACAGCCGAACACGACGACCGTATCCCCTGGCCCCACTTCGGCGAACTCCGCGCCCATATAGCCCGTCGGGAGGATGTCGGTCAGAAAGAGCGCCTGCTCGTCACTCAGGGATTCGGGCACCCGAAACAGGGTCGAGTCCGCAAAGGGAACACGCACGGCCTCGGCCTGGCCTCCGGGTAGCCCTGGGCTGAAGCCGAATACGCTCCCCACGCCGACAGCGCTCTGGATCGAACAGCCGCTATAGAGCCCCTGCCGACACAGGCCGCAGCGACCACAGCCGACCGTGCAGGCGGCCAGCACCCGATCTCCCTTGCTGAAGCCGCGAACGTCAGGGCCCACCTCTTCTACGATTCCGAGAAATTCGTGACCCACCGCGAAGCCTACTTCCGTGGCCATCCCCCCCGTGCCAGAGATGAAGGTCGGAGCCACAGATGGCGGTGGTCTCCACGCGAACGATGGCGTCGTCCGCGGCCTGGCGCTTCGGATCGTCGACGTCGGCGTAGCGGACGTCGCGCGGTCCGTTGTAGACGATGGCTTTCATCTCGGATTTCCTCGCTCGCGATCCCGGCTGGCGAGACTACCATGGAGTCCAAAGCAGCCGATGGAAGCAGCGCGGTGCAATGCGGAACCGCATCGCGGCCGCCCACGACGAGCGGAGGGATAGGTGGACCGTGCACTCGATTCGCTGCTCGAATCACTTGGCCTATCGGTCCAGCCTACCAGCGCAGTCACGATCGATGGCGCTGATCCCGTTCTCGCCACCCGCTTTCTCGCCGGCAAAGCCGCTGCTACGGCCCTGGCCGCCACCGGAGTGGCCGCGAGTGACCTCTGGCAACTTCGCGGGGGTCAGCGACAGCGCGTGCGGGTCGACGTTCGAGCGGCTGCGGCCTCCTTGGTGAGCTTTCTGCTGTGCCGTGTGCTCGATCGCCAACCCCCTGGCTATGGCGGCGCCGGAATTCGGGATGTCTTTCCAACCCGGGACGGCTGGTTCTTCCTGCACGGAAGCTTCCCCAACACCCAGAAGGCCGCACTCGAGTTCTTGGGCTGCTCGGCAGATCGCGTCGAGGTCGCTCGGGCCATCGCCGGTTGGGACGCGCAAGAGCTGGAAGACGCCATTGCCGAGCGCGGCCTCTGCGGGGCTCGGGTGCGAACAGAGCGCGAATGGCAGGACCATCCCCAGGGCCAGGCATTGGCCGCTCACCCCCCGGTGGAAGTGATCCGGCTGGGTGACAGTCCTCCCGAGCCCCTGGCCGAAGGGGGAACGCAACCGCTGTCGGGTATTCGAGCCCTCGATCTCACGCGAGTGCTTGCTGGGCCCACCTGCGGGCGCACGCTCGCCCAGCATGGGGCCGAGGTCTTGCGAATCGCTTCTCCCCACCTTCCGAGCGTCCCGCATTTTGTAATGGACACCAGCCATGGCAAGCGCTCGGCGCACTTGGACCTCGATCGCCCGGACGAGGCCAAGCGGCTGCGAGAATTGGTCCTCGGTGCGGACGTATTCAGCCAGGGTTATCGAAGCGGCGCCCTCGATCGGCGGGGCTTTGGTCCCGAGGAACTCTGCTCCCTACGACCCGGTCTGGTGTACGTATCGATCAACTGTTACGGCCATGTGGGTCCGTGGGCGGCCCGGCCGGGTTGGGAACAGCTCGCCCAAACCGTGACGGGGATCTCGGCCGAACAGGGCGGCGAAGTCCCCGAGTTGATTCCCGCCGCGCCAACCGACTACACGACGGGCTATCTGGCTGCCCTGGGCACGCTGGTAGCGCTGGGGCGGCGAGCCCGAGAGGGTGGAAGCTTCTGGGTCCGCGCATCGCTGTGCCGAACCGGCATGTGGCTACAGAGTCTGGGCCGCGCCCATGACATCGGAGCCGGGCCGGATCGAGAGTGGATCGCTCCCTGCTTGACGGTGAGCGATACACCGTTCGGTCGAGTCGAGCACCTTGCGCCCGCCGTCGAGCTCTCGGAGACTCCAGCCCATTGGGCGAGACCCACGGTCCCGCTCGGCACCCACCCTGCGGAGTGGGATGCCGTTTCATAAGTGGGATGCCATTTCATAGAGTGGGAAGCCGTTCCCTCGAGGGCCTTGAAGTCCGCTCCCCATGATGGGCAGGACCAGAATTCATACGAACCGAGAATCGACCGCCAATCATCGACCCAAGGAGGAAGGATCCATGACCGCCCCCTTCGATCTCGAGCAGACCGACCGCTTGCTCTCAACCACGCGCGCCGTCCGCCGCCGGCTCGACCTCGAGCGGCCTGTGGAACGCGCGCTGCTACTCGATTGCTTGCGCCTCTCCCAACAGGCTCCCACCGCCTCCAACACCCAGAAGTGGCGCTGGATCGTGGTGACCAATCCGGAGAAGCGGGCGGCACTGGGGGAGATCTACGGTCGGGGAAAGCAATTCATCGACCAGGCCAAGGCCGAGATCCCCGACGATGACGCCCAGACTCATCGGGTATACGACTCGGCTGGCTGGCTTCTCGACCACATCGCAGAAGTTCCGGCCCTCGTGCTTCCTTGCCTGGAGGGACGCATCCCTTCGACGGCTCCACTCGGGATGACCGCCGCAGCATTTGGCTCGATCTTTCCGGCCGTGTGGAGCTTCCAGCTCGCCTTGCGCAGCCGGGGGCTCGGCTCGACCCTGACCACCATCCACCTGTTCTTCGAGGCCGAGGTAGCCAAGCTGCTCGAGATCCCCGACGACGTCATGCAGGTCGCTCTGCTTCCCGTGGCGTACACGGTGGGAACCGATTTCAAGCCCGCAACGCGACCGCCGGTGGAAGAAATCGCATTCTTCGACCGCTGGGGCGCGTGAACAATAGGAGAACCCCCATGATCGACCTCCACTATTGGCCTACTCCCAACGGCAAGAAGGTGACCATCCTGCTCGAAGAGTGCGGGCTTCCCTACCGAATCGTCGAGTGCAGCATCGGTAGAGGCGATCAGTTCAAAGACGAATTCCTGTCGATCAGCCCGAACAATCGCATGCCCGCCATGGTCGATCACGAACCCGCCGGTGGTGGAACACCGATCGCGATCTTCGAATCCGGTGCGATGATGCTCTACATCGCGGAGAAGGCGGGGCAGTTCTACCCCCAGGATCTCCACACACGTTACGAAGTGATTCAGTGGCTGATCTGGCAGATGGCCAACCAGGGGCCGAAGACGGGGGAGTGTGGACACTTCCGAAGGTTGGGTGACTCCCAGGGCGACCAGTCGTACGCGGTGCGTCGGTTCACGGATGAAGTCAATCGGCTCTACGGGGTGATGAACAATCGCCTCTACGACCGTCGCTACCTGGCCGGCGACGCGTACACGATCGCAGACATGGTCTCGTATCCCTGGACTGTCGGCTGGGAAAGTCAGGGCCAAGACATCGCTGAGTTTCCGTATTTCAAGCGCTGGTTCGAAGAGCTCGCCGCGCGTCCAGCCGTCGAACGCGGCATGGCGGTGGGAGCCAACCTCCAGAGTGACTACTCGAAGTTGTCAAATGAAGAGATCGAGCAGGTTCGCAAGCTGCTCTACAACCAGCGCGCCCGCCCGGCACCCGAGGGCGGTTTGCTCTAGCGCCTAGAACAGCAGGGCGTCCCCGAACCTACCCAGTCCGATCAGGACGGCGAAGGCGGCCGCCCAACAGACGCCTTCGTGGGGAATGCGCTTGGCGAGCTGCGCGTGGCAGACCAGCGCGGCCGCGAACACGGCGAGGATCCATAGATGAGCACCGAACGCGGCGGCCAGACTCCGCCCGTCGGCTGCCTCCCATTGGGCTCCCAGTGTGAAGGCCACCAACGCAACGGCCAGAGCCAGCGTCCTTCGAACGGGAATGGACAGCTGGGACCACGCCCGGAGCACGGGGTGGGGCTTCGCAGCTTGCGCCTCGGCGGAGGTTGCCAACTCGTCGGGCGCCGCGTCTTCCGCGAAGGGCCCCAGCTGCTTGCGTTTCAGCTCCTCGACGGCCGCGCGCTGGAACTCGGCGTTCCTGCCGGTAGCCAGGTCGACCATTCGAACGTAACCCCCCGGCAGCACTGGCGCGTCGTCCATCACCCGAAGCTGCTGAAAGGGACGGGCGGGCTCCGCGTGATGATCCGCGTGCCGAGAGAGCCCCGTCAGCCCGTAATAGGTGAACCAGGAGTGCGTATCCCAGGAGTCGACCGGACGAACTCGTCGCGCCCGCCGCCGGAGCCCCCAATGCTCGAAGTAGTTGACAGCCTCGAGCAGCCTCGACGCCGAGAAGGCCTGGAGCAGGAAGGCTGCGAAGGCCACCGGGCCAGCCCAGAGGAGGATCGCGAGGGCCAGTCCCCAGCCGATCGCCTGGCCGTGCACGACCCGATTGAGCCAGAATCGGCGATCCGTCCAACGAGGATTCCCCAGGCGATCCAGCTCGAGCCTCCAGGCGTGCGCGAACTGCTCTCGAATCGTGCGCCAGTAGAAGCCCTCGTAGGATTCGCCGAAGCGCGCCGTCGCGGGATCCTCCGGCGTGCCGACGCGGACGTGGTGTCCACGCAGATGCTCGGTGTAGAAGTGCTCGTTCAGGACGGTGCACAGGAGCAGACGGCCCAGTCCTTGTTGCCAGCGAAGCTTTCGATGGATCAGCTCGTGGGCCGTGATGATCGAGAAGCCCGAGCTCGCGCCAACGACGATGAAGACCGTGAGCATGTCGATCGAGAAGAACGCTTGAACCGAGAACACCCGCGCCAGCTCGAGAATCGTCCAGAACTGCAGCCCGGCCAGCAGGTAGACCAGGGTGTCGAATGGCCAGGCCGGCAGGTCCTTGTGTGGCTGGCGACGCTCGCTGCGAACGCCACCGTCCAGCGCGTAGGCGATACCGATCGGGATGAAGAAGAGTGGCGCGACGTACCAGGAATGGGGGCCGGTCCACAGGAAAATCAACGCGTTGAGTGGGATGAACACGGAGACCAGGTGGCGCAGCCAGATGCGGGCGACCTCGCCGAGCGAAATACCAGACTCTCCCGGGGCGATGGCAACCTCTGACATCTGGGATCCCTCCCCGGCCCCACCCCCTGTCGGCCAACCGAGTCAGGAATCTTAGATCCAAGGGGGGAGTTCACAACAGGGGTGCCGCCACAGGTCTTGCGATCGCCGAGACCCGAGCTTAGCCTCCGCTGCCCAGAACCCAGCGCACGACCCCCCCGCCGGGCATGGCGCGTGGGGAGTCGTGCATTTGCAATTGGCCTGGGCGCTGGGCCTGGGATCCGCTTCGAGAAGGCCCGCGGAGGAGTGAATGTCGGCTCGCTCGGCCATCGGTCTCGATTTCGGAACCACCAACAGCTCGATCGCCTGGGTCTCGGAAGGAGGAGAGCCGGTGCTGGCGAGCTTCGACGCCGGTGATGGTGCGACCGAGACCTTCCGCTCGGTTCTCTACTTCGATCGAGGCGAGGATGGAGAGGACCCCGTCTCTACCCACGCGGGTCCGTTCGCGATTGCGCGCTATCTGGCCGCCGAGGAGAAGACGGGGCGCCTGATCCAGTCTCTCAAGTCGTTCCTGGCCAGCCGACTCTTCTCGGCCACCAGCATCTTCGGAGTGAGCTACCGGCTGGAGAGTCTCATCGCCATCATCCTGCGCGCCCTCCGGGAGGAGGCGGAGCGAACGCTGGAGATCTCGATCGATCGGGTCGTGGTGGGACGACCGGTCCACTTCGTGCACGCCGACGACGAGAGCGACGCCGAGCTGGCGCTCAATCGATTGGCGGCGGGATTGCGCAACGCGGGCTTTCTCGAATTCAGCTTCGAGTTCGAACCCGTTGGAGCGGCGTATCACTATGAGTCGGATCTGCAGCACGACGAGCTCATCCTGATTGCCGATTTTGGGGGTGGCACGAGCGATTTCTCTCTGCTTCGGGTCGGCCCCAGTTTTCGCGGCGGCTCGAGGCGACGGACCATCCTCGGAAACGACGGCGTGCCCATCGCCGGTGACGCTTTCGACGGCAAGCTGATTCGCCACCTCGTCACACCCCTGCTCGGCCGTGGCGCCGAGTTCCGCTCCCAATTCGGCGACACCCTACCCATCCCGAACTGGGTGTTTGGGCGCCTGGAACGCTGGCATCACCTCTCGTTTCTGAAATCACCAAAGGTGATGGGGTTGCTCTACGACCTGCGTCGCGAGGCCTTCGAGCCGGAGAAGCTCGATGCGCTGATCCACCTGATCAGTCACGACCTGGGCTTCCTGCTGTTTCGCGCCGTCGAGGCCACCAAACGGGAGCTGTCCACCGGGTCTTCTAGTCGGCTGCAGTTCGAGGACGACGATCTGCGCATCGACGTTCCCGTAACCCGCAGCCAGTTTGAGAGCTGGATCGAAGAGGAGCTCGCTGCGATCAGCGGCTGTGTGGACGGGCTGATGGCTCGCGCCGAGATCGAGTGCGGAGACGTCGACCGGGTCTTCCTCACGGGTGGATCGTCCTTCGTACCAGCCGTGCGCCGCATCTTCGCAGAGCGCTTCGGGAGCGAGCGGCTGAGATTCGGCGGAGAGCTGACCTCGGTTGCCAACGGCCTCGCACTGCGCGCCCTCGAGTGAGCGGAAGCCGACCGGATCCCAATCATCGACGGGCTGCCCGCTGCCGCCGACTCGACCCCCGCTATCATGCCGAGCGCCTTGGCCCGCCTGTCGATCGAACGACCGAAGCGATCGCTTCCGATCCTATTCAGTGTCATTGTCGTCGACTTGATCGGCTTCGGGATCGTCGTACCCATCCTGCCTTACTACGCCAAGAGCCTGCAGACCAGCCCCAGCGTGCTCGGATTGCTACTGGCGGTGTATCCCGCGCTGCAGTTCCTCTTCAGCCCGTTTTGGGGTCGACTCTCCGATCGCATGGGCCGGCGGCCCGTGATGTTGCTGACGATCGCCGGCAGCTGCGGATCTCTCCTATTCCTTGCGTTCGCCGATACTCTGGCGGGGCTGTTCATCGGCCGGATCCTCGGCGGAATTTTTGCTGCCAACATCAGTGTTGCAATCGCCTACCTCACGGATGTCACCGCTCCCGACGAGCGAACCCGGTGGATGGGAATGGTGGGTGCATCATTTGGGGTTGGCTTCACGCTCGGACCGGCAATCGGCGGACTGCTGGCTCCCGGTCTAGACGGTAGCTGGCGGGCCGCTGCGTTCTTCGGCCCCGCGATTTCCGCACACCTCGCGCCTCTGGGGTACGGGATTCCGCTGCTCGCCGCCGCCCTACTCGCCGCCCTCAACTTCCTCTACGCACTCAGAGCGCTCGCGGAACCCGAGCGACACGCAGCTCGCGAGCGTGGGGCGAGCCGTCGCGAGGTGCTGCGCGAACCCCTGGTCCGCCGCCTCTGTACCGCCAACCTGACGTACTCGCTGGCGGTGACCCAGCTCGAATCGATCTTCGCGTATTTCATGATCGACAGGTTTCAGTACGACGCCTTCCGCGTCGCATTCATCCTGGTCGCCATGGCGGTCTTGATGGGCGGGATCCAGGGCGGAGCGATGCGCAGCCTGGCCGCCCGCTTTGGCGAGCGAAAGCTCGCCTTGTTCGGCTTCGCTCTGATGGCGGTCTCGCTGTGCGCGGTGCCGTTCATGCCGACCGTGAGCTGGACGCTGGTTCCGTTGGCGTTCTCGGCGATCGGCCGGGCGGTTGGGCAACCGCCTCTGCTCAGCTTGGTTTCGCTAAGCGCGAGTCCGCAGACACGCGGCGCGGTTCTCGGCACGTTTCAATCCAGTGCGTCGCTGGCGCGGGCAGTCGGGCCGGCGACTGCGGGCGTTCTGTATCAGTTCGCAAGCTCAGGGCCGTTCGTATTGGCGGCTGGTCTGATGGCTGTGACGACGCTGCTCGCGGTGGGGCTCCCGAAGGATTGGGAGAGCGGCGATCAAGAGCGCTCGCCTTCCGGAGCAGCGGGATCGGGAGCTACATGAAGCTCGGTCGAGTTCCGATGATCTGGCCTTCGATCAGACGCTCGAGCTCGGACTCCGAAAGACCGAGCTCGCCGCAGAGGACCTCGCGGTTGTGCTGCCCCAACGTCGGCGGAGGCCGCCGGTGCAGCTGGCGACCGAGGCCCGAAAAGTGCATCGGCAGTCCGGGGTAGCGAGTGGGGCCCGTCACCGGGTGGTCGAGCACCTGGAAGAAGCCGCGCTGCTCGAGCTGGGGGTTGGGGAGAACCGAGTGCGCGTTGACCAGAGCCGCAGCGGGGATGCCCGCCGACGTCAGCGCCTCGACTGTGGCGGCCAGAGGGCGCGCGCCGAACCACGCGGCCAGCCCTGCGTCGATGGCGTCGTGCTGCCCACGACGCCCGTCGCTGCTCCCTAGCTCGGGCGCACCCGCCCAATCGGGAGATCCGAGCAGGTTCACCAGCGAGCGCCATTGGTCATCCGTCGCGACGGCGAGAGCCAGCAGCTCCCCCGCACCCTGGCAGGCATAGACGCCTTGCGGAGCGGCATAGGGGCCGCGGTTGGTATTGCGTTCGAGCAGCTCGCCGTAGGCGGAGTATTCGATCACCTGCTCGGCGGCGACGTTCAGGGCAGTTTCGACCAGTGGCACCTCGACGAGTTGCCCCTCGCCACTGCGGCGTCGATCTTCCAACGCCATCAGCAGGGCGAAGACCGCGTGCAGGCCGCCGATCGGATCGCACGCACCGCGGATCACCAAAGGGAGATCTTCGTAGCCGGTCAACTGGGCGAGACCGCTCACCTGCTCCAGGGTCATCGCGAAGCCCGTGCGGTCTCGCCACGGTCCGTCCAGACCAAAGGCCGGCATTCGGACCAGAATGGTTCGGGAATTCCAGCTCTGGATCGTCTCCCATCCGAGTCCGAAGTTGTCGAGTACCCGCGCCGAGAAGTTCTCGACGACGACGTCCGCCCCGGAGACGAGCCTCTCGAGCAGACTCTTGCCTTCGGCGCTGTCGAGCTGCAGGGTGACAGAGCGCTTGCCCGGATTGGCGCCGTGGAAGACCGGAGACCATTCCCACAGGCGATCCTTGCGGATGGCGCCAGCGAAGCGCATTCCGTCGGGGCGTTGGATCGACTCGACCTTCACCACATCGGCGCCCAGGTCGGCCAGCAAGGCCGTGGCGAAGGGACCCGCCCAGAATGCGGTGAGGTCGACGACACGCAATCCCGCGAGCGGAAGCGCCGGGCCGCCCTCCGGGCTGCGAACCGCCGGACGCTGCGATCCGCACTCGGCCTTCACCTCAGCGCCATGTTGATCGAGCTTCGGAGCCGCTCCCAGCGGGCGCAGCGGCGCCTTCTCGAGCGAGTACGGAATCCTCGGTTGCACGAATCCCGCGGGATGCTCGACGTAGACGCTGCGCTCCTGGAAGTGATCCAGCTGCGGAAGCGAGCGGCCGTCACCCAAGGGGGCGACCGGAATCCGCAGCAAGCTGGCCAGCTCTACGATCTCATCCACCGTTCGCGCTCGCGTCCAGTCGTGGATGATCTCTTGTAGGAACGGCAGGTGTTCCATTCGAGCCCGGCCATCGAGGAAACGTTCGTCCGCGCCGATGTCCTGCCGCCCGATCATCGAGCAGAAATCCTTCCACTGCTGGCCCGTAATGGTGCAGAAGCCCACCCAGCCGTCCTTCGCGGGCTCGATCGAAGGCACTTCGATCGCTCGGGGTAGCGGCCCGTCGACCCACTGACCGTTGAGGTCGTGATAGATCGTCATGCAGAGCAGCGTCGACTCGAACACGGAGAGATCCACCAACTGACCTTCTCCGGTGTTGCGTGCGGATCGCCACGCGGCGATGCCGGCGACGGCCGAAAACGTCCCGGCAATCCACTCGCCCAGTCGCCCGCCAGCCGCGACGGGCATCCGATCCGGAAGACCGCGGTAGGCGGTCGAACCGGCAGCCGCCTGGAGGGTGAACTCCGTCGCGGGACGATGTGCCCAGGGGCCGCCGCTTCCCCAGGCCGAGATCGAAATCAGCGACAGCGCCGGGTTGCGCTCTCGCAGCGCCTCGAAGCCGATTCCCAGCTCTTCGAGGGTGTCGGGCCCAAAGCTCTCGAAGACGAGATCGACGCTGCCGGCCAACTCCAGCGCCATAGCGCGTCCGGCCGACGTGGTGAGGTCCTGGGCGATGCTTCGCTTGGAGGCGTTGAGGTACTGGAACAGCGCCGCGTCGTCGTCGGCTGGCAGCGAGACCCCGGAAGCAGTCCAGCGGCGCAGCGGATCTCCTTCCGCGGGCTCGAGCTTGATCACATCGGCGCCGGCGTCGACCATTAGTTTGGTGCCGTACGGGCCCGCGATCTCCGTCGAGAGATCCAACACCCGCAGCCCCTCGAGCGGCCAGGTAGAATTCAAGGTCTGCGGGCTCCCGTGGATAGAGGGCTTGCTAGAAGACCGAGTAGCCGCCGTCGATGCGAATCGTGTCGCCGGTGTGGAAGCGCGACGCGTCAGACGCCAAGTAGACCGCGATTCCCTGGAGGTCTTCGGTCTTGCCCCAGCGCCCAGCCGGAGTGCGCTGGAGAATCACGTCATTCAAGGGCTGGTGGCGAAGGGCTGGTGCCGTCGCGTCGGTCTCGATCCAGCCCGGTTGAACGGCGTTGACCTGGATGTCGTGACGCCCGAGGCGGACGGCCAGCGAACGCACCAGAGCGCCGAGAGCGCCCTTGCTCGATGCGTAATGTGCCTGGGCGGGCGCTCCGAAAATCTCGGTGATCGAAGAGATCCCTACCAGCTTTCCGCTCCCACCGCGGTCGATCATGTGGCGCGCCGCCTCTCGCAGCGTGAGAAAGACACCATCGAGGTTCACGGAGAGAAGCTCTCGCCAACGCTCGAGACTCAGCTTGAGAGGATCGCCGGGCGCGCCGTAACCCGCGTTGGCGAAGCAGGCGTCGACGCGCTCGAAGCGGGCCAAGGTGTCGGCCATTGCAGCCACGATTTCCTCTTCACGAGAAACATCGCAGCGAAGTGCCAGGACCTCGGCTCCGAGCTTCTCCAGATCCGCCACGGCTGCGGCATTCTTCGCTTCATTGCGGGCCCAGATCGCAATTCGGGCACCCGCCTTGGCTAGGCCGCGCGCCATCCCGAGGCCGATGCCACCGTTGCCGCCGGTGACCACCGCAACCCGACCGCTGAGGTCGAACATCGAAGACTCCTCCACTCCCCTTGCAATCGTCGAACTCTAGCGAGGGTCCCCGCCGTCAGCGCGTGACGGGCGCTGACGTCTTCGCCCACCCACGCTCGTAGGGCGCCATGAAGACGACGCTGAGCTTCATCGAGCGATGGAGCCAGTCTCCATCGACACGTACGTATTCGTCGTCCTCGTATCCCGCCATCCACAGTGGGCGACCCTCGCGGGTCGTACACGGCGCAAGGATGTCCCAGCGGCCGCGAGCCCGATCGCCCTCCACCGTGATCTCCGGCTTGACGAAGTAGTGCCACGAGAATTGCAGGGTCGGCTCGAGAAAGCGCTGATAGATCTGGTCGCGACCGCGACAGACGCCGAGGGCCTTACCGCCTTCCCAAACCGCGTCCTCGCAAAAGAGTTCGCTGATCTCGCGCGCCAGCGGCTCCAGCAACGCCCGCTCCACCACGCCGTTTCGATCGTAACGGCTGTCGGTGAGTCGACCATACTGGGCCTTGAGGCGTTCGATGGAGGTGATGTCCTCGACGCATCGCAGGCGCTTCTCGAGGGACTCGATGGTCTGCTCGAGCTCTTCGACACTCGGCATCGCGCTCCTCGCTGACGAGTGACGGCGTCACGGCCGGCATCGATGCCGGACCGGGCGCCATCCACCCGCCAAAGCTAGCTGATTCGTCAGCCGGCCTGGCCGCGCACGCTCTCAGTAGATCGAATAGACCGCAGGGATCCCGTCCGGATCGTTCAGGACTGCAAGTCCCAGGCTCCGAACTTCGCAGGGAAGCTCGGGGTCGATGGCACCGAAGCCCCGTTCGAACGAGCCAACCCTGACCAGCTCCTTGCGAGTCTGCGACTGGCGGAGCGTTCGAATCGCTTTTTCGTAGGTCGCGGAGCTGAAGAGACCGTCGAGCGACCACACGGTGCCGTCGCGGAAGCGGGCATGGATCACGAACTCCTCGCAGGTGCGCGGGTAGGCGAGCCCGGAAGGCGCCGGTATCAGGCGAATGATGTGGGCCTGGGGGTCGATCTCGACGATCTCTGCGATCTCGAAGCTCCAGCTCGGATATTGTGCGGGGGCTGGCGAGGGGCTGATCAAGAGCGTCGCCAACACAGCGGCGAGCCCGAGTCCACGCGGCAATCCGCGGGCACCATCCGACCCTCTCTCCATCGCATTCATCATTGGGAACCCTACCAGGCTAACACGTGCCAGCCCGCGGCAACCTCCGCGCTAGAGTCAACATTCACCGGTTCGGGAGCACATTGTGGACGCGGATTACCGCCGCTCGCCCGCTCCGTTGGCAGGACTCCGTCGATGAAGTTGCGGCGCTATCGCTCCGAGGACCTCGGGGCCACCGTGGGGATGTGGTTCTCGGTCAAGCGCGTGGCCTATCCGTACCTGGAGCTCGAGCAGCGCTACACCCTGGATGAGAATCTCGAGTTCTTTCGCGATCGCATCGCGCCGCGTTGCGAAATCTGGCTGGCGGAGCGGCAGGCAAAGATCGTCGGCTTCCTGGCCCTGGAGGAATCCTACGTCGACCGCCTCTACGTCGCCGTGAACCACCAGCGGAGCGGCATTGGAGCGGCGCTGCTGGCGAAGGCCAAAGAGCTCTCGCCCGGATCACTTTGGCTCCACACCCACCAACAGAACCACCAGGCACGCGCCTTCTACGAGAAACACGACTTTCGAGTGGCTCGCTTCGGCGTGAGCCCACCCCCGGAGAGCGCGCCCGACGTCGAGTACCGCTGGGAGGCGCGGTTGGATTCTCAGGGGTCGGAATCGAGCGAGCCCCGCGGTCGGTAGACGCGAGCCTCGATGGGCGCTCCCGTTCCGTGTTGTTTGAAGCGGCCGAGGTCTTCGACCGGTAGAAACCCCAGGTGGCCCGTCACCCGCTCGTGATTCAGCAGGCTGTTCACCTTCAACGGAACCCGGATCAGGAATAGGCGGCCTTCCGAGCCTGTCATCGAGCGGGCCTCCAGCGCGACGGCCCTCGCCTCGCGCCGCAGCGCATTCGGATTCGAGACCAAGCGGACATCGTTTTGTGAGCCCAGGTGTGCGGCTGTGTCGCGGGGATACGAAATGAAGCGGGCCGCGACGCCGAGGCGGCCGAGGTAGTACTCGAGTGGAGCTCGCGTGAGCGAGGTGCAGAGGATTGCGTCGGTCGGCTCCCAGCGCTCGGCGATCATCTCAGCGAGGTCCCGCTCGCTGCCGCGGAGACCCGGCTGGTGGTAATCGGGATAGAGTTCCAACTTCGTCAGCATGGCGATCACGAGAATTGCCGCCGCGGCGCCGAACCGAAGCAGCGTTGGCCTCAGGTGCGCGAGCCCCGCTCCCACCAGCAACGCGAAGGCTGGAAACATCATTTGGTCGACACGCCCCGGCACGTAGTGAGGCGTCAAGAGGACCGATGCCGTCAATGCGCTCAGCATCGGCAGGATCAGGAAGATCGCCGGCCAGAGTGCCCGCACGAGGCTGCGCCTGCCGAAACGGACCACCAGAGCGTAGAGGCCGAAGGCGGCCAGAACAACGACCGCCAGAGCGGGACGGCCACGCCACACTGCTGCGTCGCCGATGTCGGCGTAGGTCAGGAACTCGGCGCCGGGCGAATACGAGAGAAACGTATTCTCGATGACTCCGGATGGACCAAAGAAGTTCCAATAGAAGAGAAACCAGGCGTAGTGATCCGGATTGCCCAGCTGGCTGACGAGAATCGGAACCCAAGGAGCATAGGCGAGAGACACCACGGCGGCGGCCAGGAGCCAGGAACGAGCTCGACGCACCAGACTTCCCGACAGAACGATCAGCACGGCGTGAACGAGCAACAGATGGATTGCGAAATTGTGGGTGTAGAGCGCCAGGATCGTGAACACCATCCAGAATGCGAAGTCGCGCCGAGCACCGTCGCGCAGGTAGCGCACGATCCAGACCACGGAGAGCAGAGCGAAGATCGCCGCCAGCGAGTACATGCGAACCTGCTGGGAGTAGAATGCCTGGATCGGCGAGACCGCCACGAAGAACGCCGCCCACAGCCCCGCTTCGAGCGAGATCAGCTCTCGACCTGCCCAGAAGGTCGTCGCCACCAATGCCAACCCGGTGACCACCGACAACATGCGCAGTGCGACGCTTCCGTCGCCGAAGACGCGGATCCAGCCGTGGACGACCAGATAGAAGAGCGGCGGACTGGAATCGAGCTTCAGTCGATCGAGCAGGGTCGAGAGCGGCCCCTTCGAGGTGAGGATCAAGTTCGCCTCGTCGACCCAGATATCCAGCGCGTCGATGGCGTGGAGGCGGGCCATCGCGGCGAGAGCGAGGATGGCTGCCAACGCCAGGAGACTTCGCGGAGACGCCGAGGGCGATGCCTGGCTGCGGTCAGTTCCGGAGGCGGAGCGACTCCCGGTCGGCGCTGCGCCTAGTGAAGCCACCTTGGTCCGTCTCCAGATCTGGGGAACTTCGAGTCGGGGGAACCCGGGGGTAATCTTAATGGGATTCGGATACTTTGGCCTTCCAGGAATGGAGGAATCTGCATGAGTACAGCTCACAAGCCGGCCGGCTACACGACGGTATCGCCCTACCTCCTCGTCGACGGCGCGAATGGCAGGATCGAGTTCCTCACGAAGGTCCTGGGCGCCGTCGAGCTCCGTGCAGGAACCCGTCAAGGGCGAGGACGAAGACAAACGCGGGGGCGTGAAGGACGCCGGTGGAACCACGTGGTGGCTTGCCAGCACCGCTTCGGATGACTCGATCGCCCGCGATCGTGCCTGATCGCTCGAGATCATCGGAAACAATTCGTCCCGCTGCCGTGGAGCGATGGCTTTGATCGACCGGTAGGGAGATTCGCATGGCACCCCAGATGGTCGTCACTCCTCAGCCCGAGGCATCCGAGGCCGGGGCAGTCGTGCTTCGCAATGGCGGTAACGCCGTCGATGCCGCGATCTGCTGCGCGCTGGTTCAAGGCGTAGTCGATCCGCAGATGGCGGGAATCGCCGGCTTCGGCAGTCTGCACCTCTACCTACGCGAACGCGGGGTGCACGAGCTGATCGACTTTCACGGCCGGGCCCCGGCCGCGGCCAGCAGCGACATGTGGGCCGATCGGATCGAGGGAGAAAACCGCGACGGGTTCGGCTTCGTGCTGCGCGACCGCGTGAACGACGTCGGCTACCAGTCGATAACGGTTCCGGGCAGTCTCAAAGCCTACCATCAGGCGCAGCTCGCGTATGGAACACTAGCGTGGCGGGAAATCTTGAAGCCCGCGATCGCCCACGCGGAAGAAGGTTTCATCGTCCGCCCCGCCGTCTACGCTTTCTGGACCAAGCCCGATGACGGCGATCGGGTCGACAACGCCGAAAGACTTCGACACACGGATCCGGCCCGACGGATCTATTACGCTGCGGATGGGAAGCTTCACCGGCCGGGCTCGCGAGTCCGCAATCCCGACCTTGCCCATACGCTCCGACGCATCGCAGAAGCCGGCTCGGATCTCTTCTACGAGGGAGACCTGGCTCGAGAGATCGCCGCGGACATGCAACGCGGCGGCGGCCTGCTGTCGCTGGAAGACCTGAGGAGTTACCGGACCGAGCGCACCGAGCCTCTCTGGGGGGAATACCGCGGGCATCGGATTGCCACCAATCGCCCGCCAGGCGGCGGCGTGATGCTGATCGAGATGCTTCACATGCTCGAAAACTTCGATCTCGCCGGTCTGGGACACAACAGCCCGGAGTACATCCGCGTCGTCTCCGAAGTAATGAAGCGCGCCACCAGCGACAAAGACCGCTTCGTCGGCGACCCGCGCTTCGTCGACGTCCCCCTGGATCGACTGACCGACAAGCACTACGCGCTCGAGCAGGCCGAGAGCATTCGAGCCGGCGAAATCGCACACATCGAGCGCGTGACGGCTGCCGAATCAGCCAACACCACCCACGTGTCGGTCCTCGACGCCCGGGGAGACGCCGTCTCGATGACGCACTCGCTGGGCATGCCCTCGGGAGTGATCACCGAGGGGCTGGGCTTCATGTACAACGGCTGCATGGGGGTCTTCGACCCTCGCCCCGGTCGCGCGGGCTCGATTGAGCCCGGAAAGAGCCGCTTCAGCTCGATCTGCCCCTCGATCGTGTTCCGCGACGAGCGACCCTGGCTTGTGATCGGGGCACCGGGCGGGACCCAGATCGCAATGGGAGTGCTGCAGGCGATCTTGAACGTCGTCGACCACGGCATGTCGATCGCGGATGCTGTTGCGGCTCCGCGCTTCTCCGCGACGAGCGATGCGATCGACGTCGCCAATCGCATCCCCCACTACGTCACCGACGAGCTCGAGCGGGTGGGCTACTCCATCATTCGCAGCCACCGCAGCTACGACTTCGCCTTGGTCCACGCCATCCGGATCGAAGAGGACACTGTCACCGGGGGCGCCGACCCTGGAGCCGACGGCGTGGCACTTTCTGTCTAGCGGCGCCAGACGTCAAGCGCGCGTCAGCAACATGCAGCCAGCGATCGGCCCGCCACCGGCGGCGGCGACAGCGACCCTGGGATCACCGGACACCTGGCGCGCACCGCCCTCGCCCCAGAGCTGGACGCAGGCTTCGTGAAGGAAGCCGTAGCCGTGAAGGCGGCCGCCGGAGAGCTGTCCACCGTTGGTGTTGAGCGGGAGGTCGCCGTCCAGCGCGATGCGCGTGCCGCCCTCCACGAATGGGCCGCTCTCTCCGCGGCCGCAGAAGCCGAGCGCTTCGAGCCAGGCGAGGGTGATGAAGCTGAACCCGTCGTACAGCTCCGCCACATCGACGTCGGCCGGCGTCAGCTCCGTGCGCTCGAAAAGCATCGAACCGGCGTCGCGCGCCGCCATGGTGGTGAGATCGTCGAACTGATCCCACGAGGGGCGGCCGCGCAGCGCCGATCCGACGGATTCGACCCGAAGTGGAGGCCGCCGAAGATCGGCGGCAACGTCAGGAGCGGAGACGATCACCGCGGTAGCGCCATCCACGGGAACGTCGCAGTCGAACAACGCTAGCGGCGTCGAGATCATCCTGGCGGCAAAGTAGTCGTCGAGGGTCAGCGGCTCCTTGTAGATCGCAGCTGGATTTCCAGCCGCGTTGCGGCGGTCGTTGAGCGCGATTTGAGCGAGCTGCTCCCGAGTGGTGCCGAACTCGTGGAAGTGGCGCTGCGCGAACAGCGCAATCCAGTTGGCGGCCGAATACGCCCGAAAGGGAAGCGTGTACTCGAGCATGCCTCCGGTCGCGCGAAATCCGCCTCCCTCCCGCGAGCCCCCACCGATCGGCGGGCGCGAACCCTTGCCCTGGGCGGTGGCCTCCCAGACCGAGCGAAAGCAGAGTACGTGCCGGGCCAGGCCGCCGGCGACCGCCAGGCAGGCGTTGATCACCGAACCCAGCTGTCCAGGCAGCTCGATGCCTCCGGTGAACCAGTTCAGCTGGAGCCGCAAGGCGTCGTGCACCTCGGGAATTCCCGCGCCCGTGAACCCAGGCGCGCCGCCCATGTTGCCGGGATAGGTGGCGAGGCCGTCGATGTCCGAACGCTCGAGGCCCGCGTCATCGATCGCGGCCAGGCAAGCGTCGAGCGTGAGGTCCAGCGGATCTCGCTGGAGCCGGCGGCCGATTTGCGATTGCCCGATGCCCGTGATGCAGGCGCGACCCCGCATCAGGTCTCGATCGGCTCGAAGAGCGGGATATACACATCATCGTGGGCTTCGAAGCACACCTGGACACGCATCCCGATTCGCACCTCGTCGACCGGACAGTGGACGATGTTGGTCATCAGCCGAAGGGTCGGTTGCTCTTCGATTTCGACGATGGCAATCGCGTAGGGGTGATCGGGGGCTGGCACCCAGGGTTGGTGGTTGAGAGTGAAAGTGGCCACGGTGGCTCTCCCCGAGACTGCGGCCACCTCGAGCTGCTTGCCCATGCACTCCGGGCAGCGCGGCGAAGGCGGATGGATGTAGCAGCCACAGGGCGTGCAGCGCAGAAAGCGCAGCTCAGCTTCGGCCCCGCCGCGCCAGAAGTGCTCGTTGCTAGGAGTAACCTTGGGGAGTACCCGAAACGGTTTTTCCGGCATTTCCTATCCGCCGACGAGCCGCAACGGCAAGCCTGGCGCGCCGAGGCTACCGGATATCCAATGGGCCGTCAGCGCCGGGCCGGGCGATGGCGTCGAAGCACGCAGGGCTCCGCTCAGATCTCCAGCTGCGCGGCGGCGGCCCGCTCTTCGACCCAGCGCAGGTAGGATGCGGGAGGAAAGAAGATCAGCCAGATCACACCGACCGGCAGGATCGCGAACGATCCGATGGTGATGGTCATCGAGCTAGTCCACTCCAGGGTCGCGTAGTTTCGAAGATTCGTGGCGATGATCGCGAACTCCAACAGCACCCACAGCAGGCCCGCCAGTCCCCAGAGCCAGTAGCGGTTGCAGATCCGTGGATCGGCCAGGCCCAGCCGCGCCCGACGCCGCGCTCGGCGGTGCTGGATCAGCCCCTCCGTCGCCATCCAGACGAGGGGTGCAGCAACCCCGATGCGCTCCACCCAATACCAGGGGTTGGTGAGCGAAAAGCCGCCCTCCCAATCCCCCAGCGATAGGCCCAGCGAGACGGAGCCGATGACTCCGGTCAGCAGACACGCAGCCGTACCGAGGACCAACCACGACCCCCAGCGCTCCTCGGGACGAAACACGCCGCGGACGAAGCACGCGAAGATCACGGTACCCGTATGCAGAGCGATGCGTGAGACGAAAGAGTACGGGACGATCTCAGACTCACCGAGGAACGCGTTGGGCACGCCGTAGATGAAATACGAGGCTGCCCAGATCAGGAAGCTCGCCCCCAGGACTCGCTCGGGAAGCTGCCCGGTGCTTCGACCCAGCCGAATCAGGCGGATGCCGACGATGAGGTACGCGAGACCCACCAAGGCATCTGTAATGCTCGCGATCATTCCCTACACCGTACGTGCGTCGCCAGTGGAGGCCGTTTCAACCCGCTCATCGCGAGTCTCGATCCGCAGCGGACACGGCTGCAGGCGGCGCCCTCTACCCAACGGCCAAGCAAAGAAAACCCGCCAGGTCATGCGTGATCGTCCATTCCTCGCCGACCCTTCGTCTTCACCGGGCGGCAGATATGGGGAAGCCACGACCCCTAGCGCAGCGGGCCGTATGCAGATTGTCGGAGCCTCCACAACGCCACTTGAGGCGGCCCGCCGCAGGCGGGCCCGAAGTCAGATGGGAACGGAAGATTCGACAATCAGCCTAATGCTGCTGCTGGATCGTCCCACCGGAGTCGGCGGCCTCGGAAGCGGCGCTGCGAAGCTTCCGCGCGTTTGGGTCCGCGAGCGGAGCTCGCGGGAAGTTGGCGGGAACCGCCACCGCGTCAGGCCGATCGGCGGGGCGGCACGACGGGCGCGGTGTTATTGAACCTTGATCGTTACGCCGCCGAAGAGCGCCAATCCCCGGATCTTGAGAAGCGGGGGCGGCTCGTCGCTGGGGGCGGCGTCGGGCTCCGGTTCGGGATCGCGCGAGCGGCGGCGCGCGAACAGCCCACGGCGCTTCTCTCGAAGCTCCTTGCGCTCGAATCCGCCGAACAGCCCCGTGCCGTTGGCGTCCACTTCGAGCTCGGCCGGGACGATGATCTCGATGCCTCCGAACATCGCCACGCAGACCAATCGCGTCTCGCCGCTGTAGAGGTTGGCATCTCGAAAGTCCAGCTTGGCGCCACCGAAGAGCGTCAGCACTTCCAGCCGCTCAGGCGGCTCCCAGTAACCACCACGCGTATTCGACCCGAACAGCGTGAGAATCCGCTGGGTCTCGATCTCGCCGAGGTAGGGCCCCGGCTGATCAGAATTGGACACCGAGGGGCGAGAATTCCCCCCGTTCGACGCCGAGCTGCGCTCTTCGACAGCCATCGCGAGAGATCCTCCCACACGTGAGCGCGCCGAGCCAGCGGTCGACGCGAATCGAATACCCAGGGTCACTTTTCGAGCTCTTCGCGAATCGAGTAGAGCAGCTGACGGGCGTCGACGATGAAGGCGTCGAGATTGCGACGATGATTGGCGAACAACCCCGCCGGTGAACCATCTAGAACCATCAGGGGCTTGAAGGCAGCGGCCTGCTGCAACGAGCTCTCGACCTGCTCGAGGAGCTCCAACACGGTCTGGCGCTCGCTCAGCTCGGACGCGTACTCCCGGCGAATGGCGCGGGTCAGGTGCACCATCACGTGGGCAAAGCCTTGGGCGTGATAGAAGTGGTCATCGGTGACGAAAAATGACTCATCCTGGGCGTAGAGCTTGGCGTGGGCGCCGCCGAGCAGATCCGTCCAGGCCTGGAACAATCGGATCAACTCGACGTTGCGCCGATTGATCGGCTTCGAGGTGGGCGGATCCGCGTTCAAGCCCGTCACGTAGCGGCCAAGGGCCCTCGTCCCTTCTCGAAAGCGCGACTCCGCCGATGGAAACCAGAACTTGTACTCGTCGTTGCGAAACTTGGTGTCCGCATCCACGAGATTTTCGTCGTATTCCGTGGCGGATACCTTGGTGAGGTGGTCGCGAAATACGCGCACGCTCTCGCGCAACGCCTGGATGATTCCGAGCTGACGGTTGGAGTTGTTGTCGGCGAACAGGCCGGGGCCCCAGACGACGAGGTCGTTGGGTCGCCAACCGAACGTCCCCTCGAGCTCGTGCTGCACGACCGCCATGACGGCGGCCGCGAAAATTTCGCCGTCCGGCACCACGCGATCTGGTGGATAGACTTCATCGAGGTCGAAGGAGAGCTGGTTGTGGCTCTTCTGGCCGAAGTGGAGGCCAATCGGAGTGATCGCAACGGCTGCGAACAGGATCGCGGCGAGGATTCCAACGGGTATCTTCATGCAGCGAAGCGTACGTCCTTGTCGGCGTTCAGTCGATGCAGAGATTTCATTGCGTGCAGCAGAGGAATCACTGCGGCGACCGCGACCCCTCGTCGAGCCAACGGGCGAAGTAGGCGCGCTTCTCCCGGGAGAGCTCGGGCAGCCGGCTGAAGAAGACATCGGGAGCGTCCCGCCACCAACGCCCGAGGTGGAGGGGATCGACGAAGGCCTGCAGATGGGCGACGAAGCGCGAAACATCCTCCCGGGCGGAGGCTGGTTTCAGCAGCCGCAGCCGGGTGATGGCCGACAGGGAATCCGGCTCCGGGGGCTTCGCACTTCCAGCGAGGCGACGCGCGACGTCGGCGAGCTCCAGATACTCCGCTGGGGGATCGGCCACGGCGCGCATCTCTGCCAGCACATCAGTCGGAGTCCCGGCAGAGGGAAGGCGATCCGGATCTCGGTCCAGGAGATAGTCGACTGCGATCCAGTGCTGGACGCGCGCAATCGCGTCATCCCGACGCAGGGCCTTCCAATCCAGCCGAACGATCCCGTGTCTCTCCAGAGCCGCAGCGGCCGAGGCCGCGTCGAGCCGTTCGACCGCCACGCGACGCCCCCGGGCAGATCGGTACTCCGTTCCATCAGACGCGCCCTCGCCCGTTTCCGGCTCCGCGCACAAGACGTGGGTCGTGGCGTTACTGGCGCTGGCACCCGCCTCCTCCAGCACGTAGCTGCCCCCGAAGGCCGGCGAGTAGAATAGACCCAGCGAGTGTCGCGAAACGACGAGGTGATCCGGCAGTGCTCCAACATCCCGAACGTCGCGCGCCAGCTCCTTCAGCTCGTGAATGAAGTCATCGTCGAGCCAGCGCTGGGTGCTCTCCAGGAACTCCGCCTTCATTTCCTCCAGCTTTCGCGCGCCGCGCACGAGACCGCCGGGGGTGCGGAAGTGAAGCTCGAACTGCGACAAATCGGCCAGCTGTTGGGTCGTCGCCAGGTGAGACGCAGCCTGGCGGATCTCGCCGAGCAGCGGCTCGCGAAGCATGATTCGCGCAATTTCCTGACTGGCCTTCCGAGTCACCTGCCGGTACGCATCAGCCGCGTAACCGAGGCTCGGATGAATCAGGGGCGCGCGCAGCTGCTCGGCGCTCACGATCACCGCATGGGCGTGCAGTACTCCGCTTCGGAGATAGTGGGGATCGGCCAGATCCGCCGCGATCTCCGGGCTATAGCCCGCCGCGTCGATGTGAAAGCGCGATCGCTGGCCCGCGTTCGAGCCGAGTGCCTGGAGGGCGGCTCGGTAGCGGGCGACGAGCAGCTCCCCATCCACCGGAAACAAATCGCGCAGGAGGCCCTGGGGTACCGGCAACGTCAATTCTCGTGTTCGGCCGCAGCTCTTCTGGCACGGGCGTCGAGAGCGTATTGGCGGGTGCGCTCTTCCAGCTCTCGTCGGCTCGCCGCTTCGCTATAGCGGGCCTCGCTTTCGGCGTAGCGGTTGATCTCCTGGATCACCATCTGGGGTGTGATCTCGCCGCGCAACTCGGAGATCATCGAGACCCGCGTCGGGTAGGGTCGAGCGAAGAAGTGGCTGCGCTGTTCGAGCCACTCCGCCGGGAGATCGAAATCCATCATTCGAGACCGAACCGCATCCACGATGTTCTTGATCGCTCGTCCCGTGAAGCGGGCGTCGTGCTCCTGGAGGGCAAAGAGGTAGTGGCCGAAATCTCTCCAGGTCGAGAGCTGGCCCGGATTGGCCGATGCTGCGACGACCGACTCGAAGACCCGCTTCAGCGACGACGACCGCGGCTCGTCGTATTCGCTGTACTTGATCTCGGTCAGCCGTCCCACTTGCTGGCTGGCGAGTGGTTCATATTCGCCGCCGAGTGGGAGCTCCCAGTTCCCGGCCAGCAAGATGTGCAGGAGATCCGTGAAGTCGTCCGCCGTCTTCGGCCCGTCGATCTGGAATCGCGCCTGGGTTCGCTGGCGAAGCGCGTCGTCGACCTTCTCGGGATGATTCGAGAAGAGCCCAAAAGTGGCGTTCCCGCGCACCACGGTATTCGCCCCACCGAGCTCTTGCATGAACAGGGCCGTCACCTCGAGCTGCCCCGAGGAGGCGTTGCGATCGTTGCGATTGCCGCAGACCTGGTCGACGTCATCGATGGTTCCAAAGGCGATTGCGCGTGGGTCGAGAACGGTGCGGCAGAACCGCTTGGCGTTCTGTCCCGAACGCCCCTGGTAGTCCGAGATCTCGTCGATCGAGAAATTCTCGTAGCGCAGCGGGAGGCCGGCGACCTCGGCGTAGTCGCGCAACAGGGTGACGATCATCTGGATCAACGTGGTCTTGCCGGTGCCCGGGTTTCCGTCGCCGATGAAGCTGAAGACGAAGCCGCCGAGCTCTACGAAGGGGTTGGTCTGGAGCTCCGTGTCGTAGCAGACCAGCCGCTGAGCGATCCGACTCGCCTCCAGCTTCGCCAGGTGGTTGCCCACAACCTCCTCGGGGCGTTTGCTCTGCACCTGGATGTCGCGGCTGTGTCCTACCACGGGGAGCTCGAAGCCCGCGATCAAGACGTCGTCGGGCTCGATCCTGTATTGATAGCGGGTATAGAAGTCCAGCTGCTGGAGCGAATCCTGCACGCCGCGCAGGTGTTCGGCCTGCTCCCGGGCAGCGGTGTATACGGCGTCGAGCAGCGAGGCGTCGTCCCGGGCGTGCGAGTCGATGGCCGAATGAAAATGGAACAGGCTCGCGCGTAGGGCGTCGAGCTTCCCGCTGAGGGGAAGCGGTTCGGTTAGCCCGAGCTCCGAGCCGTCATCCGCGGTTCGCTCGTCATTCATCAAACTGCTCAGCAAGAAGCTGTTCATGGCGTAGAGGCTCGCAGCGCAGCCCGCCTCGACCTTCTCGATCAGCTCGGCTTCGGAGGTGCTGGCCAGGCGATCCGAGCGGTTGGCCTGTTTCAGGCGCCCCAAGCCCGACTCTGCCTCGTAGTATTGATAGATCTGTAGATACACCTGCACCGCCCGGCGGATCAGGCGCAGCGCGCGATGCTCCGCATCGGTGAAGAGCTCGTCGTGCGCTGCGATCGCCTGGATGCGCTCCGCGATGCTGAACTCGCGTTCGGGGTGTTCGACTCCGACGCTCTGAAGCGGGCGATAAGAGATCCGGCGCCCGCCCAGCTCGGCGGTCGGACTCGGCTCCCTGGATTTGGGGGCGCGAAACGGAAAGCCACGAATCTCGCTCGTCGCCCGCTCCAGATGGGCGCCGAGCTCACGCTCCGTAACGCAGACGACATTTCTCGCGGTCATTCCCCGTCCCCGCCGACTTCGATCGCCAGGCAGCGATGATCGGTCAGTAGGCCCGCAGCCTCCACCTGCTGGGCGAGCCAATGCGGCAACAGAACGCAGCGCTCGACCTGGCTCACCCCACGCGCCGAGAGGTCGAGATCCTTTGGAATCCAGAATACCTGGCGCAACCGCCCCTTGGAGAGCCAGCCGGCCCCCACCCGCGTCTCTCGCGCGGAGATCAGCGTCTCGGATTCCCAATGCAGCGCAAAGGGAAGGCGCTCGCCAAGGGATTCGAGCAGGCGGCCAAAGTCTCCGTCGGTGTTCGTGAAGTTGGGCGCCAGGTACGGACCCAAGACGAGCCGCTTCACGATCCGCGGACGCATGCGGACTACCTGTTCATCCAACCGATTGCTGAATCCGAGCAAGTTGATGCGGCCGCCTGCCCCATGACGCGCCACCGACCGGATCTCGGCGAACGCCTCGGAGTCTTCCCGAAGAGCGCCCTTCTCCGAGTCGTAGGAGAAATAGATCAGATAGACGAACGGCCGGTTGAGGGCTCGATCATAGGTGGCGAACGACCAGAAGTAGCTGGCGTCGTCCTCCGGCTTTCCGACCTTTTCGAGCTTGCCAGGGAGGAAGGGCCCGAAGAGCTTCTCGGGGGCCAGAGCCTCGAGATAGAGCCGCCGCATCAAGGCGACTTGGAGACGACGTGGGTGGACCCCATGCTCGACGATCTGCTCGAGCATCTGACGTTTGAGTTCATCGACCGAAGCCAGCTCCAGGATCAGCTCGTCGCGGCGTTCCAGATCGGCCGCCAGCTCCAGCAGCATGCTGAAGTGGGCGAAGCCCGAGTCCGAGGCATCGATCTTGAGCTCCGGTCCGGCATCGGCGTAGAAGTGACGCAGGGCCAGGATCTCGAAGGTCTGCTGCAGGACTCCAATGAAGCGCTCGACGGCCAGCCGCTCGGCATTGGTAATGCTGGCGCCGTCCTCGACTGAATGCTGCAGGCCCGCCAGGGCGCGTCGTATCTGGGAGAAGTAGACGCGAGCCTTGTTGTCGCTTCGCACACTGACGCGGTTTTCGTCGGATCCGAAATCGCGCCAGATCTCTTCGGGCGAGCTCACGCGCCCTTCTCGCTGCCTTCTCCCAGAAACTGCTTGGCAACTTCCGAGAAGCGGCGTGCGAACTCGGCATCTGCTCGGGTGACCTCGGCCTGGGTGGCGCGCCGGTTCTGGACGTCGGAGGCGTGGCGCTCGAGCATGTCGACGATGGCGCGATCCGACGCCGCACCGACTTGCGCCATGGTACGAGTGGTGGCTTCGTCGACGTCGGTGCCGATCTCGTTGAGTGCGTGGGCCGATTCTTGTTGAGCGGCTGTCTTGATCGACTCCAGGGTGGCTGCGTACTGAATGATGCGATTCTCCGTCGAGATGCGCAGCTTGTCGATCAGGATCCGCTGCGCGGCCTTCTGTCGCATCAGACTGTCGAGCGCGATCTTGTGGTTCTCGATGAAGAGCTCGTGGGTCTGGGCGTTCGAAAGCGACGTGTTTCGCTTCTCCGTGATCGTGTTGGCCCGATTGATCAGACCCTGAACCTCGCGATCGGCCTCGGCGCGCGCCGTACCCGTCAGCTCGGCCATCCCCTCGCGCTTCTCGCTGATCTGCGTGTTGAGCGCATCGAGCTCGCGATCCGCACTTTCGAATGCCTCGCTCTCGCTCTTGCGCTGCTGCTGTTGCTGCTCGAGCATCGCACCGACGCTTTCGTACTCCCGGTTGAGCACATCGCTGTGATCGCTCAGCAGGCTCCCAATGGATTGGGTCTGCGACACGAGATCCTGGAGCTGGGCGTCGATCGCCGCGCCCTGCACCCGACGCTCGCGCATCTGCCGCGCGGTCTGGGCTGAGAAGAAGGCGACCAGCTTCTCGGTGAAGGTCATCGCTTTCATCGAGTCGATCTCGCCGCCCAGCGCGTTCGTGAGCGCGTCGTAACCGGCGATCAAGCTGCCGACCGTCTCCTGAAGCTTGGACTTGGCGTCGATGACGTCGCTGAGGTGGCTCTTCTCGATCTCCAAGGCCGCGCGGAGATCGTCCATCGATGCGGACTTCGAGACGATCTCTTCGGTCTTCTTGAGCGCCGTGAGAACCGATTCGCTCTTCTCGTCGCGAACCACTTCTTCGTAGACCTCGCGCGTCTTCTCACTCAGCTGCGTTGCCTGACGCTGTGCCATGACCCCTCCATTCCACTGACGGCGCCGAAGGGCACCGCTGAGGACGCCGCCGCGGGCCGCTGAGGACGCAGCCCGTGCGTTGTCGGGCGCACGGGCATTATACCGCGCGCGAAGGGGTCGTCCGGGCGGCGGTCGAGCGCCTAGGCGCGTGGCGCCAAAGAGTCCCTCGCTTCGCCGCAGCGCCCCCGGAACAGGGCAATCGGAATCTCGAAGCCATAGGGCTCGCTAGCGCGAATGCCTAGGGCGGAACGGATGCGATCCGGCGCCCGATCGAAAAGTGCGCGAAGTTGAGCGCACTCGGCTTGGGGCGTGCCCATCCGCTCGACCCAGTCCTCGAAGTCCAGGGCAGTCGGGAAGGTAGCCAGCCATTTGGCAGCCAGACCCGCATCTCGCATCATCGCCTCCCACTGGCGCACGCTGTAGTTGCGGACGTGCGAGGGGTCGCGAATCAGCTCGATGCAATTGAGATAGGTGTCGCTGGCGGGATCCTCCGGTGAGACGCTGTCGACGAGCAGCAGCTCGCCGTTTGGATGCAGAACGCGGACAGCCTCGCGAAGCGCTGCTCGCGGATCCCCAAAGTGGTGGGCGCAGACCCTACAGGTGACGAGATCGAAGCAGTCGTCTCCATAGGGCAAGGCCGAGGCGTCCCCGAGCTCGAAGCGCACGTTGGACACACCCTGGGCCTCCGCCAGGCTGCGTGCCTGCCCCAGCATGGCCGGCGTGAGGTCGAGACCGACGACCTCCCCGACGTGGTCGGCAAAGGCGAGGGCCGTGTGACCAGTGCCGGTTCCGAGATCCAGCACCCGCTGGCTCGGGTTCAAGGCTGCGGCGGCGAGCATCGCCTCGAGGTCTGGGCTGGTCTGGTGATAGCTGCTGGTCGCATAGCGCTCCGCTGCGGGGCCGAACTGCTGCTGGATCGACTGGCTCCGGTCCATCGGTTTTCTCCTCGAGTCCTTTTTGCACTTTATTGCTAAAAATATATAATTAACTATAGTTAACTATATGAGAGCAGCAAGGCCGGAGCCGGCGCAGCCCGCGTCGGAGACCTTCCGCGCGATCGCGAGCCTTCAGCGGCTGTCCGAGCTCTTCATGGAGCGACGCCGTCAGCTGGCGAAGGAAGCGGATCTCACGGAGACCCAGTGGCAGGTTCTGGAGGAGATCGGCGACGAGAGCTTCATGCCCTCGATGTTCGCGCGGCGGCGCGACTGCGCGCCCGCGGCCGTCTCGCGCACCTTGAGGCAGCTCCTCGATCGAGATTGGGTCCGGGCGAGTATCGGCGTCGACGACGGACGCCAGCGCGTCTACCGCCTGACGGCCAGGGGGCGCAAGAAGCTCGCCCGCCTGGGCGAGAGACGGGCCGAAGCAATCGCCGCGATCTGGGAGCCCTTCGCGCGTGGAGAGCTGCGGACCTTCACGCGTCTCGCAGCGGAGCTGGCCGACCGCCTCGACGCCTACGCGAAGGCGCGCTGAGCGGCGCTACTCCATCGCCGCCAACGCATCGTAGACCCGGTTCAGTTTCCTCAGCACCTGCTCGTCGTGTTCGCCGCCGATTTCGAGCGCGAGCTGGTAATGGGTGATCGCATCGTCCAAGAGACCGTTCTGGTAGTAGATGTGGGCGAGGTTGCTTTCCGCAACCTGCTCGTCGCCTGCCTCCCGGAACGCCTTCAACGCCGCCTCGTAGCGACCCTGCATTCCGAGGGCAATCCCCAGGTTGTTCGAATAGGCGGGGTCGCGCCGGTTCAAGGAGATCGCGTTTCGAAATGCCTTCTCGGCCTGGTCGTAGTTTCCGGCGAGCAGGTTGGACACACCGAGATTGTTGACGATACCGGCATCACCCGGAGCCAGTTCTCGAGCCCGTCGCGCGTGGACCTGCGCCTCGGGAAACCGCTCGAGCCGGTCCAAGGCCACCGCGAGCGAGTCGTGGGCCTCGGCCGAGCTGGGATTCAACTGGATGGCCTGCTCGAGATACGGAACCGCACCCTCCGCATCGTCTTGAGCGAGCTTGGCGAGG
>CAXMOC010000142.1:0-12843 GCA_964194865.1 uncultured Opitutales bacterium | reverse complement strand
TCAAACGATCATGGATCTGGACGTCGAAACCGTCGTTCCGGGCCACGGTCCGATCACCGACAAACGGGGTGCCGCGGCGATCAAGGAGTACCTCGAGTACGTGTCGCGCGAAGCGCGAAAACGCTTCGACGCTGGCATGACTGCCTTCCAGGCCGCCGAGGACATCTCGCTCAGCGACTACTCGTCCTGGGGTGACGCCGAGCGAATCGTGGTGAACGTCGCGACCTTGTACCGAGAGTTCTCGGGCGACTCCGCCCGGCCAGACATCACAGCACTCTTTGGTCAGATGGCGAAGCTCGCGAAGTAGCCGTGCAGCGCAAGATCGCCGCGTTCTCGAGAGACGAGCAATCCGATTGGGTGGCGGCGCTCGAATGCGGCCACGAGCGTCACACCCGACACCAGCCTCCCCTGTCCGAGCGGCCCTGGGTGGTCACCGAGCAGGGGCGTGCGTCCAGGCTCGGCACGACGATCGAGTGCAGGCGCTGCGAGCGTCGCGAAGTTCCCTCCGGTTACGCGCCCTACCGGCGCACAGCTACCTTTACCGCCGATTCGGTCCCCAAGGGTCTGCTCTCCCGTCACACCACCGCCCGCGGTATCTGGGCCCGCATCCACGTCGAGGCGGGCCGGCTCCGCTACCGGCTGCACGAGCCATTCTTCGAAGAGCTGATCCTCGAGCCCGGCACAACGGGGGTAGTCCTGCCTGGCGTAGCGCACGAGGTAGAGCCGCTGGAAGGGGCGCGCTTCTTCGTCGAGTTCCTTCGGCCGCCGGGCGCGGCCAAGCCCCCTCAGCGGATTGAAGGCGCGCAGTGAGGCGGCGCATCGGCCTCGCGAACAACCGCTCTGGTACCCTGGGCGGCCCGCCACCGAGAACTCGTGGATTCGAGATGCGCCGGCTGCTCACCCTCGTTGCGTTACTCCTGCCACTTGCGGGTGCTGGGCTTGCGGACGGCGAGGGCACCACGGCCGACGCCGAGATGCAGCTGCTAATCGGTAAGGTGCTGCCGCGCGCCGAGCAACATCTCAAACGCTATCAGGGATTTCTTCCCTTCGGGGGTGCTCTCGGGCTCGACGGCCATTTCAACCTCTACGTCGGGGCCAAACCCAAGCGGGCCGAGGACGTCGACAAGGTGGCGCTGCAGGTCGCCAGCGGCCTACGACAGCTCGCCCAGAGCGGTGAGGCCCAGACGGTCTGCCTGGTGGTGCTGGTCCGCACACCGTCCCCGGGACAATCCGAGAAGAGCGACGCCATCTGGCTGCGGATCGAGCACGCCTCCGGCGCGTCGAAGAGTATCTTCTATCCCTACGTTCTCGTCGGCGAGGGCAGCGTCGAGCTGGGCACCCCGTTTAGCTTCTCGGAGGAGCCCGACTTCTTCGTCGCTCAGTAACTCGCCCTCGAACGCCGCCAAGACCGAGCCCGGGGAACCGCCGAGCATGCTGATTCGCGAATACGCCGAGGCCCGTGACCGCGACGGTCTGCGTCGCTGCGCGATCGAGCTGCAGAATTTCGAACGCACCATCGATCCGCGCATGCCCGACGGCGCCAGTATCGCCGACCCCTATCTCGAGCAAATGTTCGTGGATCTCCGGCGCAATGCCGGCAAGGTCTTCGTGGCGATCGACGAAAACGCCGTGATCGGATACGCGTGTGTGTGGGCTCGGACACGCCCCGATGATGTCTCCGAAGCGCCACAGGAGTACGCGTTGGTGACCGAGCTGGTGGTCCTCGCCAGCCATCGCGAGCTCGGAATCGGACGCTCGTTGCTCAGAGCCGCGGTTTCCTACGCGAAAGAGCAGGGCTCTTCGTGCGTGCGAATCTCTGTTCTTGCGGAAAACGACGCCGCGCGGGCCCTCTATCGGTCCGAGGGCTTCGAGAACCGGGAGATCACCCTCGAAATGGCTCTCTCAACCGATTGACGGGTCCAGCAGGCGTCGGCCTGGCTGCTAGAATTCGACCTGCGCGCGCATAGGCTCATGGCAACCATCGCGTTCACGCCCAACCTCAGGCGACACCTCGATGCGGAGTCCGCTCGCGTTCCCGTGGGCACCGTTCGCAGTGCGTTGGAGAGTGTCTTCTCCACCAACCAGCGGCTCCGGAGCTACATCCTCGATGATCAGGGCGCCCTCCGGCAGCACGTGGTCGTATTCATAGATGGTCGGCGGGTGACTGATCGCGCCAGGCTGACCGACGTGGTGAACGAGGAGAGCGAGATCTACGTCATGCAAGCGCTCTCGGGAGGCTGAACCCATGGGAGATCGATTCTTGGTAGCGACCCGCAAGGGTCTGTTCACGTTTCGGCGCAGTGCCGGGGGAGGATGGCAGCAGTCGGATCTCGCCTTTCTGGGCGAGCCGGTCTCGTTCGCTCTCTCCGATGCGCGCGATGGCTCCCTCTACGCGGCCCTGAATCTCGGCCACTTCGGGGTGAAGCTTCACCGGGCCACGAACGGCGGCGGCTTCAAGGAGATCGCGGCGCCTCACTTTCCCGAGCAGCCCGAATCCCACGATGACCCGACGCCCTGGAGCGTCCAGCAGATCTGGTCACTCGCCGCCGGCGGCGACGGCGAAGCCGGTCTGATCTGGGCTGGAACCATCCCGGGCGGGCTGTTTCGCTCGACCGATTGCGGAGATTCCTGGGAACTCGTCGAGTCGCTCTGGAATCGACCGGATCGCCTTTCGTGGTCCGGGGGCGGTTACGACTACCCCGGTATCCACTCCATCTGCGTGGATCCGCGCGATTCACGGCAACTCACTTTGGGCATCTCGATCGGGGGAGTCTGGCGTTCGGAGGACGCTGGTCAGAGCTGGGAACCGAGAACCGAAGGGATGTTCGCAGTCTACGTTCCGCCCGACCTGCGTGCAGACCCCAACTCCCAAGATCCCCATCGTCTGGTGCAGAGCCCGTCGCATCCCGAAGTCTTCTGGGCCCAACACCACAATGGCGTCTTTCGCAGTGTCGATGCGGGTATCAGCTGGCGGGAGATCTCGGGGGTATCGCCTTCGGTGTTTGGCTTCGCGGTCGAGGTACACCCCAGCGACCCGGAGACAGCCTGGTTCGTACCCGCGGTCAAGGATGAGTGCCGCGTCCCGGTAGACGGAAAGCTGGTCGTCTCACGAACGCGAGATGGTGGAGAGACGTTCGAAGTGCTGCGAGACGGTCTGCCGCAGACTCACGCCTACGATCTGATCTACCGCCACGCACTCGCGGTAGACGAGACGGGCGACCGACTCGTGATGGGGTCGACGACGGGAAGCCTCTGGGTCTCGGAGAACCAAGGCGACAGCTGGGAGTGTGTCACGACTCAGCTGCCCCCGGTCGCAGCGGTCCACTTCGCAGCGGCCTAGCGACGAGATCTCACTTCGCCCGACCAACCAGCGAGGCCTGGCCCGCGTGATCACACTATTCGGTCCCCGCGCCGCACCCGTCGTCAACAAAGTGGCGAAGGGGCTGGGACTGAAGGGTCTGGAGTTCACGCAACGCGAACCCGGCACCACGGAGGATTACTGGCGCTGGAGCCCGGAGACGGGCCGGCTGCCCGTGATCGACATCGACGGTGAGCGGATCCACGATTCGACTGCGATCTTGCTGCGCATCGATGAGCTCCATCCTGACCCACCCTTCTTTTCGAGCGATCCACGGATTGGATCGGCCCAACGCCGGATGGTGACGTGGGCTGACGAATCCTACGTCTGGTACTGGATGCGCTGGCAACAGATCCGTCCGGAAGGACCACCCGTAGGGCCACCGGTTTCGGGCGCGGTATTCGGGGGCGGCCCGGGGGTTGTCCGGCCCGACGAACCGACGCGGCCGGCGGGAATGAGCCTGCGAAACTGGGTGGCCACGCGCCTCCAGAAGCGAACGACGCAGGGAGAATCGGAGCACGCGCGCCTGATTTACGAAATCGGCCACCGCGTCGACGACATGGCGAGGCTGCTAGCGGGCCGGCCCTTCTTCTACTCGGAACAGATCAGCATGGCCGATCTCTCCGTCTACGCGGTGCTCCAGAGCCTGTTGGGGGACAGCATCCCGGGCGGGCGGAATCACGTCGAGCAGAATCCGCAGCTGCTGGATCACGCGAGACGGGTCGAACAGGAAACCGGCGGCTAGCGGGAGACTAGGAACCTCTGGCCGTGCGCAGCCCGGGTGGGGAAACCCGGGCTGCGCTGACCGAGGAGAGGGAGGACCGGCGCCGACGCGGTTAGGGAAGCCGCGCACCGCCGGCCCTCCTCTGTTGGCCAAGACCCACCATCAAGGGACCGAGGAGAGACCCAAGACGACGCTCTTCAACTAGGACCCCGCGCGGTCCGGGTCGGTTCCCGGTTCTTCTCGCTGGCGCGGCTCCCGGGACGAAAGCTTGTGTCCCGCGTCCGTGCGGGAGCTCCTGCGCAGAAGTGGGGCGTAGATCGGTGCGTTGATGGCCAGAACCAGCAGGCCGAGTGCAACCTGGATGGGCCGTGAGAGCTCGGGTGGGTAGAGGATGGGCAGCAGGTAGTGCTCGATGAAGCTCGATTGGTAGGCGGCCCCGCCCTCCCCGACCCGCAACCACTGTTCCAGCGGAGTGAGCGGGCAGCGCCAGCCCATCAGCGCCACCAGCGCCGACCAGCACAGGGCGGGAACATGCGCCCAGATCCATCCCCGGCGCCGGCGCACCGCCAAACCACCGGCGACCGCGAACGCGATGAAGAGCAGGTGGAGGAACACCACCAGATCTGCGGCCACCGGGTAGCTCAAGACGGCACCCTCCGTGGCCGGGAGCCCACCGCATCGATGGCCCGCTCGCCAGTCCCGCGACAGCCGGCTCGACGTCCGGGCTTTTCAGCCGTCCTCGCTGTCAAATGCGGGTTTTCCACAGCTGTGGTTAGGGGTTTCACGCAGTCGAGGGAGAGCGCCGGTGCCGTTTCTGAGCTTCGACTGAGCCGATCAGGCGTAGAATGGTGTAGGGGTTCATGGAGGGCACAGCCATGACGATCCGACTCCGATGGCAACCTGGCCTGCTCATCGCAACTCTGTTGGCCTGCGGGGGCGACGATCCGGTCGCCCCCACGCCCGACGTGTCCGCCGCCCTGGACATCTCCGGGCGCTATGACGTCCGCGGCACCACGGTCGAAGTCGACTCCGGCAGCGAGCGGGAGATCTCTGGCACGATCATCCTGTTGCAGCAAGGCGATTCCTACAGCGCCACCTTCGATCTCGACACGCTGTTCCCCACCCAGGAAGGAACATTGCAGGCCGAGGTCATCGGCACAGGGTCCGGCAGCATCGAAGGCCGGACACTGACCGGTGAGGCGAGCACCCAGGTGGTCATCTCGAGCGTTCCAGGCGTCGATCCCGGTTTCGCGTTCGTTCCTCGAACCACCACGACCCGAATCGTCTCGCGCTCAATCACCACCATCTCCGCGGATGGCACGACCGAGATTCGAATCGAAAACGATCCCGCCCCGGGAGAGAGCTACGCCAAGACGGTCACCACGCTCAAGGGAAGGAAGGTCTCCGCCTCGAATATCGACCGCAATCTCGAGAGGGCTCCAGCGGACGCCGAACCATCGGATTGAGCTGCTGGCCTTCAGCAGCAGTCCGGTGCGGACCCCGCTGCGTCGAGGGCGTCGCGCCATGGACCGCGGTCCAAATACAGGCCGCGCTCTGCAGCCAGCACGAGGGCGCGACCGACGTCAACGACCCATGGCCCCTCGCGCACGACGCGCAAGCTGCTGGCTTGATCCGCCTGCAAGGTGTATTCGCGATCGCCGTCCAGGGCCAGCACGCCGGGACCCATCCAACGGATTGATTCTCCCAACTCGAGTCGCCGAAACGAGGCGATCTGAACCGTGCGGTAGAGGCCCGGCGAGATCGGCACCAGCAGAGACCGGACACCTTCGGAATTCCCGTGATCGCCTGACGCTACGCACGACACAGACACACCGAACGAATCGTCGGCGCCGCAAGGGCAGAGCAGCCCCCCGATCGGTGAGATCCCTATTGCGGCGGGCTCGGCACGAGCCAGCGCCACCTCTCGAATCTTGTCCGGATCGAACGGCAAGAGACTGCCCACGCGATCGCCCACCAGCTTGACGACGTCGACCAACGCCAGGTCCTCTCCCCCAGCGTCGACACCACCGTCGATTCGAACCCGCACGATTTTGGAGCGCTGGGCCACCTCGTCGCGGTGAATCCTTCCCGAGGCGATCAGCCCTGCGGCGCCTCCGGCCAGCGTCGCTTCCAGGGGGGTCGGAAATACGTTGTTGGTACCCGTCGAAATCGGCACCAGAGGCAGCTCGGGGCAAGTCTTGGCGATCGCGCGGTTGGTGCCATCACCCCCGAGGACGACCAGTGCCGCGGAGCCCGCTTCGCGCATCGCCAGAGCGGCGCGGGCGGAGTCTCCAGCATCGAGCTTCGCCCCCACGTCGAGCACCTCGATCTCCGCGCCAACATCGAGGTTCTCCACCGCGCTCGATGAAATCCGGAAGGGCTCAGCGCAGACCAGAATCCGGCTGGCGCCTGCCGCAGCCGCGCCGATCGCCGCTCGTGCCACCTGATCTCGCTTGGTCTCGGGAGTGAGATTCGTCGCACGGGCGACCAGCCGGCGCACGTCCCGGCCAGCCATGGGATTGGCGATGATGCCAACGGTCGCGTCGCCGCTCACGCGCTCGATCCTAACCCAACAACGGGTCAATCTCGGAGGTAGCCGAGCTCTCGCAGATGCCGAGCCGTCTCCTCGTCGGGTTGCCCGAAGGCCCCGATCGAATCGAGTCCCGAATCCGAAGCCTGTGGCAGCGGTCGGCGGCCCCCCCCGTGGGCCACATACTCGTCGAGAAGATCGCTGAGCGGCTGGAGTCGCGTCGCAGAAGCGGAGTCCCGAAAAAGATTTCGCCGTTCGCCCGGATCCTTCTTCAGATCGTACAGCTCGTGCTGCCCGTCGGACGACCAGATCAGCCGCCAGTCGTTCCACTCGACCGAGCGCAGCCGACGCAGATGCGCCGCCAACGCGTCGCGATGGCGTTCGCGGGCGCTTTGCTCGAACAGCCCGAGTGCCTGCAAGGGGAAGTAGTACTCGGCGAAGCTCGGGGCCGCGTCCGTCTCGCGATCTGAAAGAATGTTGCGACCCCGATCGCCGCGCGGCTCGATCCCGAGCTCGTGCAAGATCGTTGGAAACAAATCGACGAGGCTCACCGACTCCCAGCGGGTCTGCCCTGCGCTCTCTCCGTCGGGTAGCAGAACGATCAGAGGTACCTTCACGGTGCTGTTGTAGAGGCTGAACACGTGCCGAAAATGTCCGTGGTCTCCAATGTTCTCGCCGTGATCGGAGGTCACGATCAGCAGGGTGTTGGCGAGCCGGTTCGACGCCTCGAGCTCGTCGACGAGCGCTCCGACCAGGGCGTCCGCGTAGGCGACCTCCCCGTCGTAGAGATCGCTCAAGACGTCGAACTCCGCCGGCGAGGTGGAAGCTGTTTCGAGATAGTGCTCGGCGGTCTTTCTCTGGAGAGCCGACGAGACGAGCCATTGGGGCCGGCCGGGGTCGAGAAAGCGCGAACGGTAGGGCTCCGGCGGTTGATAAGGGGCGTGCACTTCCACGTAGTTGACGAACACGAAGAAAGGCTCGTCCGGCTGGAGCCCCGCGATGAAATCTCGAACCGCCAGTAGGTTCGGGTGCTGTTCGGGTGTGGGATGCGCTTTCGGATTCCGCCAGGTCTCGACGAAGCTCTCGAAGCCTCGGGCGAGACCACTCGCTGGACTTACGACGCCGTTGCCCGAGACTCCCAGCGTCGCATAGCCGTGCGCCCTCAGGATCTCGGCCAGCGTGTCGGCCCGATCGTCGAGCTGGGTGTGTTCCTGGGTGGCACCGTGCTCGATCGGAAAGCGTCCCGTGAAGATCGACGCATGGGCGGGAAGCGTCCAGCTCGAAGTCGACGAGGCATTTGCGAAGCGCACCCCGCGTGCTGCGAGCGCGTCCAGCCGCGGCGTAGTGGGCCTTCGATAGCCGTAAGAGGAAACCCGATCGGCGCGCAGGGTGTCGATGACCACCAACACCACGTTGGCCCCGGGCTCGCGCGGTTCGCCACAGCCGAACAGCAGCCATCCCAATAGCGTGGCAACCGCAATGCGACGTCGGATCACGCGGGCGATGCTATAGCCCGAACCCCGCGGAAGCGAGCCGTGCGATTGATCTCGTCCGGCAGACCCGGGCGAGCGCGGCTACAGTCGCCCGGCATTCGCGTTGGGAGACACGATGGCGCTTCTCGAGTTCTTCTTCGACTGCTCGAGCCCCTGGACCTATCTCGCTTTCCACCGGATCGAATCGGTCGCAGCCGATGCGGGGGCGCAGCTGAGCTGGCGGCCGATCCTGGTGGGAGGCGTCTTCAACACCGTGAACTCCAGCGTCTACGAGCAACGCGCCAACCCGACCCCCGCCAAGCTGCGTTACTACGCCAAGGACCTCGGCGATTGGGCGCAAGCTTACGGCATCCGGATCGGCTCCCCCTCGATCTTTCCCGTCAACAGCGTCAAGGCCATGCGCGGTGCAATCGTCGCGCAAGAGCACGACCGCATCGCGGAATACGCGCGCGCAGTCTTCGAGGCCTATTGGGGGGATGATGTCGACATTTCCCAAGATGCAGCAGTCGGCCAGATCGCGCGGAGCGTCGGTCTGCCCGAAGACGAGTTCTTCGAGAAGATCCGATCTCCCGAGTACAAGGTCCGACTGCGCGAGAACACCGATGAGTTGATCCGTCGTGGCGGCTTCGGCTCTCCGACGATGTTCGTCGATGGCGACGACATGTACTTCGGCAACGACCGCCTACCGCTGCTGCGCGACGCGTTGAGTCGCGCCGGCGGAAACGCGGAGTGAGCGACGCGAAACCGACACCGCTCCACTGGCTCTTGCGGAACCTGGACCTCGAAGCGCTCGACTCCGATCTCTTCCTGGGCAACCCAGGCCGCGGTCAGGGACGTCTGTTCGGCGGCATGGTGGCCGCGCAGTCGGTAATCGCCGCGGGACGGACCGTCGAGCCCGAGCGCAGGCTCCACTCTCTGCACGCGTACTTCCTGCGCCCCGGGCGGCATGGAGTCCCGATACGCTTCGTGGTCGATCGCATCCGCGACGGTCGGAGCTTCACCACCCGTCGGGTCAAGGCGCACCAGGCCGGCGAGGCCATCTTCAACCTGTCCGCCAGCTTTGCCAGACCCGAGGAGGGCATCTCTCACCAGGACCCAATGCCCGAAGCCCCCCCACCGGAAGGACTGGCCGAGTGGGAGGACGCGCGCGCCAAGGCCCTGGGAGATGAACGCGCACGCCGCACGGACAGCGCCGTCGAAGTGAGGCTGTGCGATCCGTACGACCCGCAAGGTGTCGGTGAGGCCAAGCAGCGAAACTGGATCAGGGTGTGCGGAACACTGCCCGAAGATCCACTGATTCACACCGCGATGCTCGTCTACTCGAGTGATCGCACACTGCTGTCGACCGCCTCGCGCCCACACGGCCTGGCGTGGGGCAAGCGCATGTCTGCGAGCCTCGATCACGCCGTCTGGATCCACCGCCCGGTACGACTCGACGACTGGCTTCTCTTCGCCAGCGAGAGCCCAGTCGCGCACGCCGCCCGAGGACTCGTATTCGGCGGCATCTTCTACCCCGACGGCACCCGCGTCGCCTCCGTCGCCCAAGAGGGCCTAATCCGCGTCCGCCGCCCCCCCACTAAGTCCAACTGATCGAGCACCCAACACGTCGAAACGCGAACCACCGAACGCTGTGGTCGGGGCCGATGGGCGTCCCGCGCGCAGTTGCGCAGCCGCCCACCCAACCCGGCGTCACCCCCGCACATTGCGGCGAGCATGTCCGAGCACGGGACGCCCATCGGCCCCGGCCCTGAGCAACCAACGTCAGCCAGCGCCAACCAAAACCGAGATCGCGAATAGAACCTACTCCGGCTTCGGCGCAAACTCCGCGTCGAGAATCTCGAACACCCCGTCATCCAGATCCGCACTCTCCGCCAACTGATGCGCACGGCAGCGCCCAGCTGCCAGCACATCCGCTAGCACGGGGTCGAGCAAGCTCAGGGTTTGCGGATTGGCGGCGATGGTGAGGTTGAGCGCATCGCGCCCCATCGAAACCTCGGCATCGGCCTTGCTCTTGTTGATCGCCGTCCAGCACGCCACCGCGACGTCGAAGCTACCGGAGTTGGCGGGCGGATCGATGCCGCGAAAATTCTCGCCGCTCGGCCACGGGGCTCGGTGAATGCTCCGCTCCCCCTTCTCCTGCGCAAACACCCAGGACCAGACCTCCTCGGTGATATAGGGCAGGAAGGGCGCCAGCAATCGCAGCAGCACGTCGAGCCCGAGGCGCAGCGCCGCCACCGCCGACCCGCGCGCCGCCGCTTCGTCCTCCCCTTCGGCTCGCGCCCTGGCCTTGACCAGCTCGAGATAGGTATCGGTGAAGTGGGTCCAGAAAAAGCTCTCGGTCTCTTTCAGAACCGAGGCGTGCTGGAACGCCTCGAAGTCACGGGTGCTGCGCTCCACCAGGTCCGAGAGCTTCTGTACGAAGGCCCGGTCGAGCTCGGCTGTGATCGGATGAACCTCGGCGGTCTGCGAGAGCACGAACTTGCCGGCGTTGAAGATCTTCGTCGAAAGACGCTTGCCAACCTTGAAGACCTTCTCGTCGGTCGCGGTGTCCACGCCGAGGCGCGCAATTCCGGCCCAGTAGCGAACCGCGTCCGCCGAATGGCGCTCGATGATTGGGAGCGGTGTCTGAACGTTGCCCAGACTCTTCGACATCTTCTTGCGATCGGGGTCGAGAACCCAGCCTGAGATGAGTACGTGCCGCCAGGGAATCTCGTTTTCGTGGAGCAGGGCCTTGAGGATCGTATAGAACGCCCAGGTGCGGATGATCTCGTGACTCTGGGGCCGAACATCGGCCGGAAAGAGTTTCGCGTGTCGATCATCGTCCAGTGTCCAGTGGGAGCCGATCTCCGGCGTCAACGAGCTGGTAAACCAGGTGTCGAAGATGTCTCGTTCGCCGCTGAAGCCACCGGGTTGATCGCGCTGCTCGGGCGTGTAGCCGGTCGGTACGTCGGACATCGGATCGATCGGCAGCTGCTCGCGGTCGGCCACGATCGGGTTTGCGTAGTCGCGTTCGCCCGCGTCGTCGAGCGGGTACCAGACGGGGATGGGCACGCCGAAGTAGCGCTGCCGGCTGATGCACCAATCGAGCTGCAGGCCCTCGGTCCAGTCTCGATAGCGCACTTTCATGAAGTCGGGATGCCACTCGATCCGCTCCCCCTGCTCGAGCAGTTCGCGCTTCTTGTCGAGGAGCCGCACGAACCACTGCCGCGTCTGCACGAACTCGAGAGGGTTGTCGCCCTTTTCGTAGAACTTGACGGCGTGCTCGATCGGCCTCGGAGCGCCCTGCAGCGGAGCCCCGTTGCCCGTCGCGCTGCCGGAGGGGTCGGCCAGCTGCTCGGTGACGGCGGCGCGTGCCTGGGCCACCCTTTTGCCCACCAGCTCGCCGTAGAAACGATTGGCGGCGTCGGGGTCGAGGCTCGGGAAGGCCTCGCTGCCGAATTCCACTTCGATCAGTCTTCCATTGCGCCCGAGCAGCTGACGTGACTCCAGCTGATGTTGGCGCCACCAATCGACGTCGGTCGAGTCGCCAAATGTGCAGACCATCAGGATGCCGGTGCCCTTTTCGGGATCCGCTAGCTCGCTTGGAAAGATCGGAACCGGCACGCGAAAGAGTGGGGTGATCGCTTTCTTGCCGAAGAAATTCCGGTAGCGCTCGTCTTCGGGGTGGGCGGTGACGCCGACGCAGGCCGGCAACAGCTCCGGCCGGGTCGTCGCGATCACGAAGCCCTCGTTTCCGCCCTCCACGCCGAACTCGATGTCACAGTAGGCGCCGGCCTGCTGGCGGTCTTCGATGTCGGCCTGGGCCAGGGCCATCTGGAAGTCGACGTCCCACATGAACGGCGCGTCGACGTTGTAGACGTGCCCCTTTTCGAACAGATCTCGGAAGCTCCACTGGGCGAGCATTCGGCAGTGGTCATCGATCGTTGCGTACGTCTGGGTCCAATCGACCGAGAGAGCCATCCGCCGCCAAACCTCGTGGAAGGCCTTTTCGTCCTCCTGGGTGATGAGGTGACACAGCTCGATGAAGTTCTGGCGCGAGACTTCGCGAGGCCTCCGCTTGCGCAACTTCGCGTTCGCAGGCTCGAGCTGGAGGTTCGGGTCATGGGGCGCCGCGGGGTCGCAGCGCACGTGAAAGTAGTTTTGCACGCGACGCTCGGTGGGAACGCCGTTGTCGTCCCAGCCCATGGGATAGAAGACGTTCATTCCCCGCATGCGATGGAAGCGCACCAGGAAGTCCGTATGCGTGAAGGAGAAGGCGTGCCCGATGTGGAGCGATCCCGAGACCGTGGGCGGCGGGGTATCGACGACGAAGGTCTCGGCCCGCGGCCGGGACGGGTCGTAGCGGTAGGTCCCCCACTCCTCCCAACAGCGATCCCAGCGCAGCTCCGCCTCGGCGGCCTCGAAGTGCTTGGGGACGCTGCTGGCGTCCATCGTCTGAAAAGGCGCGATTTTCGAACTCATCCTGGACTCGACGGGCCCCGCAAAAGGCAGGAGCATAAGCGATGGCTCGCCGGGCGGGAGGTCTGGGGGCGACACCGTGGCCGTTTCGCAGAGGGTCGGGGCTACGATCCCGATCGACGCCGCGCGGCTGGCACGCTGCACCGATGGCTCCCGTCGTGCCCCGCGGGGAACTGAGCTTCGGAGGCTTGCGAGCCTTCGTGTGCGCGGATAGTTTCCCGGATCCCCACGATCCACCAGGAGTGATCCAATTGGCCAAGCTGTCCCAGGTGTTGCGCGA
>CAXMOC010000141.1:0-74686 GCA_964194865.1 uncultured Opitutales bacterium | reverse complement strand
GTCGCCTCGGGAGGGAATCGCCGCATCGTTTTCTGCCTGCGGGGCATGAAGACCAATCTCGGAGACCCGCACCGCAACTTCGTCGACTTTGCCCACGTTCCGGTCATCAAACGCCTGACCCGTCTCCCGGTCTGCATCGATCCATCGCACTCGGTTGGCAGCCGCGCCCTGGCCCCCGACGGCCTGCTCGACGTCTTTCACGTGACCGCGCAGGGGGTGATTGCCGGTGCCAACCTCGTGCTCGTCGATTTTCATCCGAAGCCGGAAGAGGCGCTCTGTGACGGGCCGCAGGCATTGCTCGCCGAGGAGCTGCCGATGTTTCTCGAAGATGCGAAAATCGTGCGTCAGGCCTACGAGGCTCGGCTGAGTCGAGTCGCCGCCCCCCAGACCCAGTAGTCGAAGCGACGAAGCCCGCCCCGAAGGGTTCGATCGCCGGAACTCGATGCGGCCACGACAGGCCGTTCGCAACGCGCCGAGGAAGCTTTGGCTCGAACCCGAAAGCGAAAGACCAGTCCGCGCAAGCGCAGCCCGCAGCGACGTTCTCGCGGCGGGCGACGCCCCGCGAAGCGGGCCCGGGGCCGGCTTCGAACGGTCGTCTTCATTCTCGCCATCGTTGGCTTCGCTGCGGGCTTCACCACGAGCGTGGTCGTCGTACATCTGGATCGAATCGTCCGAACCCGTTTCGACGGTCAGCGCTTCCGGGTTCCATCGCGGGTGTACTCCGCACCCGCCATCATCTATCCCGGCCTCGACGTGCGCCTGGCGGATCTGCGGGGGGCCTTCGTGCGCCTCGGGTATCGCGCGGCAGAGGCCAACCGATCGCTGCCGGAAGGCCAGTACTCCTGGGAGAAGAATCGGATCCGCGTCCACCTTCGGGCGTTCGACCATCCCACGCGCTCCGAGCCCCCGCGCGAGGTCGTGCTCGAGATCCGGGGGGACAGCATTGACGAGATTCGCGAGCCGAGCAGTCGTCGAACCGTCGGAGCAGTTCTACTGGAGCCCGAGCAGCTCGGAGCCTACTACGGGCCCGACCGAACCCAGCGGGAGCTGGTCCGTCTGGATGAGCTGCCGCCCCTTCTCGTCGAAGCAATCCTCGCGGTGGAGGATCAGCGCTTCGAGACGCATCCGGGTATCGACCTGCGCCGCATCGGCGGTGCGCTGCTCGCCAACCTGCGAGCCGGATCGATCCGCCAGGGTGGCAGCACGCTCACCCAGCAGCTGGTGAAGAACTTCTTTCTCACGCCCGAACGGACGTTCGAACGCAAAGCGCAGGAAGCCGTGATGGCTCTGATCGTAGAGCTTCGTTACGACAAGCGTGAGATCCTCGAGGCGTATCTCAACGAGATCTACTTCGGCCAACGGGGCTCGACCGAGATCCACGGGGTGGGCGAGGCTGCCCTGCGTTTCTTCGGCAAGCGCGTGAACAGTCTCGACCTGGCCGAGTCTGCGCTGCTCGCGGCCTTGATCCAGAGCCCGAACGCGATCTCACCCTACCGCAACCCCAAGGGAGCTCGAGCCAGACGTGATCTGGTGCTGGGGTTGATGGCGACGCAAGGGCGCATCGACGAGGCGCAGCGAGCCGCAGCAACCTCCCAAACGCTGAACCTCGCATCCATCACGGCCGATCCGAGTGATGCGCGCTACTTCCTGGATCTGCTGCGGGTGCAGCTCTCCGAGAGCTACGACCCGGAAGTCCTGTCGAGCCAGGGGCTCAAGATCTATTCCACCCTCGAAAGTCGCACCCAACGGCTGGCGGCAATCGCCTTGCGCGAGGGCATCGCCGAGCTGGAGCGCGACCATCCAGAGCTCGTGGAGGCTGACCCGAGCCGCGCGCTGCAGGGCTGCATCATCGCGATGCGACCGCAAACCGGTGAGATCCTGGCCCTGGTGGGTGGGCGGGACTACCAGGTATCCCAGTTCGACCGCTGCACCCAGGCGCGCCGTCAGGCGGGCAGCGCCTTCAAGCCCTTCGTCTATCTGGCTGCGCTCGAGCCGCGCATCGGCGGGCCCAGCATCACGTTGGCCAGCCGCCTGGACGACTCGCCGCTGGAGCTGGCGACCCCGAGCGGTCCGTGGGCGCCGAAGAATTTCGATCTCGAGTTTCACGGCGAGGTCAGCGTCCGAGAAGCGCTCGAGCGATCGTTGAACGTGGCCACGGCGCGCTTGGCCCAGGAAGTCGGAGTTGGACGCGTAGTGGACATCGCCCACCGTCTGGGAATCGAAAGCCATCTGCCCCTGGTTCCGAGCCTGGCACTCGGCACCGCGGAAGTTTCGCCACTCGAGATGGCCCGCGCCTATTCGAGCATCGCGGGTGGCGGAGTGCGACCCCAGGTGCATTCGATCGAGGATCTGGTGGATCCCAAGGGTAATACCCTCGAGCGCCGGGAGCTGCACCACGAGCGCGTACTAGACGAGGGAACCGCCCACCTCGCCACCTCGCTGCTGCAAGGGGTCGCGCATCGGGGCACCGCGGCCGGCGTCCGCGCAACCGGAATTCGCGGCCCGATCGCAGCCAAGACGGGTACGAGTGACGACGAGCGCGACTTGTGGTTCGTTGGCTACACGCCCGAGTTGGTCGCCGTCGTCTGGATCGGCTTCGACGAACCCCGAAGCGTCGGCCTCGCCAGCAGCCGTGTTGCACTCCCGATCTGGCGTCGCTTCGTCGGTGAGCTGACGGGTGGCGAGATTCACGGTCGCTTTCCCCGACCGCAGAGTGTGCGCGTGGTGGACATCGACCCGCTCACGGGCGCCCGCGCCGTCTGGGGCTGTCCGGAGCGCAAACGAGAGCTGTTCCTCGAGGGGACCGAGCCAACCGATGTCTGCCCGAGGGGGGCGGTCGCCGGTGCTGACGAAGAGGGGTTCCAGCGCACCCAGCGGCTCTTCTTCGACTGGCTTCGGAGACAGCTGTGAGCCTCGCCACGTCCGCGCGAAGCTGCGGAGCGTGGCCTGTCGTCATCGCGCTTGCAATCGGCCTTGCTTCGGCGTGCGCTGGAACGCTCGGTGCACCGGGCGGTACTCCGCTGCGCATTTCTCAGATCACCGATGTAGGGGATTCGCGACGACAAGCCTCAGTGCGTCTGGTCATCGAGGGCCTCGATGCGGAGCTAGCTGGTGCTGCTCTCCGCGCACTCGGCCGCTACGAACGCGCGATCCAGATCGACCCCGGCAATCCGTTCGTCTATCTAGCTCTGGCCAGATACTACGTCTCGATCGCTGATGCCGAGCGGGCGCTCGAGAATCTCGATCGCGTTCAGTCACTACTTCCTGTCGACAGTCGCCTGTCCCCGCGGGTTGAGCCCCACGTTCTGGGGCTGCGCGGCGGAGCGCTCCAGGAATTGGGTCGCACGACGGAGGCCGACCGCCTGCTCGCTCGCGCGAGGCAGCTTGCTCCCTCGGTGTGGGGCGACGCTCGCCTCGACGTGCGAGAGCTTCGATAGCCCCTGTGGGGACCGTGTGATAGGTTGCTCCAACTCATGCAACCAAAGTTTCGCGTCGCGCTCACCGCGTTTCTGGTCATCTTTGCAACGGATCTCGCGACCAAGATCGCCATCAGCGCGAATATTGCGTACGCGGACCGCGTTCCGGTAATCGACGGCTTCTTCTATCTCACGCATGTCCGAAACAGCGGCGCTGCGTTCGGTCTGTTTGCAGACGCACCACAAGCATTTCGTCTTCCCTTCTTCATCTTCGTCGCGTTGATCGCTGTCGGCATCATCATCTCCTTCTACCGAAAGCTCTCCCCCGGGGATCGGCTTGCCGCTCTCGCACTCGGCTTGATTTTGGGTGGTGCACTCGGGAATCTGTCCGATCGCATCTTCCGCCAGGAAGTGGTCGACTTCCTACACTTTCGTCTCTGGGGGGGATATGCGTGGCCCGATTTCAACGTTGCGGATTCTGCGATCGTCCTCGGCGTCGGCCTACTCGTGTTGGAGCTGCTCGCCAGCGAAGGTGAACAACGCGCATCCGCAAGCGAAGGCGAGCCCAACGCGTAATTTTTCTCCCTCCGCGCCGCGCGTGATACGATTCCGAAATCGTCTTCACCGTCGGCAGGCTGCGAGCCTAAGGTAAACACAAGAAGGTTTCTGTTGACTCTTTCCGTCGAAAGTTGATGGAAATCCAGTTGACAACGGTTGGATCCATACGATAGAAGCTGACTTGTTCTATTGACCGTCGGAGCGGCATCAATTCGGTTCGGCGCCCCGGCGCACAGCAGTTCGATTCTCAAACACCAGGGTTGAAAGCCAGCGGTTGGAAGCCAGCTTTAGGAGTAGGTCAGTTCTCAGATTGATCGGGCGTGTCGACCCTCCTCCCCCCCAGGTCGAGATGCCCGCGAGAGGTCGCGGCCCGTCGAGTTCCGTCGGCGGAAAGCGGTTGGCCTTCGGGGGGTTGAGGGGTTGTAGACCCATGCCGCCGAAGAAACCCAAGGGCGACTACGCGATCTCGACCGTCATCAACGCCCTGCGTCTCCTCGAGGAGTTTCGCGCAACCAGCGAGCTTGGAGTCACCGAGCTGGCGAAGCGGCTGGCCCTCCACAAGAACAACGTGTTTCGACTGCTCGCCACGTTGGAGCAGCACGGTTACATCGAACAGAGCGCGGTCAACGAGCGCTATCGACTCGGGAGTCGCTGCCTGGACCTGGGCGAAGCGTTCAGTCGGAGTCACCCGCTGCTCGACCGAGCCCGCCCGACCTTGCGGGAACTTTCCCGGTCCGTGGAAGAGACCGCGCACCTGGCGCTGATGACGTCCTTCGAGGTCGTGCACGTAGATGCAGTGGTTTCGCAACAGGCGATCCTGGCCCCTTCCCGCGTGGGCCAGCGCTTGCCGGTGCATTGCACGGCGCTCGGCAAGGTCTTGCTCGGGTTGGGAACGAACGAATGCCGTCAGCTCTATGACGAGACCATCGTGGAGGGTCGACCGCTCGCCCAGCGAACGGCGGCCACGATCGTAGATCCGCTGAAGTTCTTCGAGCATATCCGCACGGTCGCGGGGCAGGGTTTCGCGCTGGATGTCGAGGAGTGCGAGGTCGGCCTCAGCTGTGTGGGCGCGCCGGTCTACGATCGCAGTGGTCTCGTGGTGGCTGCACTCTCGATCTCCGGGCCTTCGTCTCGCCTGGGAGTCGATCACCTGATGCGACACGTCGTCCCCCGGGTGAGCGCTGCGGCGGCGAGTCTTTCGAGTGACCTGGGCTACGGGCCCCGCTGACCGAACGCCTCGCTTCTGGGTCCGTCTAGCCGCGCCACAGTCGCCCAGAGCTGTGCCGCGGCCGTCCAATCCGGCCGAAGTCTGCGAACCAGCGCTACTTTTGCCCTCTGCCGTGGGGCCAGCGGATCTGATAGACTCGGCCGCTTGCCAATTTCGAGGCCAAGCCGGGCCTCGGTGAACCGCCTTGGGGATCAGCTTGGTCATGCGTAACGAGGCCCTCGCCTACCACTCCGAGGGACGGCCGGGAAAGATCGAGGTCACGCCCACCAAATCCACCGTGACCCAAGACGATCTATCCCTGGCCTACAGCCCCGGGGTGGCCGAGCCCTGCCGCGAGATCGCAAAGAACCCTGACGCCGTTTTTACCTACACCGCGAAGGGCAACCTCGTCGCCGTGATCTCCAACGGATCCGCCGTGCTGGGGCTGGGGAACATCGGGCCGCTGGCCGGAAAACCCGTGATGGAGGGCAAGGCGGTCCTCTTCAAACGCTTCGCTGACATCGATGTATTCGACATCGAGATCGACAGCCTCGACGTCGACGAAATCGTCCGGACCATCCAGATCATCTCTCCGAGCTTCGGCGGCATCAACCTCGAGGACATCCGGGCGCCCGAGTGCTTCGAGATCGAGCGTCGCCTGGCCGAAACCCTCGACATTCCGGTCTTTCACGACGACCAACACGGGACGGCGATCATCTCGGCGGCTGCTCTCCTGAACGCACTCGAGATCACGGGGCGCGATATTACCGACACAAGGGTGGTCTTCTCGGGCGCCGGTGCCTCGGGCATCGCCTGCGCGCGACTCTACCGGGACCTGGGCATTCGGCCGGGAAACCTGCTCGTATGTGACAGCCGTGGCGTGATCCACGATGGACGCAGCGAGGGGATGAACCCACAAAAGGCAGAGTTCGCGACACAAACCTCCAGGCGAACCCTGGCAGATGCCATGGACGGGGCTGACGTCTTTGTCGGCCTCTCCCAGGCCGGCGTGGTGACCCGGGAGATGGTGGGTCGAATGGCCCCTAAGCCCATCGTGTTCGCGATGGCGAATCCCGATCCCGAGATCGACCCAGCCGAAGTCGAGGCCGTTCGCGCGGATGCCATCATCGCCACCGGCCGATCCGACTTCCCCAACCAGGTCAACAACGTGCTGGGATTCCCCTTCATTTTTCGGGGCGCTCTGGATGTTCGCGCCCGGGCGATCAACGAGCCCATGAAGCGGGCAGCCGTGATGGCCTTGGTGGAGGTCACACGCCGTACCGAGGAGGTTCCCTCCGCCGTTCGGGACGCCTACCCCGGCGAAGAGTTCGAATTCGGACCCAAGTACATCATCCCGAAGCCCTTTGACCCCAGGGTCCTGCTCTTCGTCGCCCCGGCCGTCGCCAAGGCTGCCATGGATTCCGGCGTGGCTCGGGAGAAGATCGATCTCGTCCAATACACGCTCAGGCTCGAGCAGATCATTGGTGATCTAGCCGGCGCCTGATCGATTTCTGGAGCGTCGCGAGCGAAACCGCATGTCGATTGAAGCGAAGATCAAGAAGCTCGAGCAAATGAACGAGACCGCCCTGGTGGGGGGCGGTGAAGAGCGCGTCAAGCGTCAGCACGCGGCTGGCAAGCTCACGGCGCGCGAGCGCATCGACAAGCTCTTCGATCCTGGAAGCTTCGTCGAGCTGGACGCCTTCGTGACCCACCGCTGCACGGACTTCGGTATGCAGAACACCCGGTCGCTCGGCGACGGGGTCGTGACCGGTTACGGGAAGGTCGGTGGGCGCCAGGTCTTCGTCTTCGCGCAGGATTTCACCGTCTTTGGCGGCAGCTTGTCGGGAGCCTTCGCGGAGAAGATTTGCAAGGTGATGGATCTGGCCGCCAAGGTCGGGGCACCGGTGATCGGATTGAACGACGGAGCAGGTGCCCGGATTCAAGAGGGCGTGGTTTCGCTCGGCGGCTACGGTGATGTCTTCTTGCGCAACGTGTTGGCCTCGGGAGTGGTGCCGCAGATTTCGGCGATCATGGGGCCCTGCGCGGGCGGCGCCGTCTACTCCCCGGCCATGACGGACTTCATCATCATGGTGAAGGGAACCAGCAACATGTTCATCACCGGGCCGGACGTGATCAAGACGGTGACGCGCGAGGAGGTGTCGGCCGAAGCTCTCGGCGGTGCCGCCACGCACGCTTCCAAGAGTGGCGTCGCGGACTTCGCGGTGGAGAGCGAAGAAGAGTGCATCCAGACGATTCGGTCGCTGTTGTCATTCATTCCCCAGAACAACCACGAGGATCCGCCTTTCGTGGCCACGGGCGACGCCAGTGATCGCATGGCGCCGGAGCTTCGCACGCTGGTTCCCGACAAACCGAACAACCCGTACGACATGAAGGAGCTGATTCGGCTCATCGTCGACGATGGGATCTTCTTCGAGGTCGCGCCGCTCAACGCGCGCAATATCCTCGTCGGCTTCTGCCGGTTCGGGGGACGCTCGGTGGGTATCGTCGCCAACCAGCCCGCTTACCTCGCGGGCGTACTGGACATCGATGCTTCGAAGAAGGCGGCGCGCTTCGTCCGCTTCTGCGATTCCTTCAACATTCCGCTGGTCACCCTCGTCGACGTACCGGGCTTTCTGCCGGGTGTGGATCAAGAGCACGGCGGGATCATCAAGCACGGCGCCAAGCTCCTTTACGCCTTCTGCGAAGCCACCGTTCCCCGCATTACCGTGGTCACTCGCAAGGCCTACGGCGGCGCGTATGTCGTGATGAACAGCAAGCACATTCGATCCGACATCAACTACGCGTATCCAACCGCAGAGATCGCGGTGATGGGCCCCGACGGTGCGGTGAACATCGTGTTCCGCAAGGAGCTGCAAGGCGCGGAAGATCCCGAGGCGCGCCGGCAAGAGCTGAGCGACGAGTACCGGGAGGCCTTCGCCAGCCCCTACAAAGCCGCCGAGCTCGGCTACATCGACGCTGTGATCCAGCCCGAGGAGACGCGGCCGCGGATCATCTCAGCGCTGGAGATGCTGGTCAACAAGCGAGACTCGAATCCGCCGAAGAAGCACGGAAATATTCCGCTCTAGCGGTCAGCGCATCCTGCTAGATTGCGTCCGTGTTCCGGAAGGTCCTGATTGCGAACCGGGGCGAGATTGCGGTCCGCGTGATTCGCGCCTGTCGTGAGCTCTCGATCCCGACCGTCGCCATCTATTCCGAGGCCGATCGCGCCGCCTTGCACGTCCGGCTCGCGGACGAAGCGCATCTCTGCGGGCCTTCTCCGGCCCGAGATTCCTATCTGCGGGGCGAGTCGATCGTCGAGATCGCCAGGCGGGCCGGCGCCGAGGCGATTCATCCCGGCTACGGATTCCTCGCGGAAGATGCGGATTTCGCCGACCGGTGCGAAGCCGCGGGAATCGTGTTCATCGGCCCCGGTTCCGACGCGATCCGCGCCATGGGAACCAAGCTCGGCGCGCGACGCCTGATGGATGCGGCCGGCGTTGCGGTCGTGCCCGGTAGCGTCGAGATCAAATCGGACGCCGAGGCGGAGCGCTGGGCGGAGCAGATCGGATACCCCGTGATGGTCAAGGCGAGTGCGGGCGGTGGTGGCAAGGGAATGCGGCTGGTCCGCTCCCCCGCGGAGCTTCCCAAGGCTCTGGAGCGCGTGCGTGGCGAGTCGAAATCCGCTTTCGGGGACGATGCGATCTACTTCGAGAAGGTCATGGAGGCGCCGCGTCACATCGAGGTTCAGATTCTCGCGGACGCCCATGGCAATACGGTCCACCTCGGAGAACGCGAGTGCTCTATCCAGCGCCGCCACCAGAAGCTGCTCGAGGAGGCCCCCGCCAACCGTGTGGGCGCCGAGCTGCGCGAGGCGATGGGACGAGCCGCGCTGACGGCGGCCGAATCGATCGGTTACCGCGGCGCCGGGACCTGCGAATTCCTGGTGGATGAGAGGGGCGAATTCTACTTCCTCGAGATGAACACGCGGATTCAGGTCGAGCACGCGGTCACCGAGGCCGTGACGGGCATCGACCTGGTGAAGCAGATGATTCTCATCGCCGCCGGGGAGCCCCTGTCGATTGCCCAGGAAGACGTGGTAATTCGGGGCCACGCGATCGAAGCCCGCATCTACGCGGAAGATCCGGCCAGGGGCTTCGCCCCGTCACCGGGACGTGTCGGGGTCTATCGACCGCCGGGGGGCTTCGGTGTGCGCGTCGACAGCGGCGTCGCCCAAGGAGATTCGATCTCGACCCACTACGACCCCCTGGTGGCCAAGCTCATCTGTTGGGGGGTGGATCGAGAAGAGGCGATTGCGCGGCTGGGCGGCGCGCTCCGCGAGTTCGCGGTGCAGGGCATCGCGACGACCATTCCCTTCCACCGCCGGGTCGTGGGGTCGCCGGCTTTCGTCGCTGGCAGCTACCGCACCGACTTCGTCGCGGCAGAGCTGGGTTCAGACGAGGCCGCCTCTGGGGAGGCGTCCGGTTTCATCGCCGCCGGCGTCGCCGCGATCGCCGTCTACCGCCAGGCGAATCCGACGGACGTGGACGATGTGCCTGCTGCCGAATATGAAGTCGTCGCAAAAGGGAGTGAGGCGGCCAAGCTCACTATTCGCAGGGTTTCCACCGGCTATGAGATATCGACCCAGGACCGGACCGCGCGATTCGACACAGCCGGTGAAACCGAGAGCCTTTCGGTAATCGTCGAAGGGCGCCAGTATGAAGCGCTCGTAAGCTCCAAAGGAGCGCGCTTCGACGTGATCCTCGACGGACTCGCCCGTCGATTCCAGGTTCGAGCCAAGACCGATGGCTGAGGCCCGGCGCCAGATCTTGTTCGACACGGACATCGGAAGCGATGTCGACGACGCTCTCGCCTTGGGCCTGATCCTCGCCTCACCCGAGGAGTTGGAGCTGGCCGCGGTGACGACGGTTGCCGGCGATACACAGCTGCGAGCGCGAATCGCAGCCGGACTACTCGGCCTGGCCGGCCGTTCCGAGGTGGAGGTCTGTGCTGGCGAGCGCAAACCTCTGCTGCGCGGGGCGCGCCGCTTCGGCGCGTTCGGCCATGAGGCCGACTGTGTGGTGGACGGTTCGACCGCGAAGCTCCTCGACGAACCTGGCCCCGAGCGCATCGTTCGCGCGGCCAGGGAGGTCGAGGGCCTTGAGATCGTGCTCGTCGGCCCTATGACCAATCTGGCGCGCGCCCTCGCGCTCGACTCCAAGCTGCCAGGGCGGGTGGCTGGGATCACGATCATGGGCGGCCATCTGCGCGAGGTTCGGCTCGGCGATCACCTGTGCGCGCCCGGCATCGATTACAACCTCTGTTCGGATCCAGAAGCCTCGGTGGCGGTTCTGGGTGCGGGTTTCCGAACCACCTTGATCCCGGCCGATGTGACGCTGGCAACCTGGCTGCGCAGCTCGCGACTCGAGGAGCTGGACGCTGCGGGACCCGTGGCGCGGGTGCTGGCGGATCAGGTCAGGGTCTGGGAGCCGGTGCAGCGGCGCATCTTCACGGGGCTCGGGGGGACGCTTGCCGACGACAACGCGGCCTTTCTACACGACCCGCTGACCGTGCTCGCCCTGATCGACGACCGCTGTCTCGGCTTCGAACAGCTGCGCGTGGTTCCCACCATCGAGAGCGGCGTGCTGCGCACACTGGAAGTGGCTTCCGATGTGGGGATTGGCGCCGAGATGCGGGTGGCGATGCGGGTCGACTCGGTGGCGGCGGAGAATGCGATCGTGGAGCGGTTGGCTCGGATTTAGGTGCGAGGTAGCGCGCGCGAGCCGGCCCTGGGTGGAGGTGGGGCGGAATGGCTCGCGTGGGACTTTGGTGGCCGCGATGGTGCTTCGGGGGAACACGGAGCCGTGAGGTTACGGAGCCTCGTTTCCTCGCTGCGCTGAGTTCCTTCCCACCTCCACCCAGGGCCGGCTCGCGGTCGGTGTTATGCGGTGTTCAAACCGCGAAGAGTTCGGTGGCGAGATCGTCGAGAGTGTCGATTTCTTCGAGTGAGAACTCGGTTGGGAGGGGGTGGAAGATGTCGAATGTGAGGTGTTGGGCGAGGCCTGTTGCTTGGCGGTAGAGGGCAAGACCCAGGGTCTTTGCGGCGAGGACAGGGCGGGGCGGGAGCTAGCGGGTGGCTTCCTTGCGAGTGGATTTGCGGGAGCGAGTTGCACTGAAGAGGTAAGCGACACCGACGCCTAGCAGGTAGAGGCCGACCATTGGGACGGCGAGGAAGATCTGACTGACCCAGTCTGGCGGAGTCAGGATCGCCGCAGTGACGAACACGGCCAGAACGGCGTAGGGAGTTCCCCGGAGTAGGGTGGGGGCGTCGACGATGCCGGCGATCGAGAGGAAGAAGACGGCTACGGGAAGCTCGAATGCAACGCCGAAAGCGAGGAACAGGCGGGTGGTGAGATTGAAGACTTCCCGCATCGTCCAGGCGGACTCGACGAACTGGCTGTCGAACTGAGTGAAGAACTGGAACATCAGCGGAAAGACGATCGTGTGACCGAAGAACGCGCCCCCGCTGAAGAGCAGGGTCGAGACGGTCACGAACGGAATGATGGCGTTCTTCTCGGTCGCGTACAGACCCGGCGCCACAAAGGACCAGATCTGCCAGAAGATCACGGGTAGCGCGAGGACGAATCCGGCGAGCGCCGCGCACTTGAGATAGGTGAAGAAGATCTCGGTGGGTGCGATGGCCTGGAGTGTCTGCTCGCCCGGCCCCAAGGCGGCCACCGCCGGCTCGAGCAGGTAGGCGAAGATGGGCTCGCTGAAGTTCCAGGCCACTAGCGCACCCACGATCCAGGCGCCGAGGATGCGAAAGATGCGGGTTCTCAGCTCGCTCAGGTGCGAGGTGAGCGGGAGCCTCTCGTCATCCAAGGTCGGAGCCCGAGGTCTCGTCGCCGGGTTCGCCCTTCGCAGGCGGACTCTCCGCGGGCGGATCCTCCGCGGGCGGATCGATCCGTGTCGACTCGGCTACATCGAGAAATTCGCGACGCATCTCGGTAGACGCGCGGCGGAACTCAGCGAGCCCGCGCCCCAGGGTGCGGGCGAGCTCCGGCAGCTTCTTGGGCCCGATCACAAGGAGTCCGACCACCAGGACAATCAATAGCTCTGTCATCCCGATGCCAAACATGGGGGCCCCGCGAGGTTCTTGGGAACGCTAGCAGTCACCCATGATGCCTGCGGGGGGCCTTCGAAGCCACGCCGAAGACCTCCCCGCAGGCTACCCCCCCGGGTTGAAAAGCTGTCCCTAGGTCTCGCTGGCGGATGCCCGGACGCCGATGCGCGGGGCGTTGATCTCGCACATCAGGTCGAGCCCCAGCCAGAAGCGGCCGGCATGGGCGGACGAGCACCACACCACGCGGCCGACGGTCGCTCCCATCGATGCCCCATCGATCCGACGAACCTCGACGCGCAGCAGCGAGCCGATCGGCTCGGGCCTGTCGACGCCCAGACACATCCCCAAGGCGGATATGTCGCGGGTAAATCCCAGTCGGGGATTCTGGTCGCTGGAGACTCGCGGGAAGGGCGTGTACTCGGCGCTTCGCACCTCGTTGGTCCGGGGCTCTCGGCGGATCGTCGAGAATGCCGGGGCCAGGCGCGGCTCAGTGAGTCCCCTGTGATTCGAATCGACCTTCAACGCGCTAGCCATCATCCAACTCCTATGCCCGCCGCGGGGCGGTTCGAGGGGGCGGGGCTGCGCACATCTGCGACTGCGTCCGCCACGGTTTCGGGATCGACGTCACACGCGCCCGATTCGAGCACGCTGAGAAACTCCTTCGCGATGACAGGATCGAACTGGATGCCGCTGAAACGCCGCAGCTCGTCGCTGACCAGCGCGCGATCCAGCGCCCGGCGATAAGGCCGGTCCGAGCTCATGGCGTCGAAGGCGTCGACCACGCCGATGATCCGCGCGGCCAGGGGGATCTTCTCGCCCGAGAGTCCATCCGGATAACCGGTTCCGTCCCACCACTCGTGGTGGTGTCGGACCGCCGACGAAATCGCCGAGGGAATGGCGAGGGGCTCGAGCAGCCGTTGGCCGATCTCGGGATGTTGCTCCACCAGGCTGCGCTCGCTCGGGTCGAGCGCTCCAGCTCGCAGCAGCAGGTCCGTCGGAACACCCACCTTGCCCAGGTCGTGAAGAAACGCCGCGAAGCGGACGGATTCGAGCTCCTCGGAGGCGAGCGACAAGCGCTCGGCCATCAGGCTGGCGTAGAACGCCACCCGCCGAGCGTGCCCGCGCATGTAGCGATCCTTGATCTCGATGGTCTCTGCCAGCACTTCGAGAAACTCGCTGGTGCGGGGACGATCGAGCGCCCCGGTCGACAGCTCCGCGCGCCCGCCGCACTCCTCGAACAGCCCGCTGACCCGCGCGCGAACCTTGCCGCTGCGATGAACGTCGTCGAGAATCGCCAAGGCGTCGCGTTCGCGGCCCACCGCCTCACCGAGCTGTTCCAGGAAGGAGGTCAGGCGCCCCCGCGCCCGCTGGCGGGCGAGCGCACGCTCGACGGCCGCGCTGACCTGGACCACGTCGAAGGGCTTCTGGAGATAGTCACAGACGCCGAATCGAATGCCTTCGGCGGCGCTCTCCACCGATCCACAGCCGGTGATGATGACGATCTCGACCTGGGGGAACTCGTTTCGCACGGTCCGCAGCAGCTGCTGGCCGTTCATTCCGGGCATGTGCAGATCCAATGTCATCAGATCTACCGGCTCGCGTCTCAAGCACTCGATGGCCTCGATTCCGCTGCTCGCCTGGAGTACGTGATGCTCCGGGGAGAGGATCATCCGCAGCGAGTCGCGCGGCCCCTGCTCGTCGTCCACGATCAAGATCTTGGTTTCTCCGTAACTCACTGGATCCCCCCCGAATCCGTCGGCCTTCAGCCGCCCTGTCATCGCAAGTGACGTGCCAGCTCCGCCCGGAGCTGGCTCAGGCGTGTAACCACTTGAAATTGCTTTAGAATCAGAGAAGGCGCTGACTCTGGTGACGGACCGGCAGCGATGCAGATTCGTTCCGAATGGAACGTCGATACGCAATTATCGATCTATTTGTTTGATTTAGTTAGATAAATTTTAGTGTTCGAATGAGAACACCCAGCTCGGGCGGACGGCGCTCAGACGGGGTCTAGTCTTCGCCGGGCTTACCGAGGCTGTAGCGGTCCATTTTGAGCTTCAAGGCGCGCCGAGTGGTTTGCAGCTGCTCGGCCGCGCGGGTTTGGTTCCAGTCGCAGCGTTCGAGGGTCTCCACGATCAGCTGGCGCTCGAAGTTGCCCACCGCCTCCTCGAAGCCCAGGCTGCCCGCCCGAACCGCGTCGCGCAGGGTCTCTACGGCTCCCGCGCGAGCGATTGCGGGAGGCAGGTCGTCGATGCCGAGTACCTCGCCCTCCGCGAGGGCGACGCCGTGCTCGATGGCGTTCTCCAGCTCGCGGACGTTGCCGGGCCAGGAGTAGCGCTCCAGCAGGGTGATCGCCTCGCGAGAGACGCTGCTGGGGCCGCGGTTGGCCTGGGAGCGCGCTTGGGCCAGGAAATGGTCCGCCAGCCGCGCGATGTCTTCGCGCCTAGCAGCGAGGGAGGGCAGCTCGATCGGGACCACGTTGATGCGGTAGAAGAGGTCGGAGCGAAAGCGGCCGTTCGATACGTCGCTCTCGAGATCGCGATTCGTCGCGGCGATTACGCGCACATCCACCTGGATCGGAGCGGATCCTCCCAGCCGCTCGATCTGCAGCTCTTGAAGGGCACGCAGCAGCTTGGCCTGGACGGAGACCGCCAACTCGCCGACCTCGTCGAGAAAAAGCGTCCCGCCGGAGGCCGCCTCGAACTTTCCGATCCTGCGCTCGCGTGCATCCGTGAACGCTCCGCGCTCGTGGCCGAACAGCTCGCTCTCGATCAGGTTGTCGGGAATCGCAGCACAATTGACCGCCACATAGGCTTCGTCGGCGCGGTCGCCAAGGTCGTGGATGGCCCGGGCGGCCAGCTCCTTGCCGCTCCCGCTCTCGCCGCGGAGCAAGACGGTGGCCTTGGAGCTGGCGACCCGACGAATCTTGTGAAACAGCTGCTGCATCGGTGGACTGCGGCCGACCAGCCCGCCCAGCCGCTCGCGGTCGTCCACCTGGGCCCGCAGCTGGATGACTTCGCGCTCGAGTGCTCGCCGTTCCAGCAGCTGTCGAACCTTGAGGCGCAGTGCCTCCACCTCGAAGGGCTTGGTGACGTAATCGACCGCGCCCCGTTTCATGGCCTCCACCGCGGTGGCCACCGTCCGGGTGGCCGTCAGCACCACCACCAGCGGGGGATCGAGCAGCTCGGAGACGTCGGCGAGGAGATCCAATCCGCCACGGCCTGGCATCACTAGATCCAGCAGCATCAGATCGGGCTGCGAGCTGGCGAGAAGCTGCGTCGCCTCGTCCACCGAGGCGGCGGTGACGACTTCGCAATCGTCCTTGAAGAGCATGCGCAGCGATTCGCGCACGCCCGGCTCGTCGTCCACCACCAGCAGGCGGGCCATTGGCCGGGAGACTATCAGACGGAGCTCAAGCGGGGATGTCTAGCAGTACCACCGTCTCGCCCCCTTCCCCCGCGTCGATCGCGAAGCTCCCGCCCTGGGCGCGAATGATCGCCTGAGCGATCGCGAACTCCATCGCGTTCTCCGCCGCCGAGGTACCAGCTACGCGCGGCCGTGACGCCAGCTGGCCTCGCTCACCGAAGCGAACCAGGACCCGGATCGCCGGTCCGCCGCGCAAGCCCGTGCGGTGATGCCGAGAAGCGATGTAGACCTCGCCCCCCTCCGGCGCGAGCCGCAGCGATCTGGCCAGCAAGGACTCGAGCGCGAAGCCCAACTGTCCGGCGTCGCCCAAGGCGTGGGGGGGCTGCGCGTCGAGCTCCCTGAGAACCAGCAGGCCACGGCTGTGGATGAGCTCCCGATGCGTGTCGAGCAGCTCGTCCAGCAGAGCCGAGATGTCCACGGGGCTCGGCGGTTCGCGGCCGAGCGCTGCCAGCTCCACCAGTCGGGCCACGACGGATTCGATCCGCAGAGCATCCTGCCCGACCAGCTCACTGAACCGAGAGCGGAATTCGGGATCGTCGTAGCGTTCGGGTAGCAGCTCGGCGAAGGTCCGGATCGTCGAAAGTGGGTTGCGCACCTCGTGAGCGATCGCGGCTGCCAACGGCTGCAGGGGGCTGTCCCGGAGCGGCGCTGTCGTGGGCGCGGCTTTGGGCCGGCCGGTCTCGGCCGGTTGCGCGGCATCTGCGCTGCGTTCGACCGCCGTTGCGGGTACCGCCGCCGGATTGCTGGCCGCAGCCTCGTCCGAGTCGATCAACACGCCGAATGCGTTGGCGTCGAGGGGCGCGAAGGCCGTCCCGTCGTACTGAAGATCGTCGGCGCGAATCGGGTCGGCCGAGCCTGCGACGAGCGTCTGCAGCACGACCGCCTCGAACTCTTGCAGGTTGCCGGGCCAGGGATACTCCTCGAGCACCGTGATCGCGTCTTCTCCAAAGCGGCGCGGTAGCTCTCGGTGGGCGCTACACCAGGCCAGCGCGGTCTGGTTGGCGAGCGGGGCGATCAGCTGGGTGCGCTGGCGCAGCGGCGGGATTCGCAGAGAGATTCCGCTCAGGCGATCGCGCAGACCCGGGTCCAGGCTGCCTTGCGGGCCCAACTCCGGGGCGTCTGAAATCGTTCCGATCCAGCGTCCGATCCGCGTCCGCCGCATTCCGGCCGGCGGGCCCAGCTCGAGCCAGCGCGCCAGTCGCCGCTGGCTGGCGAGGGGAAGCGAATCGACGTCCTCCAACCAGACCGTACGCGCTGCTGTTGCCTCTCGAGCTGCCTCGCTCAGCGCCCGATCCAGGTCGGCGGCCGACATCCCGGCTTGGCAGACGACGTGCGCGAGCTCGCCCGCTGCCCCGGGCCCGAAGACGTGAACGTACTGGGCCATCAAGCCGCGCCCGGTTCCCGTTTCGCCGGCAATCAACAACGGCACGTCCCACAGACGCGGGTCGAGGGCGCGCATTAACTCGGGTAGCTCGAGGTCCGCGAACCAACGGGCGAAGCGCTCGGCGAGTAGATCGCGCGACGGCCGCTCCGAGAGGGCCAGGCGTCCGCCGGTACCGCGCAGGTCCGTGGCGTGGATCTCTGCGCGCAGCGTGCGTGCGTCGGGCGGATAGCTCAGGATCGTCGCGTCGATGGAGTCGAAGAGCGCTTGCACGGCCGCCGAGTCGCGGCGCTCGGGCACGAGGATCCAGCGGGCGTCGCGCAGGCGGGAGGCGGTCTGGTGTGCGAACTCCAGCTCGGCCTCGAGATCGCCGGCCAGGCCCAACACCACGACGTCCGCCGCGGGCGCCGTCAGAAACAGCGGATCCCCCGGAGGGCCCGAGATTGCGCTCTCGGGGGCTGCCGCTACCCGGGCCAGTGCCGAGCGCATTCGCGAATCGCGGTGGACGATCCAGAGTGTGATCATCGAACGCCTGCTCGGCTCCCTGTTGAGCGGTGGCGCTCCCGGTGCCTCTCTGGGGAGGCCGAGTCGCCGCTTCGCGGCCCGCGTGCGGATGTGCCCCGCCGATGCAACCCCCCGCGCTCCTCACGGCAAGCGCCGTGCCAACCGTGGACGGCGTGCATCGTAGAGGCAGCTTTCCCTCCAAGCTATCGGGATCGCTTTTGATTCCCTTCAGAATACGAAAGCGGCCCGGCAGTCGAGGGCCGGCTGGCAGCTTTCAGATTGGGAAAACAATTTCCCATCTTTGGAAACGTTGCTGCAGGGGAGGGTCTCTGTCAGAGTAGACCTGTCCCGGGGGGCTTGTGGCAATCATCGATCGCGGACCGGATGTCCGCCTGCGCAGCTGGTTCGATCGTCCCTACGACGACGCCATCTCGGCGGCGCGCACCTGTTACTCGTCCAGGGTCATCGACCCCGAAGAAATCACCGAGCGCCAACGTCAAAGCATCGGTCCTCTGACTTACGACGGTGGTCACCACACGGTGTATCAGCACGCCACATTCGAGTTTGCACTCTCGGGTATCTCCCGCCAGCTCGTGTGGTCGTTTCTGCATGGATTTCCGTTCTACAACACGGAGCAGCAGAGCCAACGCTACGTGAAGCTCGACGAGGTGACCGCACACGTTCCCCCCAAGCTCGAGGGTCGGGCGCGCGAGATACTCGAGGCTTCCATCGAGCGTTCCTGGCAAGCCTACCGTGAGCTGACCGAACGTCTGACACCCTTGACGTATCGAATCCTCTCGGACCTGTGGCGTCTGTCGGCGCGCAAATCGACTGCCTTTGGCAAGAGCATCGCGCGTGAAGCGGAGAAGCGCGCGATCGAGACTGCTCGCTACGTGATCCCGATCGCCTGCCACACGGCGATGGTCTACACCGTCTCGGGGATCGTGCTCCACCGCCTGCGCCGGATGGTGTCGGCCAGCGACGTTCCGCGCGAGGCAGCCGACGTGGTGGGGCGGATGGTTGCCGAGGTCGAACGCATCGATCCCGACTTCTTCGCTCGCGTCGGCGAGCCGGCGCGAGAAGCGGACGAGGTGGTCGAGCGGCAACTCGCGGAGCCCGGAGTTGGCGACCCCGCCGGCACAGAGTCCTTCGACAAATTTCTCGACGGTCGCTGCTCCCGCCTGATCGACTACAGCGCCCGGGGTCCGGAAGTGGTCGCCGACGCGGTTCGCCACGTGCTGGGTCGTTATGAGCTGGAGGATGACGCCGCGCTGGAGCTGGTGCTCGATCCGTCTCAGAACTCCTATCGGGTCGATACGCTGAACATTTCGACCCACGCGCCCATCATGCGCGCCCTGACCCACGCGCACTACACCTTCAGAAAGAAGCTCTCACACACCGCGGATTCCCAGGATCAACGCCACCGCACCGTGCCCGGCTCCCGCCCGCTGCTTTCGCGAACGGTTCCGGCGACGGTGGACGTCGTCGAGCCGGAGCTGATTCGCGACGATCCCGGCTGCCACGCCCTGTTCACCGAGGCCGTCGGCGCGGCCTGGCACGCGCGCGAACAGCTGCTGGGCGCAGGTGTCGAGCCCGAGCTGGCGCTCTACGCACTTCCCAACGCCGTGGCGATTCGCTTCGTCGAGTCTGGCAGCTTGCTCGACTTGATCCATAAGTGGACGATGCGAACCTGCCTCAACGCGCAACGCGAGATCTGGAACGCTTCAATGGACGAGATCGAGCAAGTGGGCGCCGTTCACCCAAGTCTGATCCGACACGTCGGTCCACCGTGCTTCGTGCGCACCGGAGTCGTCCGCCCGCGCTGCACCGAGGGATCGCACTTCTGTGGAGTAACGGTATGGAGAACCTTTCCCGAGGTGGAGCGAACCATTTGAGCGCCCGACTTCTCGTCACCCTGGGCCTGCTGGCGGCGAGCGCGCTGTTTGCTCCAGTGGCAGTTTCAGGCGATTCGCCGGACCTCGCGGGCACCTGGCACGTACTGGTCCATTACAAGGACGACAACGCACCCCATCCCGAGCGCGAGCGTTGGGAGGATCGGGTCTGGGTGTTCGAGAAGACGGGCAGCCGCCTGCGCTGGACCGATTACCCCATCGTCGTCTTCGACGACCAGTCGGGCCGCTTCGATCGATCCCTTGGCCGCAGCTCCCGCGTCCTGGAGTTCTGGGAGCCCAGCCCGAGCCAGCTCGCAGACATCAAGGATGGCCTCGCCGTCAACGAACGGGGAATGAAATCCAAGACGCTGAAGAACTCGGATGGCAACTGGGCGTCGTTCTCGAGGAATACGGCCGCCTCGGCTTCGGTGATCAGCTACGTCGAGCATTGGAACATCGACTCCGGCGACACGGGGCCGATCTTCCGGCGGGAAGACGTGCTCGGCTCCGAGCGCTCGGAAGACCTCGACGGGGTGACGCTCTATACCACGACGGTGATCGGGTCCGAAGATGGCAGCATGAGCGGATCGTTCGAGCGCGATGGCAGCCGGCATGGAACCTTCAAGATGACGCGCTCGTCGGCGACCGAGGGCCTCAAGAGTGACGGGAAGACGCCGAACGAAAAGGCCAACGATCGGGGACGCCGCGCCCTGGAAGCCCTCGGCTACGTCGACTGAACGCCAGCGTATTCGTCGAGCGGTCCCCCGCGACCTCGACGCCTTGGTGTCCCTCTGGCTCGCGCTCAACGAGCATCACGCGGGCCTCGATTCGGCTTTCGCGCTCCGCGCTGGCGCCGATTCCGAAGTCCGTCGGCTGCTGGAGGCGACCCTTCGGGATGCTGACGCGGCCCTGTTGGTGTGTGAGGGTGAAACGGGTCTCGCCGGCTTCTGCTCGGTGCGCGTCGATCGCGCTCCCCGAATCATGGTCGAGACCCAGCGAGCGGAGATCACCGAGCTGATCGTGAGCCCAGGCCAGCGTCGTCGCGGAATCGGCCGGGCGCTGGTCGAAGACTGCCTGAGCTGGTTGGCCGAGCGCGGCCTGGCGCGCTGCGAAATTCGGGTCGCGGCGGAAAATGCCGAGGGGGGGAGCTTCTGGCGGGCGCTCGGCTTCGACCCTTGGATGGACGTCCTGCAGCGTCGATTGTAGATTCCGGCGAGCGCGCCTCGCAGGATCTCTCGATGAGCCAGAACCGAAGCCAATCCGAAGCCGATCTGAATCCGCTCGCCCGCGACCTCAACACCAGGCTAGACGCCGCTGCTCCCGAAGTATCGGCGATGCTCTCGTCCTTGGGCCGACGGCTCTACTTTCCCAAGGGTATCCTCTCGCAGAGCGCGGAGGCCAAGCAGAAGGCGACCCACCTCAACGCGACGATCGGGATCGCGACCGAGGGCGAGGAGCCGATGCACCTGGCCTCCATCGCCCGATACCTCGTCGACGTCGATGCGGCCGAAGCATTCAACTACGCCCCACCGGCCGGCCAGCCCGAGCTGCGCGAGTGCTGGCTCCGGAAGCTACTGGCCGAGAACCCGTCTCTGCGCGACAAGCGGGTGGGGCTACCCGTCGTCACCGCGGCCATTACCCATGGAATCGCACTCGTGGGGGATCTGTTCGTCGATCCGGGCGATCGCATCCTGATGCCCGACAAGCTGTGGGGAAATTATCGTCTGGCCTACGAGGTTCGCCTCGGCGCCGAAATCAATACGTTTCAGTTCTTCGACGGCGAGGGCTTCAACACGGACGGCTTCGCACAGGCGTTGGAGGAGAACGCTGCAGGACGCGACAAGCTGATCGTGCTGCTCAACTTCCCGAACAATCCCACCGGCTACATGCCCACTCCCGCGGAAGCTCAGAAGATGGTCGCGGCTCTGGTGGCCTGTGCGGAGGCCGGAACGCGGGTGGTTGCAGTCATCGACGACGCGTACTTCGGGCTCTTCTACCACCTAGGCGCGCCGAGCCTGACCGAGTCGCTGTTTGGCATGCTGGCGAATCGGCACCCGAATCTACTGGCCATCAAACTCGACGGCGCGACCAAGGAGCTGTTCGTATGGGGCCTGCGCTGTGGATTCTTGACCCTTGGGCCGGGGAGCGCGGACAACGCCGACGAGGTAGCGGCGGTGCTCGATGCCAAGCTGCGGGGCGCGATCCGCGGCGGGATCTCGAATACTTCACAGCTCTCTCAATCGCTCGTCCTCAAGGCCCTCCAATCGGAGTCGCTCGTAGACGAACGCCTCGAGAAGCTGGAGACGTTGTCGACCCGGGCGGAGAAGGTCTACGCCGTCGCCCGAGCGCCGCGCTTCAAGGAAAGCTGGGACGTGTACCCCTTCAACAGCGGCTACTTCATGTGCGTCCGCGCGAGGGGAGTAGACGCCGAGAAGGTGCGTCTCCGCCTGCTGGACCAGTATGGGATCGGAGTCATCGCGGTGGGGCCGACGGATCTCCGGATCGCTTTCTCCTGTCTCGAAGTCGACGAGGTCGAGCCTCTCTTCGAAGCTCTCCACAAGGCCATCCAGGAATCCCAATAGTCTGGAACGGGCGTTCTGGATCGGGCGCCGCCGGGCGCCTCGGCTCAGTCGCGGCGATCGAGTTCTTCGAGAATCTCGATGAGGGTCGCCACGGCTTCGGCCAGCGGCCCAAGGGCGGCGCGCTCGTCGTGGCCGTGTACGCCCCGTAAGTCTCCGCTCCGCAAGGCGCGTGGTGTGAATCCGTAGGAGGTCACCCCCAGGTCTCGGAAATAGTGGGCGTCGGTGAAGCCGATCGTCACGCTCGCAACCGCGAGCCCCGGCGGTTCCGAGCGCGCGGCGATCGCCTCGATGGCGCGATAGAGGGCGGTATCGGTGGGGGAGCTGCGCGAGTCGAAAGCGAGCAGGGGTTCGACCGTAATACCCGAATCTGCTATCGCCGCTCGAACCTCATCGGCGAACAGCTCGCAGCTCTCTCCGGGTAGCAGCCGAGCGTCGAGGTGGGCGACGGCCTCCGCGGGAACCACATTGGTGCGCGAGCTGCCCTCGAGTACCGTGGTGGTCATGGTGTTGCTTACCAGTGCCGCCTGAAACGGGATGGTCATGAAGCGGTCGCGAAACTCCGGATCCGCCGCGAGGTGGTGCGCGAGATCCGCGTAGCCCACCGCGTCTTCCGCCGCCGCCAGCGGCGCCAGGGCCCGGTACATGCGCGCGACTTCGGGGACAACGCGAATCGGCGACTCGATCTGGCTCACGCGTTCGAGAGCCGCAATCAGGCGGGGAACCGCTGCGTCGCGGGGTGGTACGGAACTGTGTCCGGCGGTTCCGTGGGACGCGACGCGCAGCCAGCAGGGCCCCTTCTCCACGACGCCAATCCGCCAGAGGGCCGGCTCGTCGCGACCTCGGGCCAGGATGCTTCCGCCCTCGGTGAGCAGATACTCGGCGCCGCCCAGCAGGTCGGATCGCTCGCGCGCGATGTAGCCGGCACCGTCCAGGCCCCCGCTCTCCTCGTCGGGAGTCGCCAGGAAGACGACGTCTCGACGCAAGGGGTGCTCGCGCCGCGCGAGACTCAACAGCGTCAGCAGGTGCACGACCGAGACGCCCTTCGCGTCCAGCGCCCCGCGACCGATTATGGCGTCTCCGTCGCGGACCCCCCCGAAAGGATCGTGCTGCCAGTCCTCGGGCTCGGCGGGAACTACGTCGAGATGCGAGAGCAGCACGATCGGTCGGCGCTCACCGCGTCCGCGCACAACTCCCCAGGCGGCCGCCCGCCCGAGGGTGGAGTTGCCCGGCGGCGTATCGACGACCTGCGCCTCGAGCCCGGCCGAGGCGAGCACCTGGGCGAAGTACTCGGCCAGTGGCTTCTCGTCGCCGGGCGGATTCGCGGTCTTGATCCGGATTGCGCTGGAGAGCAGCCGCGCGGCGCGCTCCTCCATGGAGGCCGCCGGGTCGTCGCCGAGCAGCCCCGCGCCTCCGGAAACCGCACACGCCAGCGGCCACGGCAGGAGCAAGAAACCCACAGCCCCTCGGAGAAGAGCTGCGAGCGGAGCGCCGACACCGCTCGCTCGGCGCCGGAAAAGCCTTCTAGACTGAACACTTGAGGCTCGGTGCCGGCCTGATCCGCGCATCTCGGGACTGAGGGGGTTTGCACTCATATCGCGACCTGTGTCATCTCTGTGCTGTCCCACAAGCCAAAAGAAGTATTTACCGTGCGCGATCGCGCGCCGAAAGCTAACTATACGCACCGCGTCACGGTATTAGGGGGGTTGTCGAACTCAATGCGTTCGGGCCGAACTTCGTCCAACCGGCGACCGATTGCGCTGGTCTCACTTCTCGGTGTAGGAGTGTGTGCGGCGTTGGGCGGGCTGGTTGCGCTGTCGGCAATCGGTTCTTCGAGCGCTGCGGATCCCACGGGTGACGAGGGGTTTGGAGCTTCCGCCTCACGGCCCCCTGGGGTTCTGGAGCCGCTGCCGACGGTCGTTGACGAGGCGCCGATCCTCGCCGAATCGTCCAGTTTGGAGGCGGTCGCCCCGCCTGCCTCGATGCAGGTCCAGAGCGATTCGCCGGCGCCCACCGTCGCAGAGACGCGGATCGTAGAAGGAGAGCTTCGCCGGGGCGAGACGCTCGCGCGCTCTATGGGAGAGCAGGGCGTCAGTGCCGGTGTCGTCGACCGCATCGTACGAGAGTTGGGCGGCCACTTCGACTTCCGTCGATCGCAGCCCGGACACAGCTACCGACTGGTTCAGGATGGCGACGGTGAGCTCGCAGCGTTCGACTACCGGACCTCGGCGATCGTCCGCTACACGCTGCGACGCGATCGTGAGGGTGGCTACAGCGTCGCCAGGGACGAAGCTCAGCTTCGGCCCCGGAACGTGATCGTCGCGGGGATCATCACCTCCAGCCTCTACGGAGCGATCACCGACCTCGGTGCAGAAGCCCAGCTTGCCGGTGACTTCGCCGACGTCTTCGCCTACGACGTCGACTTCTCGCGAATGGTCAGGCCGGGCGACGAGTTTCGCATCCTCTACGAGCAGCTGTACCGGATCGATGAAGGTGGGGAGGAGCGCTTCGTGCGTCCCGGCCGCATCCTGGCGGCTCGTTACGGCGGGGAGGCGGGAGAGCACACCGCCGTGTACTTCGAAGCCGAAGAAGGCCACGGTGGCTACTACCGACCCGACGGCAGCTCGGTCGAGCGCCAGTTCCTGATGGCCCCGTTGCGCTATGCACGCGTCAGCTCGCGCTACTCCTCCGCGCGCCGCCACCCCATCCTCAAGATCACTCGTCCCCACCACGGGATCGACTACGCCGCCCCTTCGGGGACCCCAGTCTATGCGGTTTCCGGGGGTGAGGTCATTCACAAGTCCTGGACCGGCGGGTTCGGGAACCTCGTCAAGATCCGCCACCCCAACGGCTATGTGTCGTACTACGCGCACCTCTCCCGCTACGCGAGCGGACTGCGCGCCGGACAGCCAGTCGACCAGAAACAGGTGATCGGCTACGTCGGAAGCACCGGGTTGGCGACGGGACCGCACGTGTGTTTTCGAGTTGCCAAGAACGGAAAATATGTGAATCCGGCGCGGATACCGAGCCCCGAAGGCCCGCCGCTGCCGTCCGAGGCCCAGGACAGCTTCCGAGCCCATCGTGACGTGATGCTCGCCCAGCTGGACTCCGGCAACTTCGTCGCCAGCGACGAAGCCCTGTAGCCAAGCCCGACTCCGCCCCCGCCCTGACGCATCCGTCCTCGCAGGCTCGGCCGCCGCCCCGGGGCGGTCCCTGTGGTCCACCGCGCCGGCCGCCGGTAAGTTCCACCCCCGTGGCTCAACCCCCCTCGTCGAATTCCGCGTCAGACCTCGATTCCCGGCTGGCCAAGCTCGGCCAGACGCTCGGGGCCAGGGAGTCGGCTCACAGCGCCGATCTCCGGGCAGCGCGAGAACAGCTCGACTCGCTGCGTGAACGGATCGCCAGCGCGCTGGATGGCTTTCACCGGGCTGCCGAGCGCGCCGGAGCCCCTCACCTACGGATCGATTTGGGCGAGGCGCGCGTCGACGAGAAGCATCTGCGGGCGGTGGAGTTCGACCTCACGCGCGGCCGCCACAAGGCCATCGTGATCGCCAAGAGTCGAGGGGAGATCACCCTGGTCGGACCGTTTCGAACCGGCAAGGCGGAAGGACCGTGCCAGAGCTTCCCGTTCGCTTCGCAGGCCTCCATCACCAGCGCCCTGGCGGCGTTTCTAGAAGCGTTTCTGGAAGAGGCGGCCAGCCCGTGATTCGATCCGTCCCGTCCGAATTCGAGCCGCCCGCGTTGCTAGGGGGCGAGGCAACCTGATGGCTTCCGAGGAGCCGCTGGCTCCCGTCGAGTCAATCGACGATCTCGTCGCGTATCTGCGTTCGGGCGAGAAGCCTCCCGCTCTTTGGAAGGTCGGGACCGAGCACGAAAAGATCGGACTTCACACAGTTGATCGAAGCCCGGTGGGTTACGAGGGTGAACGCGGTATCGCGGCCCTGCTCGAGAGCATGGCCGAGCTCGGCGACTGGGAGCCTGTTCTGGAGGACGGAAACATCATCGCGCTGCACAAGGACGGCGCCAGCATCACCCTCGAGCCGGGCGGGCAATTGGAACTCTCGGGAGCCCCGCTGCGGACGATTCACGAGACCCACCAGGAGTTTCACGACCATCTTGATCTCGTCCGGCGGGCGTCGGCGCCCTTCGGCATCGTGTGGCTGGGACTCGGGATCCACCCCATCCACTCGGTCGCGCAGCTACCGAGCATGCCCAAGCAGCGCTACCGGATCATGCGGCGCTACCTGCCGACCCGGGGCTCCCAGGCGCTGATCATGATGTTCGCGACGGCCACCGTTCAGGCGAACCTCGACTACGAGTCCGAGACGGACATGGTCGAGAAGGTGCGCATCGCTCTGACAATTTCTCCGATCGTCTCGGCCATCTTTGCCAACTCCAGCCTGTCGGAGGGAAAGGCCAATGGCTTTCTGTCCCGGCGGCTTCACGCCTGGTCCGATACGGATCCGGACCGTTGCGGGATGTTGCCCATCGCCTTCGACTCGGACTTCGGCTACCGGCGCTACGTCGAGTGGGCGCTCGACATTCCCATGTTCTTCGTCGTGCGCGATGATCGCTACGAGGCCGCCGACGGTCTGACGTTTCGGCAGTTCCTCGAGCGAGGCCACGCTGAGGTACGCCCGACTCTCGCGGATTTCGATCGCCACCTCACGACTCTCTTCCCGGACGTTCGCATCAAGCACTTCATTGAAGTTCGCGGTGCCGATGCGGTGCCCCCCGGCCTCACCTGCTCGCTGCCGGCGGTCTGGAAGGGGATCCTCTACGATGCCGCCGCACGGGCGAGCGCCTGGAATCTCGTCGGATCGACCACCGCCGAGCAGCGTGAGTCGGCAAGCGCGGCGGTGGCTCGGGAGGGCCTGATGGCTGACTATGCGGGCCAGCCGATCCTCGAGCTTGCCCGCGAGCTCGCCGAGATCGCCCGGGGTGGCCTCCGACGCATCGGTCATTCCGGACCCGGCTCGCCCGACGAGAGCCCGTTTCTCGAACCGATCTTCGAGCAGCTTGCTACCGGCAGGAGCCCTGGCCGGGTTGTCCTCGAACGCTGGGAGGGCGAGTGGGATCGATCCTTCACTCGCTTGATCGAGTACGCGCGGTATTGATACAGTCGAACCCCCGGCGTATCCGGCTCCAGCCGTACGCCCCGAGGTGTTCGGAGGTTCGATCCGATGTCGGCGAAGTTCAAGGTCAGCTTCACCCTGGATGAGGATGACGCCAACTATTTTCGCAACCTGTATCGAAAGGCGAAGCAGGGGGCGAAGCTTCAGGACCCAGAGACGATCGTCAACGACGCGCGCGGGATCGTTGCGCAGGTCCGGGAGTCCAAGAAGACTCCCCAATTCGTCCTCGAGGCGATCGCCGTATTGGAAGACCTCACGGATTTGATCGTCGACGACGAATACGCGGCACCCCAGAGGGTTCGGAACGAGGTGCTCGCCGGCGTCGCATATTTCTCGAATCCAGAAGATCTGATCCCCGACCACGTTCCGGGTCTTGGTTTTCTCGACGATGCCATCATGGTGAAGTTCATCGAGGAAGAGTTTCGCCACGAACTCTGGGGCTACCGCAAGTTCAAGAAGTCGCGTGACATCTCCGAGCAGCGCCCCTGGGCGGACCCGGGCCGGGAGCGGTTGAACCGCAGGCTCGAGAACGATCGCAAGAAGATCCGGGGTGAAATCGCCAAACGTGAGGCCAAGGAGGCCGAAAAGAAGCAGGCGGCCGGTCGCGGCGGCTGGTAGGAGTGACGCGACCGCCCTCGACGACGCGATGACGAAGAATCCGTTGCCTCGAATCCTGGTTGTCGACGACGAGGAAGCAATCCTCGAGACGATGACCTTTACCTTCGAGGAAGAGTACGAGGTTCTTACCTCCAGCGATGCGCGGCGTGCGCTCGACCTCCTGGACGAGCAGCAACCGGTCGCAGTCGTTCTGACCGACCAGCGCATGCCCCAGATGAGCGGCGTCGAGTTTCTCACAGAAGTGTGTCAGCGTCACCCGACGACCGTGCGGATCATCCTCACGGGATTCACGGACATGGACGCGATCATCCCGGCGATCAACGATGGTCACGTCTACGCGTACATCACGAAGCCCTGGGAGCCCTCTCAGCTCAAGCAGGTGATGAAGCGAGCCGTGGAGCACTACGAGCTAACCGTCGAGAACGAGCGCCTGCTCAGGGATTTGAAGCACGCCAACTTCTACCTCGAGTCGGTGATGGACCAGCTGGATACCGGAACGCTGGCGGTGGATGCCGACGGCATCATCCAGGCCGCGAGCCGTCCAGTTCGCGACTACCTCGCCCTTCCCCGTGTGATCCGGGGCCGTCCCCTCTCCGAGGTGCTGGCCGCACACGGTTTGGATGCGGTAGCGGCCGCCGCTCTGAACATTTCCAGCGATGCCGACGGCGACCTCCTCTACGACGAGGTCGAGACCCGCAACGGGGATCAGGTCTACCGGTTGCGAGTCACCACCCGGGGTCTGGTGGCCGAATCCGGCGAGACCATCGGTCGCATGCTTCAGCTGAGAGAAATTTCCCATGAGCCGCTGCGCCGTAGCTTCGACGAAATCGTCTGGGGAATCGTCGAAACCGAGGGTGACCTCCGCGAGTCGCTGGAAGCGGCTCTCGAACAGTTGCGAGGTCTCGGTGAGCAGATGGCGACCTCGCCTGTCGATTCGCCGGGCATGAGCGAGCTCGCCGACCGTCTGTCGAGGACCTTGACGGCGACCCAGAATTGGCTCGACGTCGACGATGCGGTGGCGGGGGAAGATTTTCCCGACGCCCAGCTGTTGCAAGATCGCATGCGCGTGGCATTGGCGCGTTGGCCCCTGGGCGACGAGATACCCGGTCGGGTACGAGAGCTGCTCAAGCGCGTCGAGCACTACTACGAGTCTGGCGAGAACTTGAAGCAGCGGGTTCTTTGAGGCCTTCGTGAGCGCTGCCACGGGCCTCGAACGCCTCGAGCTGCGGATCGAACGACTGCAGCTCACCTTCCGATTCACCTACGCGTTTCACGCCCGCGAGGTTCGCTTCGAGCGCGACTCGGGTGATGGCTTCGCACGGATCTTTCCCGAGACGTTCTCCTTCGATCCAGGGCGTCACGATCCTGCCGAGCTCTACCTGCAATTCGACGATCTGGCCCGCAAGCCCGACCTGCTGGCATCGAAGGCGAATCGAAGAGATGTCGACCTGCTCGTGTCGCGTCTGATCGTGAGCCTGCCGCGTTACCTGGAACGGGTGATCGATCGGCTGGAATCCGAGCAGAAGGTTGCCGACACCGCCCTGACGCGGATTTACGAAGAGGTGGCGCTGATCAGTCAGATCTTCGTCCGTTTCGCCGGTTCCCAGGAACGGGAGGAACGATCCGGCACCCGACTGGCGAAGCTCCTGCTACGCAAGCTCACCTGGAGGAGCTTGTTCGCTCTGGTGGGACGCCGCGTCACGCCCGCCTATCTCGAGGATTACATGGCCGGCCGGGTGGACGCCGTTGATCCCGCCGACGATCTATCCGAGGCCGGCTTCTTCTACACCCTCGAGAGCGGCGAGCAGGGCGCTGTGGATCGCTGCCTCTTGCGCCTGTCCGAGCGCGCGTTTCACCGTTGGCTCGAGGATGTCTGCCTCGACGAAGACAACCGGGCGTTCGAAGTCGAGGAGACTCCCTTCGAGGATCGCGAGTCCGAGGTGCTCCGAGCGATTGGGCTCGGCCCGATTTCCCCAATCAGCCGTGGACGAGAGCTCACTCCCTTCCTGCGCCGGATGAAGAATCGAGACTGCCTTCGGGTGCTGAAAAAGCTCGAGTCCTGGTTCCTTCGGCAATACGACGTGTTTCACGCCGCGATGGTGATCAATCACGCAGATCACATGGCTCGAGGACAGGACGATGGCGACACAGTGCTCTCCCGTCACAAGACGCGCAACTACCTGCTTGCGCTCGGGCTGCTGGCGTCACCCTTCATCGCAGCGATCTTCGGCTACCAATCGCAGCCCCGACTCTTCGACGCGATCGGTAGCCTCGAGCTGATCATCGGCTACGCGGTGGTGCTGTGGTTCATGCTGTACCGATTCTGTCTACAGCGCGACCTTACCTTCTTCCACGCCCTCGTTCCGCGGATCGCGGCCGGCATCATCGTCGGCTACCTGCCGATCTTCTTCGTCGACGAGGTATGGGACCTCGCCCAGCGCTCGTGGATGATGCTCTCGAGCATCGCGCTGCTGATGGGCTTTCTCACCTTGCTCTACCTCTTCGTGGAGGTGCAGAGGCGCCTCGGAGAGGGCGGCGCGGCATTCGCGAGAGCGCGCCAGATCTTCCTGTTGGGGCTGCTTCAGGCCTTCGGGATCGGATTGATCATGACTGGCCTCGTCGGCGGTTTCATGGCAGCGCGAAACTGGAGCGACGAGGCCAGTGCCGTCGGCATCGAGGCGCTGCGCGGAACGCTCCCAACCTTCATCGGTGAGCTTCCCAAGATCATCGGGGTCGAGCCCTTCTATCTGTTTCCCACCGCCGTATTCATGATGACGTTTCTCTCCTTCTTCATCGGGACCTTCCTGCAGCTGATGTGGGAGGACATTCCGATCACTGAACCGCTCTAGCGGATCCCGGCCCCTCTCAACGGTGCCAGCGGAACCTCCAATCGGTACAGTTGCCGCCTCCAGGAGGTACCGCTCGATGGCAATCGTCATGTATTCGAAGAGCGTCTGCCCGTTCTGCACCATGGCGAAGCAGCTCCTCCAGTCCAAAGGAGTCGAGTGGCAGGAAATCAACATCGAGACGGAGGCCGGCCGCCGCGACGAGATGATCGCGCGCAGCGGTCGAATGACCGTGCCCCAGATCTTCATCGGTGACTCACACGTCGGTGGCTTCGACGAGTTGGCCGCGTTGGAAGAGGCCGGCGAACTCGATCCGTTGCTCGGGCGCGAGGGACAGCGAGAAGCCAAGCAGGGAGAGGAGTCGGAACATCGTCGGGTGATCGTGGTAGGGAGCGGTCCGGCGGGTTACACCGCCGCGATCTACGCCGCTCGGGCAGAGCTCGAGCCGCTGGTGCTGGCGGGCCTTCAGTTCGGCGGCCAGCTGATGCTGACCACCGACGTCGAGAATTATCCCGGCTTTCCCGAAGGTGTGACTGGCCCGGAGATGATGGAGCTGTTTCAGAAGCAAGCGGAGCGCTTCGGAACCAGGATCTTGATGGAAGACGCCACCGAGGTCGACTTCTCGGCCCGCCCGTTTCGAGTCCGGACCGCCGAGCGGAGCTTTACAGCCGACAGTGTGATTCTGGCCATGGGCGCGTCGGCGAAGTGGTTGGAGATCGAATCCGAACAGCGCCTGATGAACAAGGGCGTCTCGGCCTGCGCGACCTGCGACGGAGCGCTGTTTCGCGGCAAGCCCATGGCCGTCGTGGGAGGGGGCGACACGGCCCTCGAGGAGGCGCTCTTCCTCACGCGCTTCGCGACGAAGGTGTCGATCATCCATCGGCGCGATGCATTGCGCGCTTCGAAGATCATGCAGCAGCGGGCGCTGGGACACGAGAAAATCGAATTCGCCTGGAACTCGGTCGTCGACGAAATCCTGGGTCAAGACTTCGTCACGGGAGTGCGCATCCGAGATGTGGTGACTGCCGAGCTGCGTGAGATTCCCGTCGAAGCGGCATTCATCGCGATTGGGCATCAACCCAACACCGAGCTGGTACGGGGCCAGCTCGAGCTCGATCCGGTGGGCTACATCTCCGTTGCTCCCGGCACCAGCCGCACCCAGCTCGAAGGTGTGTTTGCGTGCGGCGACGCCATGGATCCGGTCTATCGACAGGCAGTCAGCGCGGCGGGAACCGGCTGCATGGCCGCGATCGACGCGGAACGCTGGCTGTCGGAGCAGGGGTTCGATTGAGCCCCCCCCGCCCCCCCGGAGAACCCGACCGCGATCGAAGCAGGCGCCGAGCCGGCCGTCGACGGGTCGCTTGCGCGGGGGGCGGCGTTTGGGGTACACCCATCCCCCGTTTCATCGGAAGGCGTCAACGCCCTTCGAGGCTTTCCGACCGCGGCGGGTCGCGTCGGGTACGCCGTGTGCACTGAGAACGCCATGGAGTCGCTCGAGTGGATGTATCACTGACGGGCGGACTTCCGATGACTCTCATCGGCATCGGAACCGTCTTCTCCGCGCTGGTTTCGCTGGTCATCGTCGTGATGTTGATGACCCGCATCGCGGCTTGGCGTCAGGGTGTACAGCCGATCCCGAGCGAAGCTGAAGCCGAGCAGATCGATTCCGGTGTTTCTCCGCAGCCGAGCGAGCCGCCAGATCTTCTCCGCGTGGCGCTGGCCGCCTACTCGTTTCATCGACAGCGTCAGGCGAGCGTCAGCTCGCCGACGCCGGCATCGGCCTGGTCGAGCGCCGGGCGGTTGCGGCAAACCGCGCCGTTTCGCGGCCGCTAGGGATTGGGACGGACAATGGCGACCTACCGAGTCAAGAGTCAAGGCCAGGAGTACAGCGTCACTGTGATCGACAGCGCAACCGGTGGCGCAACGGTGACAGTCGAAGATCAAGACTTCTCTGTGGAGTACGTGGGAGGCGAAACGAGCCCGGCGCCCCAGGCCTCAGCCCCCTCCGCAGCGCTCGCGATCCCCGCGCCGATGGCTCCTCCCAGCTCCACTCCCGCCCCCGCTGCAGCGCCCGCAGCCGGCCAGGGTTCCGTCGTCGCACCGATTCCGGGCAAGGTCGTCGCCATCGATGTCAAGGTCGGCGATACCGTCTCGGCCAATCAGGTGGTGCTGAAGCTCGAGGCGATGAAGATGGAGAACGACATCGTGGCTCCGATCTCCGGCAAAGTCGTGGAGATTGCCGTGAGCGAGGGCTCAGAAGCGGCTGCGGGCCAGCTTCTGATGTCGATCGGCTGAGGGCGGCGTTCGCATGCCCAGCGGACTCGCCGAGTTCTTCGCGACGACCGGAGTCGGTCACCTCATCGAGAACCCTGGAGCGTTCCTGAATCTGGCGATGATGGGGGTCGGCCTGACCCTCATCATCCTCGGCATCGTGCGGAAGTTCGAGCCCCTGCTGTTGGTGCCGATCGGTTTTGGAATGCTGATGGGCAACGTACCGCTGTCAGAGGCGTCTCCAGCCACCGAGGGTGCGATCCACTACCTGTATTTCGGTGTGAAGCACGAGATCTTTCCCGCGTTGATCTTTCTCGGCGTCGGGGCGATGACGGATTTTTCCGCAATGCTTTCGCAGCCGCGGCTGATCCTGTTGGGCGCGGCCGCCCAGGTGGGAATCTTCGCCACCTATTGGGGCGCGCTCGCGATGGGTTTCGCGCCCAACGAGGCAGGTGCCATTGGAATCATCGGCGGCGCCGACGGTCCCACCACGATCTTCATCACCGCACGTCTGGCCCCCCATCTCCTACCGGCGGTGGCAGTTGCTGCCTACGGTTACATGGCTCTGGTTCCGATCATCCAGCCGCCCATCGTCCGAGCGCTGACGACGAAGAAGGAGCGGCTCATCAAGATGCCGGCGCCTCGCGAAGTGTCGAAGGTCGAGCGGATCGCCTTCCCGGTGGTGGCGTTCGTGTTGTGTACGATGTTCGCGCCCAAGGCGACCACATTGCTGGGGATGCTCTTTTTCGGAAACCTGTTGAAGGAATCCGGGGTGACCGACCGCTTGGCCAACACGGCCAAGACCGCATTCATCGACTCCGTGACGATCCTGCTCGGAATCTGTGTAGGCGCCGGGGCGACGGCGGAGCGCTTCCTGACCCAGGAGTCGCTTCAGATCTTCGCGCTCGGGTTGATCGCCTTTTCCGTGGCCACCGCTTCGGGTGTGCTGTTCGCGAAGCTGATGAACCGGTTGTCCCGACGGCCCATCAACCCGATTCTCGGCGCGGCAGGGGTTTCGGCCGTGCCCATGGCGGCGCGAGTCGCGATGATCACGGCTCAACGGGAGGATCCCAGCAACTTCCTGATCATGCACGCGATGGCGCCGAATGTCGCGGGCGTGATCGGCTCGGCGGTGGCCGCCGGCGTTCTGCTGGCCTTGCTGGGCGGGTGATCGGCCGAAAGGGAACCTGCGCGCTCCAGCCCGGCCCCGGATTTCCGGCGCTCTTGCCCGCCGGGGACGGCCGACTTAGGCTTTTTCCGCATGTCGCTTTCGAAGGAGAAGCTCGAGGGGCTGATCGCCCGATCGACCGAGATTGTCATTGCCACGAACCGCAAGGGCAACATCATCTTCTACAACGACGGGGCGAGCCGCAGCCTGGGGTACGGCCAGGACGAGATCCTGGACCGCTTCGTCGTCACCGTCTATCCCGACGTGTCCGAAGCGAAGCGTGTGATGGCGGCGATGCGCGGCCCCGATTTCGGCGGCGTCGGCATCGTCGAGACGTTCCAGACGACATTCTTCTCCAAGGCAGGTTCGCGCATCCCCGTGGCGATGTCGGCAACGATCACCTACGACGAGTCCGGCGAGCCCGACGGCACGATTGGTTTTGCCAAGGACCTGCGCGAGATCCTTCGGAAGGACCAGCTGGCAACGCTCGGCGAGGTGGCTGTGGGCCTCTCGCACGAGATCAACAATCCCCTCGGCGTGATCTTGAACCAGGTCGAGCTACTCGAGCGCGAGATCGCCGAGCTGGCCGGAGACCGAGACAGCTCCGTGGAGTGCGAGCGGCTCCACGGGATGCGGCGGGAGATCACCCGCGTCTCGGAAATTCTGAGTCGACTCGGTGAAATGGTGGAGACCGAAAGCTACGAGACGATGAAGTACATCGGCCCTGCGCGAATGATCGACCTCCGCGGACCTCGCCCGAAACCCAGCGAAGACCCCGGACTCAAGGATGTCCGCGTGCTCGTCGTGGACGACGACATGGGAATCTGCCGCTCGGTCGAGGAGATTCTCTCCACGGATGGCTGTGTGGTCGACACCGCTTCCAACGGCATTCAGGCCCTCAGGAGAATCGAGACATCGAAGTTTGATCTGGTCCTGACCGACGTGGTGATGCCGGAGATGGACGGCTACGAGCTCTATAGCGTCGTACGGGAGCGCTTTCCGGAGCTGCCCGTCTTGATGATGACCGCCTTCCACTACGACAAGGATCACATCATCAAGCGAAGCCGGCTCAAGGGGTTGAAGGGGGTGCTGTTCAAGAAGCCGGTAGACCCCGATCGACTCCGCCAGGTGATCCGCGAAACCATTGCGCACGGAAAGGATTGAGCCGCCTCCTGGTCGGCGCTTCAAGGGCCGCCGCTTCAAGAGGGGCGCCTCAGGGCTCCAATCGCAACCGTCGCGCCGCGCAGATTCCGATGACTGTTTCGGCGCCAGCGCGTCGCAGCGCGAAGGCGGCCTCGGAAAGGGTGCTGCCCGTCGTCACGACGTCGTCGACGAGCCAGACCCGCTCGGGCACGCGGTGTCCCCGCCGGACGCGGAATGCTCCCCGCAGGTTGCGGCGCCGCTCGCGCCGCCCCAACCCGGTCTGACTCGGCGTATCGCGAATCCGTCGAAGCGCTACCAGGTCGCGAGGAAGCTGGAGCTGAGACGCCAGGGATCTGGCGAGCAGTGCGGCGGGGTTGAAGCCGCGCGCTCGGAGCCGCTTGGGGTGCAAGGGCACGGGGACCACCAGGTCGGGCCGCCCGCCTGGAGCGCGCCTCGAGGCCTCGCGCAGGAGCGTCGCGACCACCGCGAGCGGCGCCGGGTCGAGTCCACGCAGGCCGGCACGAGGATATTTGAACCGGTGGATCCAGGCTTCGGTTTCTCCAGCGAAGCGCACCGCGGCCACGCAGGCGGAGAGCGGCGATACCGAGAGCTCACAGGCGGCGCACAGGATGCCCCGCGCCGGGCCGGCTTCCTGGCAGAGCCGACAGCGCTCGGGCGCGATGCGCTCCAGCCGGCGGTCGCACGGAGGGCACAGCGACGTCTCGGCATCAACCGCGACCCCGCACGACGCGCAAGTAGCCGGTAACGCGAGGTCGAGGGCCCCCTTTGAGAGGTCCCGCAGCCAGCGCGCTGCGCGAGCGCGCCGAAGCGGAGTTCGCGTGAACGGGCGCGGCACGCTGTCGCTCCACGGGACCGGTGTTGGTTGAGAGTCGTCAGCCGCGAACGATCAGACTGCGGCCGCTCATTTCCTGGGGTTTCGAGAGACCCAACAACTCGAGAAGCGTCGGCGCCAGATCCGCGAGCCCTCCGTCCCGCAGCTGGTGGCCGACCGCCCCGGCCTCGATCCAGAAGATGGGTACGGGGTTCGTCGTGTGGGCGGTGTGAGGTTGTCCGCTCTCGGGGTCCAGCATCAGTTCGCAATTTCCATGGTCCGCGGTGATCAGTAGTGCTCCGGCGTGCGCCAGTACCGCTTCGGCCAGGCGCTCCAGACCGCGGTCTACGGTCTCGACCGCCTTGACTGCGGCGTCCAACACTCCGGTGTGACCCACCATGTCCGGGTTCGCGTAGTTGATCAGGATGAACGCGTATTTCTGGCTCGAGACACGTCGCAACACCTCGTCGGTCAGAGCGAAGGCGCTCATCTCGGGCTTGTGATCGTAGGTGGCGACGTCGCGTGGCGAAGGAATCAGCGCGCGATCTTCACCGGTGAATGGCGTCTCCTGGCCGCCGTTGAAGAAGAAGGTCACGTGGGCGTACTTTTCGGTTTCGGCGATGCGGAGTTGATCGAGGCCCGCCTTCGCGACGATTTCGCCCAGGCTGTTGGGGGGAACCTCCGACCGAAACGCGACGGCCAGATCGAACTTCGCGTCATACACCGTGAAACACACGAAGGCGGCCAGCGCAGCCACGCGGCGGCGATCGAGCTTGCCCTCGAAGTGCTCGGGCCGGGCGGTGGTCAACGCGTTGGTCAGCTGGCGTGCCCGATCCGCGCGAAAGTTGAAGAAGATCACCGCGTCCCCGTCGCGGAGCGGAGCGCCGCCATCGACGACGGTGGGCTTCACGAACTCGTCGGTTTCGCCTCGCATGTAGGCGGCCTCGACGGCGGCGTCCGGATTGGAGGCCATCGCGCCCTCGCCACAGACGATCGCGTGATAGGCCTCGGAGATGCGCTCCCAACGGCTGTCGCGGTCCATCGCGTAGTAGCGGCCACTCACCGTCGCCACTCGGCCGCCGCTGCGGTCGAGGTGAGAGACCAGCTTGCGCAGGTACTCGCGGCCAGATTTCGGGGGAGTGTCGCGGCCGTCCAGGAAAGCGTGCACGGCCGGTTGGATGCCGCGGCCTGCCAGGAAATCGAGCAGCTTCTCGAGGTGCTCGATCTGGCTGTGAACACCACCATCGGAGACCAGCCCCATGAGATGGAGATTGCCGCCGCTCGCCTGGAGTGCCGCCAGGGCCGATTGAATGGCGTCGTTGCTCTCGAGTTCCCCGCTCTCCAGCGCCTGCGTGATCCGGGTCAGCTCCTGCGGCACGATCCGACCGGCGCCCATCGTCATGTGCCCGACCTCGGAATTCCCCATCTGTCCAGGCGGCAGCCCGACCGACTCGCCCGAGGTTTCGAGTTGGGCGCTGGGGTAGTCGGCGCGGGCGCGGGCGAAGAAGGGCGTGTGGGCAATGGAGGTCGCATCGGCGGCGCCACCATCGCCGATTCCGAAGCCGTCGAGTACGACCAGTACGACGGGGCCGTTCACCGGCCGGCGCTCCGCGCCTCGGGTGCCAGATCGAGACCCGCCGCATCACTCCACAGCCGCTCGAGATCGTAGCGATCGCGTGTTTCCTGCTGGAAGACGTGAACGATGGTGTCGCCGCAGTCGATCAGCAGCCAGCTAGCCTCATCGTAGCCCTCGCTTCCCAGCGCTGGTTCGCCGCCATTCTTGAGCGCGGCTTCGATCGCCTCGGCGATCGAACGCACGTGCCGATCCGAAGTGCCGGTGGCAATTACGAAGGTATCCGTAAAGGACGAGAGCTCGCGGACATCCAGGCAGACGATGCGCTCTGCCTGGCGCTTCTCGGCGGCCTCGACGATCGACGCAGCCCTGGCCAGGCGATCGGGCTCACTCAATTTCGATCCTTTCCGTCGAGCGCGCGATAGGTTCGACCTTTCTCGATGGATTCCATGACGGACGGCGGTAGTAGATAGCGCAGCGAGCGGCCCTCGCGCGCTCGGCGTCGGATGTCCGACGAAGAGATATCGAGCGCGGGAATGTCGACCAGCTGGATCCAGGTGCCCGCGCTGGCGTGAGTTGCAGACAAACCGCCCTGTGCCGGCTTGACGACTCCACGGATACAGCGGGGCAGCCAATCGGCCAACGACACCAACGCAACGGGCGGGCGCGTGATCACCGCGACGTGAGCCAGCTCGAACAATCGCTCGGGGTCGAACCAGGAGTCGATCTCGACGAAGACATCCTGACCAATCGTGAACACCGGCTTCTCGGGTGCGATTCGCTCCGCGAAGATTCGAAGCGTCTCCACCGAGTAGGACGCGCCACCGCGCGAAATCTCCAGCGGGTCGACCTCGAAGCGCGGGTTGTCGCGAATCGCCAGCTCGACCCACTCGAGGCGCTGCTCGGCCGAGACGATGGGGTCGCCAGGAGCATCGGTCTTGTGGGGGGGATCGGCCGAGGGCACGAAGACCATCCGCTCGAGATCGAGCGCCTCTACGACCTCTTCGGCGGCGCGCAGATGGCCGATGTGGATCGGATTGAAGGTTCCACCGAGGATTCCGATTCGCGCGCGTGTCTCGGTCATTCGCGAAGCTGACCATCTCCGCGGAGCACGAACTTGAGGGTCGTCAATCCCTCGAGGCCCATCGGGCCGTAGGCGTGGAGCTTCGACGTCGAGATGCCGATCTCCGCGCCGAGCCCCAACCGGTAGCCGTCGGCGAAGGCGGTGGAGCAGTTGACCCCGACCGTCGAGGAGTTGACGCGGCGTAGAAACTGCTGGGAGCTTCGGTAGTCGTCCGTGACGATCACCTCCGTGTGATCCGACCCGTAGCGACGGATGTGCTCGATCGCAGCATCCAGGTCGTCGACCACGCGCACGGCCAACACCGGGGCCAGGTATTCCTCGCTCCAGTCACTTTCGGCAACAGCCAGCGCATCGCCGAAGATTTCGCAGGTGGTGGGGCAGCCGCGCAGCTCGACGCCTTCTTCGTGCAGAGCTTTGAGAACCTCTGGCATGACCCGGGTGGCTGCATCGCGGTGGACGAGCAGGGTCTCCAAACCGTTGCACACGGCCATCTGCGAGACCTTCGAATCGACTGCAATTCGCACTGCCATCTCGGCGTTGGCGCTGGCGTCGATGAAGATATGACACACTCCAGCGTCATGCTTGATGACGGGTATCCGAGAGCTTTCCGTGACTTTCCGAATCAGGCCAGGACCGCCGCGGGGAATGATGAGGTCGACGTATTCGTCGAGCTGAAGCAGGGTATCGATCGCAGCCCGGTCGGTGTGCGGAATCAGCGCAACGGCAGCTTCGGGGACCGCCGTTTCCCGTGCCGCGGCCCGCAGCTCTGCGGCCAGGGCACGGTTCGTCTCGATCGCTTCGGACCCGCCCCGCAGCACTACCGCGTTGCCGGCCTTCACACACAGGGCCGCGGCATCCACCGTCACGTTCGGCCGCGACTCGTAGATGATTCCGATCACGCCGAGGGGGATCCGCATACGGCCGACCTCGAGCCCGTTGGGTCGCACGGTCGTGGATTCCACCCGTCCCACCGGATCCGGCAGTGCCGCAACTTCGCGCAAGCCCGAAATCATGTCGCGCCACTTCCCGTCGGAAAGCTCCAGACGCTTCCGCAGCGGCTCGGCCGTACCGTTGCGCGCGGCGCCTTCGAGATCCACCTGGTTGGCGATGATGATGTCGGGCCGAGCCCCTTCGAGACGATCGGCGCAGCGCAGCAACCACTCGTTCTTCTCGCGGGTGGAAAGCTCGGCGACGCGTTCGGAAGCGACGCACGCCATACGCGCCAGCTCGACGACCTGCTCTTGAAGGCTCATTTCGCCGCATCCTCGAGAAGGGTTCAGCCGGAGGAATCCTCGAGTAACACGAGGTCGTCTCGGTGAATGACCTCGTCGCCGTTGGAGTATCCTAGCATCTGGGCGATCTGGCGCGTCGGACGTCGGGCGATGCGTTCCACCGCATCCGATGAGTACGCGACGAGTCCTCGCGCAACCTCGCGGCCGCGTTCGTCGACGCAGGAGACCGAGTCTCCCATCCGGAATGGGCCCTTCACTTCGGTGATTCCCACCGCCAACAAGCTCTTGCCCTGGCGGCCGATCGCTTTGACCGCCCCCTCGTCGATGACCAGCTCGCCGCGGGTCCGGTTGGTAAACGCCAGCCAATGCTTGCGGCTCGCCAGGCGGTTGCCGGTGGTGAAGAGAGTACCTACGGGCTCGCCGGCGGCGACGCGCAGCAGGATGTCCCGACGGCGACCGTTGCACAGCACCGTCGCCGCGCCGCAGCGGGCTGCGACCTGCGCGGCTTCCAGCTTGGTTCGCATCCCTCCCCGCCCGAAGGCGTGATCCGACCCCCCTGCAGCCTGGTCGACCTCTTTGGTAACACGCTCTACCACGTCGAAGAGGGGCGGTTTGGAATCGGCGCCGGGGGGCTCGCGATACAGGCCGTCGACATCCGTGAGGATCACGAGCAGATCTGCTCCCACGAGGTTGACGACGGTCGCTGAGAGATTGTCGTTGTCTCCGAAGCGAATCTCCTCGGTCGAGACCGTGTCGTTCTCGTTGACGATCGGGACGGCTCCGATGCGCAGAAGCTCCAAGAGCGTGTGTCGGGCGTTGAGGAATCGCTCGCGGTTCTCGAGCCCCTCCCGGGTGACCAGAATCTGGCCGACACGGCGTCCGCGTCGCGCGAAGCGCCGGCGGTAGAGTTCGACGAGTCCGATCTGTCCGACAGCCGCCGCTGCCTGCTTCTCGGGAATCGTCCGCCCCGGCTGACTCCAACCGAGCTCGCGGCTGCCGATCGCGATGGCTCCCGATGAAACGATCACCACCTCCCGCCCCGCATCGCACAGCGCTACCACCTGCCGGGAGATCGCGCCGAAGACGCGCGGCTCCAGCGAGCCGCTTCGCGTGAGCACGCTACTGCCGATCTTCACCACGATGCGGCGAGCATTGGCCGCCGCATCGCGCGCGTTGTCATGGGTCGCATTCATGCCACGCCCTCGTCCGATTGCGGCGCGGCGTCAGCGGCGTCGACGGATTGCAGCATTGCCTGCTGCAGGGCATTGACGCCGGCACCGGTGGCCGCGGAGACTCGCAGGACCCGAAGGCCGCGGCCGCGCAGCTCGGCCTCCACGGACTCGAGGACCCTCGGATCCGGAACCAGATCGATCTTGCTCAAGACGACGAGCTCTTCGCGTTCCAACAGCTCGGGCTGGTAGGCGCCGAGCTCGTGCCGGATTGCCCCGTAGCGCTGCAGGAGATCTGCGGACTCGAGGACGAGACTTCCGGCATCCAACAGGTGCACGAGCACCCGGGTTCGTTCGATGTGGCGCAAGAACCGGTGCCCCAGACCGACTCCGCCGCTGGCACCCTCGATCAGGCCCGGTATGTCCGCCGCGACGATGCGGCGATCGCCTACCTCGACGACACCCAGAGACGGCGTCAGGGTGGTGAACGGGTAGGCGGCGACGCGCGGCTTGGCGGCCGAGATGCGGCGCAATAGCGTAGACTTGCCGGCGTTCGGGAACCCCACCAGCCCGACGTCCGCGAGCAGCTTGAGCGAAAGGCGCAGCTCGCGTAGTTGGCCGGGCTGTCCGCGCTCGGCGAAGTCGGGTGTCTGGCGCGTCGCTTTGGCGAACCGGGCATTGCCGCGGCCGCCCCGCCCGCCGTGCGCGATCAGCACCTCATCTCCATCTGCACAGAGATCGGCGAGCAGCGCCTCGTCGTCGCCGCTGCAGTCGAAAACGATCGTTCCGACGGGCACCCGGATCGCCTCCATGCGCCCCCCGCGACCCGTGCGGTTGGAACCGCCACCCTTGTCGCCCGACTCTGAGCGAATCACGCGGCGCATGCGCCGATCCTGCAGCGTCGAGAGGCCGCGGTCGGCGGTGATCACGATGTCGCCGCCGTTGCCGCCGTCTCCGCCGTTGGGGCCCCCACGCGGCACAAACTTTTCGCGCCGCATGCTGACACAACCGTCACCGCCGTCACCAGCGCGAACGGAGATCGTCACCTCGTCGATGAACGATTCGCCGGGATTCATCGGTTCAAGACCGTCCTCCGCGAGCCCGCAGAGGCGGATGTTCGCGGAGCGTGGGTGCTAGGAGGTCGTGCTCCTAGGAGCTCGCGTCGATCCGCGCCACTACGCGGCCGCGCGATTTGCCGTAGTGGACTACGCCGTTGCTGAGGGCGAATAGTGTGTAGTCGCGACCAAGACCCACGTTGCGCCCTGGGTGGATCCGCGTGCCGAGTTGGCGCACCAGGATTGCGCCCGCGGTCACGGTCTGACCCCCGAACACCTTCATCCCGCGCCGCTGCCCCTGGCTGTCGCGGCCGTTGCGTGAACTTCCCTGCCCTTTTTTGTGTGCCATGGCTCAGGCCTCGATCTTGTCCACTCGGATCTCGGTGTACGACTGCCGGTGCCCGGACTTTCGGCGATAGCCCTTGCGCCGCTTCATCTTGAAGATAATGAGCTTCTTTCCGCGCGCCTGGGCGGTGATCGTCCCAACCACCTTCGCGCCCTCGATCAGCGGTGTACCGATCCTGGCCTGCTCACCTCCGCCCACGAGCAGAACTTCGGAGAGCTCGATGGAATCACCCACCGAGCCGTCGAGCTTCTCCACCCGAACCGCGGCTCCCGGCTCGACACGAAGCTGCTTCCCTCCCGTCCGAACGACGGCGTACATCACGACTCCTCCGCTTTCGAGGGAGGAGGCAGTATCGGGGTTTCCGCCTCTACGTCAACCATTTCCGCCACCCCGGCTCCGATCGCCTGAATGCCTGGAACCGCCTCGCGGGGCTGTTTCTCGGGTCCCGCCTCGACCTCGGCCTCCGCTGCCCCCTCGGGTGTTGCTCCCGCGGATTCTCCGGCTTCCTGGGGGCCGGCAGGGCGGTCGCTGACGTCCTGCGGTTCCGGCGTGACGGTCTCCGGCTCGGCAGCGGAGGTTTCCGCCGCTCCGACCGGCTCTGGTTCTGTTTGGGCCGGGGTCGCCACAGACGGCGGCGTCTCGGCTTCGGGCGCTTCGGGTGCGCGGGCTCCCGGAGTTTCTGCGGCGGCCGGCGGCTCGAGGCCGCTCGAGGCCTCGGCCTCCGGTGTCTCGCTCGGCTCCGTTTCTTTCGGGTCATCGAGCCACTGGAGCGGCAGCGATACCGGGGGGCCGTCGTCCAGCGCCGTCACCTCGAACTGCTCCTGGTGCAGACCGGGGCGTCCACGGATCTCGATTTCGCGCCCGAGCTCTTCGCCGAGCTTGGTCCACGCCTTGTGGGCCCGAGAGAGCAGGATCTCCGCGACCCGTGGGTTGACGCTGATTGCGATCGTCCGGCCGCAGAAGCGCGGGAGGTCCTTGCGAATCTCGCGCAACACCTTGTACGCCATGCTCTCGCTGGAGAGCAGATATCCGCGTCCCTCGCAGTACGCACAGGGCTCGCAGAGCTGCTGGACGAGATTTTCGCGGGTCCGCTTTCGGGTCATCTCGACGAGCCCGAGCTCGGAGATCTTGAGAATGTTCGTCTTCGCCTTGTCCTGACGGAGGGCTTCCTTCAGGGCGCGATAGACGTTCTCGCGATTCTCCGCACTCTCCATGTCGATCAGGTCGATGATGATGATTCCGCCGATGTTCCGGAACCGGAGCTGGTAGACGACTTCCTTGACCGCCTCGAGATTCGTCCGAAGGACTGTGTCCTCCAGGTCGCGCTTGCCAACGAAGCGTCCTGTGTTCACGTCGATGGCCGTGAGGGCTTCGCTCTGGTCGACGATCAGGTAGCCGCCCGATTTGAGCCAAATCTTCTTGCCGAGATTGGCATCGATCGACGACTCGATCTTGAAGTGGTCGAAGATGGGAAGCGCGCCGTCGTAGTGGTCGAGCCGGGGCTTGGGATCTGCCACGAAGCGTGTGAGGAAGTCGTTCATCTGGTCGAACACGCCGCGGTCGTCGATCACGATTCGCTTGGTCTTGGTGTTGACGAAGTCACGGATCACCCGAATGGGCAGCGAAAGCTCCGTGTAGAGGTCCGACGGGGCATCTGCCGATGCTCGCTTCTCCTCGATGTCGGTCCACACCGCCGCCAGATACTTCACGTCGGCTTCCAGATCGGCCTCGCTGGCGCCCTGGCCGGCAGTGCGGATGATGAAGCCGAGCTCGCCGGGTCGAACACGCGAGACGATCTCGCGCAATCTACGGCGCTCTTTGTCGGATTCGATCCGGCGAGACACGCCCACTCGCTGCGAGAGGGGCGTAACCACCAGATGCCTGCCCGCAATCGAGATGTGAGAGGTGATGCGCGCGCCCTTGGTGCCGATCGGCTCCTTGGCCACCTGGACGACGATCTCCTGGCCCTCTTTGAGCAGCGTGTCGATGTTGGGTGGCTGCTGGCGGTTGCCGCCGTTGCGCCCGCGTCCGGCCCTGGAGCGGGTTCTGGATTCGTCCAGCGGTGCCGACTCGTCGACGTAGTCGCCCGCGTAAAGGAAGGCCGCTTTCTCCAGACCGATGTCGACGAAGGCCGCCTGCATTCCCGGCAGTACGCGTGTGACGCGTCCCTTGGTGATGGTCCCCGCCACGTTGCGCTCGGAATCGCGCTCGATGTGCAGCTCGGTGAACGTGTTGCGCTCGATGACGCCGACGCGGGTTTCGCCCGTGGTCGCGTTGATCAGGATTTCGTTGGTCATGCCCCAAACCCGCGAGGGGCGCGAAATGAACGCCCCCGCCGCTTTGGCGAGCTCGGATATTGCTCTCGAGCTGTCTTCCCCCCACGCCCCCCGGCGTGGAGTGGTGGCGGGGCTAGCTGGGGCGCCGAGCCGTGGGCCGGCGCTGGGCGGGAACAGCGTTCAAGCTCCCGAATTTATTCATGATTATTTTTCGCTCGCACAGGAAGTGATCTCAGAACGGTGCAGCCACGCGACTGAATTCGAGCCCCGCGCAGCGCCCCGCCGCCCGTCCGGCTCAACGGTCGCCCGCCCGGCAGCCCTCGGAATCTCGGAAATTCGACACCGGCTGTACCCGGCGGCTGAATTTCAGCAACAATGACGTTGCTACCCCAGGAGCGCGTCCGGACAGGACCGCACCAAGAAAATACTGGTTGGGAGGGTCATGGATCCGAGCTCGGAGGTCAAGGCCGATCCCCGCAGGGCTTTACCCGCGGTCGATCGGGTTGTCGAAGCCCTGTCGCAACAGGGTCTGCCCGCATGGGCGGCGATCGAAGCGTCCCGAATCGCTCTCGCAGAAGCTCGCGAGAGCCTGGCTGCAGCTCCGGAGAGGCTTCCGGCTGTCGAAAGCCAGCTGCTCCAAGCGCTTGCTCGGCGCGCGGGCAAGATCGCCCGTCTGCTGTGTGCGAGTAGCCCCCGCCGGGTGATCAACGCCACCGGAATTCCCCTGCACACTAATCTCGGGCGAGCCCCCCTGGCGCCCGGCGCGGTCGCGGCGATCGCGGCCGTCGCCGGCAGCTACGGCGATCTGGAGCTCGATCTCTCTACGGGACGCCGAGGCGATCGCCAGGCGGCGATTCGCGAGAAGCTGATGCTGCTGAGCGAAGCGCCCGCCGCCCTGGCCGTCAACAACAACGCGGCTGCGCTCATGTTGGCACTCGACACCCTCGCGCGAGGTCGCGAGGCCATCGTCTCCCGGGGCGAGTTGGTGGAGATCGGCGGCTCGTTTCGGGTCCCCGACATCATGGAACGTGCTGGCGTGGATCTGGTGGAGGTAGGGACCACCAACCGCACCCATCTGGAGGATTACGAGCGCGCCATCGGTCCTCGTACGGCGCTGCTGCTGAAGGTGCATCGCAGCAATTTCGAACTCAAGGGCTTCGTGGCCGAGGCGTCGCTTTCGGAGCTCTCGGCCCTCGCGCGCCGGAGAGCGTTGCCGGTGGTCGAGGATCTCGGCAGCGCCACCTTGGTCGATCTGACTTCGAGGGGCATTCCCCCCGAGGCCTTCGCGCCGGGTCGTCTGAAGCTCGGGGCCGACGTGGTCTGCTTCTCCGGCGACAAGCTCCTCGGTGGGCCCCAGGCGGGCATTGCCCTGGGAACGAGCGAGATCGTCGAGGCGATGAGACGAAATCCTCTGGCACGCGCTCTACGGCTCGACAAGCTGAGCCTGGCGGCCTTGGATTGGACGCTCTCGTGCTATCTCGACGGCCGCGCCGAGAGCGAGATCCCGGTGCTGCGCCAGCTGCTGGAGCCCCCCAGCCAGCTCGAAGCCCGCGCTCGAGCGCTCGCAGCGCGGCTGCGGAAGGTCTGTGGTGACGGCGTTGGCGTGGAGGCCAGGCCGGACGGCGCCTTCGTGGGCGGTGGCTCCTTGCCGGGCTTTCAGCTCCAGGGCTGGGTAGTTGATGTACGGCCCGAAACGGGCGCTGAAAGGTTCGCCGAGCGGCTGCGCGGAGCCCCCGTGCCGGTGATCGCCCGGCTTCGGGACGAGGCGTTGGTGCTCGACGTCCGAACTTTGCTCGAGGGAGACGAAGACGCTCTCGAGGCCGCCTTCGTGCAGGCCCTAGCGGACGCCCGCGTTGAACGCGATGGGAGCTTCTCGTAGGATAAGTGGCCGAAATAACGTGCTGAATTCGAGCGTACTCGTACTCAACCGCTCCTACCTGCCGATCCATGTGACGAATGCTCGGCGGGCGTTTGCACTGGTCTACCTCGACCTGGCCAAGGTGGTGAGCCCCGAGTACGAGACTTTCGACTTCGAGAGCTGGCGGCGGCGCCGAATTCCCAGCGACGAGGCTTCGGTGGGTACGCCGAGTGGCTCGCTCTCGGTACCAAGAGTGATCTTGCTCCCGGGCTTCGACCGGGTCCCCAAAAGACACGTCCGCTACAGCCGAACCAACATCTTCGCGCGCGACAAGTTCACCTGTCAGTACTGCGGTGAACGCCCACAGCGCTCACAGCTCAACCTCGATCACGTGATTCCACGCTCGCTCGGTGGGCGGACCACCTGGGAGAACGTGGTGTGCAGCTGCGTCGACTGCAACCGGCGCAAGGGAGGCCGGACTCCCCAGCAGGCTCGGCTCCGACTCAAGCGCGTTCCGTCCAAGCCGCGCTGGACGCCACTCATGAACCACATCGGCCTGAGTGTGCGCTACAACGAGTGGCGGCCCTTCTTGAGTATCGTAGAGGGAAACAACCGGACCGCGCGGCGTTCCGACTAGAGCGCTCGGCGCGGGCGAGGTGTGTGATCGCGGACTCGAGCGAAACGTCGAACCGCGCCGCAGCCAGGCTCCAAGCCGAACAGGCTGACCGCTCCGTACGTCTGATTCCCGTGGGCGGCGGCAAGGGAGGGGTCGGCAAGAGCTTCGTGGTCGCCAACCTGGCCGCTTCGCTCGCCCGGGCGGGTTCTCGGGTGGTGGCGGTCGACGGTGACCTCGAGGGTGCGAACCTGCACACCTGCCTCGGGGTTCCGAAGCCTCGAATCAGCCTGGCGGACTTCGTTGCCCAGCGCGAGGAGGATCTCCAGAAGCTGATCCTCGAGACACCGATCGCCAACCTTCAGCTGATCGCGGCGACCGACGGCAACCTGGCGACACCACAGCCCAACCATTCACGGCGGATACGCTTCCTGCGTTCACTGCGTAACCTGGACGCCGACTTCGTGTTCATCGACCTCGGAGCCGGCACCCACGCGGCCGTGATGGATTACTTCATGATCGGCGAGGATGGCGTGGTCGTCATCGCGCCCGAGCCCACCTCTGTCGAGAACGCGTACTCGTTCATCCGCGCTGCCTTCTATCGCCGCCTGCGGTTGGCAATGGTCTCCCATGACGTGCGAAAGATCGTCACGACGGCCATGGACCAGCGCAACGAGCGCGGCATCCGCACGCCGTTGGATCTTCTGCGCGAGATCCAGTCACTCGACAGCGCCGAGGGCGCGCGCTTCGTCGAGACCATGCGGGCGTTTCGGCCGAGACTGATCATCAATGGGGTTCGCACTGCGGAAGAGATCAAGCTGGGCTTCTCGATTCGAAGCGTCTGTCGAAAGTACTTCGGAATCGATGCCGAGTATCTCGGTTATGTGAACAACGATGACGCGGCGAGGGAAAGCGTTCGCGTGCGTCGCCCTCTGGTCGACTTGCATCCCCAATCGGACGCTGCGATCTACCTCGCGAGGATCGCTCGCAAGCTCCTCGCGGGGAATTCGGCCACCCGCGAGGACTCGGCTTGAAGTCGCTTTCGGAACAGAACCACTACGAGATTCTGGAAACGCACCCCGAAGCCAGTGATCAGGAGATCGAGCGCGCCTACCGGCTGTCTCTCACCACCTATGCGGATGAATCCCTCGCGGGCTACTCGGTCTTCGCCGAGGGTGACGCCGCCGCATTGAGAGAGCGAATCGAGGCGGCTTATCGGGTGTTGTCGGACGAACAGTCGAGAAGCGAATACGATGCCAGCGTCGGAGTCGAATCGAACTCCGAAGTGGCCGGGCCGGCAGTCGCGCTTGCGGATTCCTCGCCGCTGCCGGAGGTTGCCGAGCGCACGCCTCTTCCGATCAACTTCGCCGAGCTCGACGACGGCACCGGTGGTGACTTCGACGGCGCGCGTCTGCGTCGCTATCGCATGCGCTGCGGACTAGAGGTGGAAGACATCGCCGCGGTCACCAAGATCAACACCACCTACCTGCTCTTCATCGAGGAGGAGCGCTTTCCGGATCTGCCGGCCCCGGTCTACGTGCGCGGGTTCGTGGGCGCGTACGCGAGTTGTCTCGGGCTCGATTCGCGCCGCGTGGCGACGAGCTACATGAGACGCTTCGACGCGCGCCGCGAAGAGCGTCGCAAGGGCAGGTTCTTCGAGAGCCACTGAAACCCAGCGCCGAGAGGCGCATACTGGTTCGGGCCACGCGATGACTCCCAGCCGTTTTGTCATCAGCCAGACCGAGGCCGACGAGCGACTCGACAGTGCGCTCGCTGCGGTTGCCGGGATCTCGCGCTCCCAGGCCCGGCGCTGGATCGATGAAGGCCGCGTCAGGCTTAACGCGAAGACTTGCCGAGCCAGTCAGCCGGTGCGGCTCGGCGACGAGCTCGAAGCGACCCCGCCGGAGCTTCGTTCTTCCGAGCTGAAGCCCGAGGCGATTGCCCTGGAGGTGCTCCACGAGGACGATGATCTGATCGTGATCGACAAGCCCGCAGGGATGGTGGTTCACCCGGCGCCCGGCCACTCGAGCGGAACGCTCGTCAACGCGCTGCTTCATCATTGTGATGATCTCGCCGGCATCGGCGGAGTCGAGCGACCGGGGATCGTTCACCGCCTGGATCAGGGAACCTCGGGCGTATTGGTCGCTGCGAAGCACGACGCTGCGCATCGACATCTGGCCGAGCAATTTCACGAGCATACGATCGAACGCGTCTACTGGGCCCTCGTTCGCGGATCGCCGCGGGCGGATTCAGGCCGGATCGACCGGCCGATCGGACGCCACCCGAAGGATCGCAAGCGCATGTCTGTGCGGTCGACGGCGGCTCGCGAGGCGTCGACTGCCTGGCGCATAGGGCGGCGCTTCTCCAAGAGCCAACGCGCGCTGTTGGACGTGTTTCCGGAAACCGGTCGCACCCATCAGATCCGGGTTCATCTGGCATCCGTCGGTCTACCGATCGTGGGAGATCTGATCTACGGGCGAGTCCGTCGCCGTGAGCAGGATCTCGGCCGCCCGGCTCTCCACGCGGCCGTGCTCGGTTTCAGCCACCCCCGAGATCTTCGAAGCATGCGCTTCGAAGCGCCGCTTCCCGAAGATCTCGCGGCGCTCGTCTCGAGCCTCGAGCTCAGCGAGGTTTCGGAGAGTTGAGCCCCGACCGCAGCCTGCGCCACCCCCTGCTGTCCGAACAGGGCGTGGAACACGGCTTCGGGCACCGGGATGCGCCACCCCTCGCAGTCTACCGCCCCAGGCAGGTGCACGGTGTTGCGGTTGTCACCGCGCAACAGTGCTTCGAGCAACCGTCTCCCGAAGCGGACGCGATCGTCTCCGACCGCGGCGGGGTGCGGATCGGCGTGCTGACTGCGGACTGCGTCCCCATCCTGATCGCGGTCGAAGCAGGGCGCGCCGTCGCTGCGGTTCACGCGGGTTGGCGAGGCCTCGCCGGGGGCGTGATCGGCGCCGCCGTGGCCGCGCTGCCTTGGCGGGCTCCCCAATCGGTTTGCGCGGTGATCGGTCCCCACATCGGGTCTTGTTGTTACGAGGTCGACGCGCCAGTACTGGACGCCCTCGCCGAGCGATTTTCCGATGCGCTGCCAGCCGCTTCGCGCGCGACGCGAGTGGGTCACGTTTTGCTCGATCTCGGCTTGCTGGCACGGGACGCGCTGAGAACCGCAGGCCTCCCCGACGCTCGCATCGGTTCGATTCCGGACGCCTGCACGGCATGCCAGCCCGACCGCTTCCACTCATTCAGGCGTGACGGATCAGCGGCCGGGAGATTGAGCCACTTCATTGCTGCCAAGGTGCAGGGTTGACACCTCAAATCAGTGGCCTTACGCTGGATTCGTTTCCCCTTCTCTTCAGCCGCGGTGAATTCACTTCCCTACAGAAGTGACGGAATCGGCAACCGGGTTGTCCTGAAGGACTCCGATCTCTTTCCCTCCCAAACCATTTGATTCTTGGCGGTTTCTGGCGGGATTGAAAGCAGAGGTAGCGCAAAGGCCCGGAACGCGAGCTCCGAGCTACACGGTTTCGATCAAACTAACCTTCAACTCATAGGCGTGGGCAGCCGATCAAGAAGCCACAGCCGAACCCATCTCAACTCTCCGGAGGACCGAGGCCCGGTGTGCCGGGCAAAGGCTGGTCGCAGGCTGGTACAACCCGCGACCCATCATACCCCTCGACAACGTTGAGCGTCCCCCGCCTCCTTCCAACTGCCTTCACGGCGAATTCAAACCAAACGATCGACAGAGAACAGAAACGCAACCTATATCTAAGAGAGAAGATCTTGTGAGTAATCACCGCTCCGGCGATACCAGCTCTTCCCAGGGACGCTCGCGCCGAGGTCGGTCCCGCCGATCTCGTGGAGGCAACGGCGTCAACGGCAACGCTGCACCCCGCGATCACCGTCGCCCCCGGATGCCCGAGTATCCGGACGACGAGGTCTTCGAAGAAGAGCTCGAGGACGACGACGGCGAAACCGAGCGAATGAACGTGATGGACTTGAAGTCCAAGCCCATGGAAGACCTGGTCGGCTTGGGTGAGACGCTCACGGTCGAGAATGCGGCGGGTCTCCGCAAGCAGGACCTGATCTTCGAGATCCTGAAAGCCCAGACCGAGAACAAGGGCAAGATCTACGCGGAAGGCGTGCTCGAGACGCTGCCCGACGGCTTCGGTTTCTTGCGGGCGCCGGACCAGAACTACCTCGCGGGCCCTGATGATGTCTACGTCTCACCATCCCAGATTCGCAGGTTCAGTCTGCGGACAGGCGACACGGTGCTGGGACAGATCCGCCCCCCCAAGGAGGGCGAGCGCTACTTCGCGCTGCTCAAGGTCAACTCCATCAATCTCGAGTCGCCCGAAGCGGCCAGGCACAAGATCCTATTCGACAACCTCACGCCGCTCTATCCCGAGGACAAGTTCAATCTCGAGGCCGCCAGTGGTGGGTTGACGACGCGAATCATCGACTTGATCGCGCCGATTGGTAAGGGTCAACGCGCCCTGATCACGTCTCCGCCCAAGGCCGGCAAGACGATGATTCTCAAGGACATCGCCAATGCGATCGCCGAGAATCACCCAGAGGTCGTGCTGATCGTCCTGCTGATCGACGAGCGACCCGAGGAAGTGACGGACATGGCGCGCAACGTGAAGGCCGAGGTCATTTCGTCGACCTTCGATGAGCCGGCCACTCGCCACGTTCAGGTTGCGGACATGGTGATCGAGAAGGCGCGCCGGATGACGGAGCACAAGCGCGACGTCGTCATCTTGCTCGATTCGATCACGCGTCTGGCGCGTGCGCACAACACCGTGGTTCCTCATTCCGGAAAGATCCTCTCCGGTGGCGTCGACTCCAACGCTCTCCACAAGCCGAAGCGCTTCTTCGGCGCGGCGCGCAACGTGGAGGAGGGCGGTAGTCTGACCATCATCGGCACGGCCCTGATCGATACGGGGTCTCGGATGGACGAGGTGATCTTCGAGGAGTTCAAGGGCACTGGTAACAGCGAGATCGTGCTCGACCGCAAGCTCTCGGATCGGCGCACCTACCCCGCCATCGACATCAATCGCTCCGCGACGCGACGCGAGGAATTGTTGCTTCCCGAGACGACTCTCAATCGAATGCACATCCTGCGCAAGGTACTAGCACCTCTCAATCCGGTCGATTCGATGGAATTTCTGCTGGAGAAGGTGAAGGCGACAGAATCCAACGAGGAGTTCCTCGCCTCGATGAACTCCTGAAACGACCCGGGCGTTTCGATCCGGACGCTCTCCCCCGCACGGCCCGATCGGGCGGCCACCGCAGTGCTACCTTGCACTCTGGACGGGATGGGCGATGTCCGACCTGCTAGAAAGAATTTCGGTCTTCGAGGCCAAGGCGAGCCGCCTCGAGGAGAGGCTCGCGGACCCCTCAGTTGCGAGCAAGCCGGCCGAGTACGCGGCCGTCGCCAAGGAACTCTCCCAGGTTCGGCCAGCCGCTGAAGCCGCGGCGGTCTACCGCCGAACCCTGCGTGAGATCGAAGATGCGAGCGGCATGCTCGCCGACGCGGACCTCGAGGTACGCGAGCTCGCCGAGACCGAGCTGGCCGAGCTCGAAGAGCGACGGAAAGCCGCCGAACAGGAGATACGGCTGCTGCTCGCGCCCAAGGATCCCAACGCGGAGAAGAACGCGATCCTGGAGATTCGGGCGGGAACCGGTGGAGACGAGGCTGCACTCTTCGCCGCGGATCTCTTTCGCATGTATTCGCGCTACGCCGAAGCCCGTGGCTGGAAGATCGAGCCGCTTTCGCTCTCCCAGACAGATGGCGGCGGTATCCGCGAAGTGATCGTCAACATCGAAGGGAAATCGGCCTTCGGCCGGCTTCAGCACGAGCGTGGGGTGCATCGGGTTCAGCGGGTTCCCGCCACCGAGTCTCAGGGCCGCATCCATACCTCCACGGTGACGGTGGCGGTGTTGCCCGAGGCCGAGGAAATCGACATCGAGATCGATCCGGCCGATCTACGGATCGATCGTTTTCGCTCTTCGGGCCCTGGAGGCCAGAGCGTCAATACGACTGACTCTGCGATTCGCATCACCCACGTGCCAACGGGCCTCGTCGTTCAGTGCCAGGACGAGAAATCGCAACACAAGAACAAGGCCAAGGCGTTCACTGTTCTGCGTTCGCGGCTGTTCGATATGAAGCGCCAAGCGGAGGCCGATGAGCGCGCCGGCGAGCGCCGCGCCCAGGTGGGGACTGGCGAGCGCTCGGAGAAGATTCGCACCTACAACTATCCGCAGACGCGGGTCACGGATCACCGGGCGGGCATCACGATGCACCGTCTGCTCGCGATCATCGAGGGCGACCTGGACGAAATTCTGGACGCCATCCACGCCAAACTCGCCGAAGCCGCCCTGAAAGCCGAAGCATGACCCTCCCCCCGAGCGCCGACAGCGCACAAATTCCCAAATCCAAACCCGCGAACCCGGGTCGAGCCGACCCCAGCGAACCCCAGCCCGCCGAAGCCAAGACAGCCCCCCGCCCCGGCACCGAGCCTCAACCTCCCTCCAGCAAGGCCGCTCCGCGGCCGCGCAGCGAGCGAAACGCGAGCGAAGAAAAAAAGGACTGGACGCTCCTGGAGCTCCTGCGCTGGACCACCGATCACTTCGCAGCTCGAGGCATCGAGAATCCCCGCCTCGATGCGGAGTGCCTGCTGGCCGGCGCGCTCGGTGTGGATCGAATGCGCCTCTATCTCGACTTCGACCAGCCCGCTACTGAGGCAGAGCGCGGCGTGTTTCGGGACCTCGTGAAGCGCCGAGCGGATCAGCGCGTGCCGGTCGCCCAGCTGACCGGCCGCAAGGAGTTCTGGTCGCTGTCCCTCGAGGTGACCGAGGACGTGCTGGTGCCGCGACCCGATACCGAAACGCTGGTCTCGGCCGCACTCGGTCTGCTGCCAGCGAACACCGGGGGAAAGAGGGTGCTCGATGTCGGAACGGGTTCTGGGGCAGTCGCACTGGCCATCGCAAGCGAGCGGGAGGATGCCCAGGTGACCGCCACCGATGTTTCGGCCGCCGCGCTCGCAGTTGCCGCCCGAAACGCCCAGGCGTTGGGCTTGGCGGATCGGATTCGATTGATCGAGGGGAGCCTGTTCGAGCCGGTCCAGGGCGAGCGCTTCGATCTGGTGGTCTCCAATCCGCCTTATCTGGCCGAATCGGAGCGGTCGACGCTCGCTCCGGAGCTGGCCCACGAGCCCGATATGGCGCTCTTTGCCGGGCCGGACGGCCTGGCCGTGCTCCGCGCGCTGATCGCCGGCCTCGCTGAGGTTCTCGCTCCCAGTGGCGGATTTGCAGTGGAGCTGGCCCCCGCGCAGGCGGAACCCGTGGCACAATGGTGCCGCGACGTAGGATTGCGGGAGATCAGGGTCCATCGCGACCTCGCCCGGCGCGCCCGCGTCGTGTCGGCGCTGGACTCCCTCCCCCCCGAAGAGACTGACTGATGGATCGAATCGTAGTGCGCGGAGAAGCGCGACTCGCCGGTGACGTCGCGGTGTCGGGGTCGAAGAACTCGACCCTCGCCTTGATGGCGGCCGCCTTGCTGCCCGACGGCACCGTGACACTGCGCAATGCTCCGCGGCTCCGCGACGTCGACACGATGATCGAGATCCTGCGGGCGCTGGGTGCCGACGCCGGCTGGACCGACGCGCACACCCTGCGTATCGACGCGAGCGGCGTCCATCACCAGCAAGCGCCCTACGACCTCGTTCGCAAGATGCGCGCCTCGTTCCTGGTGCTGGGCCCCCTGCTCGCCCGCTTCGGCACAGCTCGCGTCTCCGAGCCGGGCGGCTGCGCGATCGGTGTGCGCCCCGTCGATCAACATCTCAAGGGGTTGGAAGCCCTGGGCGGGAAGATCCGCCTGGACCACGGCTATGTGGAGGCCGCGACGGCGGGCCTGCGCGGCGGCCGGGTGGCCTTCGACTTCGTAACCGTCAACGGCACACAGAACGTGATGATGGCGGCGAGTCTGGCGCGCGGAGAGACGGTGATCGAAAACGCTGCCCGCGAACCAGAAGTCGTGGAGCTCGCCGAGGTGCTCAATGCAATGGGGGCCGAGGTCTTCGGAGCGGGTACCGAGCGAATCGTGATTCAAGGGGTCGAGTCGCTGGCTGGAATCGAACACCCGGTTGCGGGAGATCGGATCGAGGCCGGTACCCTGCTCGCTGCCGGGATGATCACCGGCGGCGACGTTCGGGTGACGGGCGTCGAGCCCGCGTTGCTCGAGTCCACACTGGCCATGTTCCGGGAGGCGGGGGCGGAGATCGAAGTGGACGCCAGCGGCATCCGGGCGCGATCGACCTGCGCGCTGCAGGCGGTGAGGGTCGTCACGGCCCCGTTTCCGGGTTATCCCACAGACATGCAGGCCCAGCTGATGGCGGTCCTGACGCTGGCGATGGGTGAAAGTACCGTGATCGAGCGGGTCTTCGAGAACCGCTTCATGCACGTATCGGAGCTCCAGCGGATGGGGGCCGACATTTCTCTTTCGGGTCGATCCGCCCACATTCGGGGTGTCCCGCGCCTGATGGGAGCTCCCGTGATGGCAACGGATCTACGGGCATCGGCCGGGCTCATCGTGGCTGCCCTGGCGGCTAGAGGTGACACGGTGGTGAATCGCGTCTATCACATCGACCGCGGCTACGAACGCATCGAGGAGAAACTCCGCGGTCTCGGCGCCGACATTCGGCGGGAGAGCTGACCATGGCGAGTCGATCCACTGCGAAGGGCATCGTTCCGATCTTGCGCACCGATGCCGCGGATTTCGAGCGCGCGTTTGCGCGTTTGAGCGATCGTCGCCAAGTCGACGGGGAGAACGTCGAGAAGACGGTTCGAAAGATCGTCGATCGTGTGAGAGAAGGCGGGGACGAAGAGCTCCTGGCCTGCGTGCGGAAATTCGACAAGACCAAGCTCGAAAGCGTCGAAGACCTCGAAGTTGGAAACGAAGAATGGGAAGCCGGCGCCGAGGCAATAGACGGGGCCGATCGCGCGGCCCTGGGCAAGGCCGCCATGCGCGTGCGCGACTTCCACCGCAAGCGCATTCCATCCAGCTGGGAGTTTCGCGAGGAGGGTGGCGGAACCTTCGGCCATCGCGTGCGCCCGCTCGAGCGGGTGGGTATCTACGTGCCTGGGGGCAAGGCCATCTACCCCTCGACCGTGATCATGAATGCCGTCCCGGCCTCGGTAGTCGAGGTGCCGGAGATCATCATGGCCACTCCGGCGCAGCCCGACGGCAGCTTGCGGCCAGAGGTCTTGATCGCGGCCAAAGTCGCCGGGGTTCATCGCATCTTCAAGATGGGGGGAGCCCACGCCATCGCGGCGATGGCCTACGGGACGGAGACTATCCCCCGCGTCGACAAGATTGTCGGGCCGGGCAACCTGTACGTGGCGACCGCCAAGCGGATGGTGTTCGGAGACGTGGGGATCGACAGCGAAGCCGGACCCAGCGAAGTTCTGTTGATCGCCGATCGCAGCGCGACACCCGCGTGGCTCGCCGCCGACATGATCTCCCAGGCGGAGCACGACGAGCTGGCGAGCGCCGTGCTGATCACGACCGCCAAGTCGATTGCTACCCGGGTGCAGGATCAGATCAGCAAGCAGCTCAAGACGCTTGAGCGTGCCAAGATCGCCAAGAAATCACTCGCCCAGTGCAGCGCCATCATTCAGGCGAAGGACCTCAACGAGTGTATCGACCTGGCGAATCGCTACGCGCCCGAGCACCTGGTGCTCGCGGTCGACGATGCAGATGGCCTCTCCAAGCAGGTGAAGAACGCCGGTGCGCTCTTCCTCGGCCACTACACACCTGTGGCGGTAGGTGACTACATTGCCGGGCCCAACCACGTGTTGCCCACCGGAGGAACGGCCCGCTTCTTCTCCCCATTAGGAGTGGACGACTTCCTCACGCGCATGAGCGTCACGCGCTTCGAGCCTCCGAAGCTTCGCGAGCTGGGAGCGGACGCGATTCGACTCTCCGCGTTGGAGGGTCTCGGCGGCCATGCGACGTCCGTGGACCTGCGGTTGCAGAAGATCCGACGAGCCCGGCGTGAGCGCGAGGCAGCGCGCGACGCGGAGATCGAAGCATGAGCGACGCGCAGGCGCGTTCCGCCTCGGTGGAGCGCAAGACCAAGGAAACCGAGATCAACGTCCAGCTCGATCTAGACGGGAAGGGGGAGTACGAGATCCAGACGGGGGTCCCGTTCTTCGACCACATGCTCGAATCCTTCGCGCGCCATGGCTCCTTCGATCTGCGCATTGCGGCCAAGGGCGACCTCGAAGTCGATACGCATCACACCGTCGAAGATGTGGGGATCACGCTGGGGCAGGCGCTGCGGGAGGCGCTCGGCTCGGCGGCGGGAATTCGCCGCTATGGGGCGATCGTGTTGCCGATGGCGGAATCGAAGGTGGAGGTGGCCCTCGACGTCTCGAACAGGCCCTATCTCGTTTACCGCGTCGATCTGGCCAACACGCGCATCGGCAACTTCGACGCCTCACTCACTGAGGACTTCCTCTACGCCTTCTCGCAGAATTCCGGCATCGACCTGCACGTAGAGCTTCGCTACGGGAAGAACCCACATCACGTGGTCGAGGCGGTCTTCAAGGGGCTTGCCCGGGCGCTACGTGCGGCAGTGGAGCGCGATCCGCGGATGCAGGGCTTGCCTACTGTGAAAGGCGCGCTGTAATCCCACAGTCATGTCCTCCCCCCGAATCGCCGTCATCGACTACGGGTCGGGAAACCTCCGTAGTGTCTCCAAGGCGCTGGAACGGTCTGGCTTGGCGCCCTTCATCACCCCGGACCCGTCCGCCGTGCGGGGGGCAGATGCCGTCGTGCTGCCAGGGGTGGGTGCCTTCGCCGACGCGATATCGAGCTTGAAGTCATCGGGGCTGGCGGACGCCGTCTGCGACACGCTGACGGCCCGGCGCCCTTACCTCGGCCTTTGCTTGGGGCTCCAGGTGCTGTTCGAAGAGGGTGATGAGCACGGCATAACGCGCGGCCTCTCGGTTCTTCCGGGGCGCGTGGAACGCTTCGACGCCCAGGGAGACGACGGGGTTCGCCTGCGGGTGCCGCACATTGGTTGGAATGCCGTGAAATTCAGCGGCGAGCACCCCATGCTCTCCAAGCTTCCCGCCGAGGACTGCTTTTACTTCGTCCACTCCTACCGCGCTGTGCCCGGCCGTTCGGCCGACGTCCTGGGCCGAACCGACTATGGGGGCGAGTTTGCGGCGGCGGTGGGTCGAGAGGACATGTTCGCAGTGCAGTTTCACCCCGAGAAGAGTCAGGCCGCCGGCCATCGCTTGCTAGACGCTTTCGCGTATTGGATCGACGAATGTTGAAAAGCTCGAGCTGTGTCGGCCTGATTGTGGCGTTCGGACTGCTCGGCTGTGATGCCGTCAGACCGGCGCCAGTCGTCCAGAACACGACCATGCGTATTCCTCCGGGTACACTCGACAAGGTCGCAGTCGTGCCCTTCTACCCCAAGGAGACGCTGGCGAAGTACTCCTCGGAGGGAGTTTCGCCGGCTGCCGCCGCCGAATTGGTCGCTCGCTTTATGACGGAAGCCCTGGCCCGACGCGGCATTCGGGTCGTAGCGCCGAGCGATCTGGAGATCGCCTTTGTGGGTCAGGGGATACCCGCCCCGCGCCTGGATCCCAGAGCGGCCGCCGAGCTCGCAGCGCACAAATTTGGAGCCACGGCGGTCATGCTGGGCCAGGTGTCGCGTTACCGGGAACGTGGGGGCGAGAAGTACGGCTCTTCTCGAGCGGCCAGCGTGGCTTTTGAAATTTCGATCTACACCGCGCCCACGCCCCGCCGGGTGTGGACCTCGAAGTTCGACGAGACCCAGAGAGCACTCTCCGAGAACGTGTTCAACGCGCCGCGTTACCCCGGCGGGGGCACACGCTGGCTGACGGCCGCCGAGCTAGCCAAATGGGGTGCCGACTCTGCCGCGGCTAGCTTGCCTCTCTCCCGTTAGAAGTGCCCATCGTGACGAAGTTTGAGTTCATACCCGCCATCGATGTGCTCGATGGGCGCTGCGTGCAGCTCACACAGGGGCGTTACGACCGGGCCACGGTCTTTGATGACGACCCCGTCGCGGTCGTGGCGCGCTTCACCAAACATCCGATCCAACGTCTGCACGTCGTCGATCTGGACGGCGCCCGGGATGGACGTCGCCGCAACACGAAAACGATTCGCGGGATCGTCGAAGGGGCGGGCGCGGTACCCGTGGAGCTGGGCGGCGGGTTGCGGACCATCGCTGCGATCGAAGAGGTGTTGGCCGCCGGAGTGGACCGCGCCATTTTGGGAACCGTGGCGCTGCGCGACCCAGAGCTGGTCCGCGACGCCGCGCGTCGATTCCCAGCCCGCATTGCCGTCGGCATCGACGCCCGAGATGGGCGGGTGGCGGTCGAAGGTTGGCTCGACGAGAGCGAGACCAGCGCCGCCGATCTCGCCAGCCGCTTCCAGGATGCCGGCGTAGCGGCCATCATCTACACCGACATCGCGCGTGATGGAATGCTCGCGGGCCCGAATCTCGAGGCGACGGCGCGGCTCGCCCAGGCGGTGGAGTTGCCCGTGATCGCCTCGGGCGGCATCAGCTCCGAAGAAGATGTTCGACGGGCCGCAACCTACTCTGGTGGAGCCATCGCGGGTGCCATCGTCGGGACGGCCGTGTATACGGGCGCCGTCGATATCGGCCGAGTCCTCGAGACACTCTCGTGCTGCTGAAGCGGATCATTCCCTGCCTGGACGTCGACAAAGGCCGTGTCGTCAAAGGTGTGAAGTACGTCGATCACGTCGATGCCGGCGATCCGGTGGAGGTCGCCCAGCTCTACGACGCTCAGGAGGCGGATGAGATCACTTTTCTCGACATCACGGCCAGCCACGAGGGGCGCGGCATCTTGCTCGATGTGGTGACTCGGACCGCCGAGACCATCTTCATGCCACTGACCGTCGGAGGCGGCGTGCGCTCGGTCGACGACATCCGCGATCTGCTCAATGCTGGAGCCGACAAGGTCTCGATCATGACGGCGGCCGTCGAGAACCCCGAGCTGGTGGCCGATGCGGCGGTCAAGATCGGCAGCGCCAATCTGGTGGTCGCGATCGACGCCAGGGCTCGGGAGGGTGGGGGCTGGGAGGTCTGCACCCACGGAGGGCGGCGCCCGACCGGAATCGACACCGTCGATTGGGCGGCCCGGATGGCGGAAAAGGGGGCTGGGGAGATTCTGCTCACCAGCATGGATCGCGACGGCACCCAGAGCGGCTACGACCTGGCGATGCTGCGCGCCGTAGCCGATGCGGTTTCCATCCCGGTAATCGCCTCGGGAGGAGGCGGCAGCGCCGAGGATCTGGCCCGGGCGCTGGATGACGGGCCCGAAGGGGGGCACTGCCAGGCCGCCCTGGCGGCCTCCATCTTCCACTTCCACCAGACCACCGTGCCTGAGGTGAAACGCCGACTCCTGGAGCTGGGAACCCCCATCCGGCCTCCTTCCGGGGGCGCTGGTTGATGCCAAATGGGGCCTGCGCTAATTTGCCGTCCGCGGCGGCTACCGGTGAAACTAGCTGAGTTTCAACAGTTTTTGCCGAATCTGGGGAGCATCAAGCCGTTCGGGGAGCGCCGTTCTCACATGAGTTTCGACACACAGAGCAGTTTGCGACCACCCCAACTGCGGACCGCGACAACACCGCGGCACGCGCGTAGCCGGAGAGCTAGCTAGCCATGCCCGTGATCAAGGTCCGAGACAACGAGCCTTTCGAAGTCGCCATGAAGCGCTTCAAGAAGCAGTGCGAGAAGGCTGGGATCTTGAGTGAGCTGAAGCGACGCGAGTACTACGACAAGCCGAGCGTCCGCAAGAAAAAGAAGGCGGCGGCGGCTCGCAAACGCGCCCTGAAGAAGATCAGACGTATGGCGCGCTGAAGCAGAGGCGGCTTTTGGGTCGGATTGCCGACGAGATCATCGAAGAAGTCCGAGATCGCATCGACATCGTCGATTTCGTTGGCCGCCACATCACACTGAAGAAGTCCGGGCGCAACCACCTGGGCCTGTGTCCGTTTCACACCGAGAAAACCCCTTCGTTCAACGTCAACTCCGAGCGCCAGAGCTTCTACTGCTTTGGGTGTCAGGAAGGTGGCAACGTCTTCAGCTTCCTGATGCACGTGGAGAACCTCACCTTCCCGGAGGCCGTGCGCGCGCTGGCCCGGGAGTGTGGGGTCGAGGTGCCCGAATCCGGTGGTGGCGGAACCGACCGGTCCGAGCCGCTCTACCGGGCCAACGAGGTTGCCCAAGCCGAGTATCGCAAGGCGCTGGCGGCCCCTGGTAATCCGGGGCTCAGCTACCTGGAAGAGCGCGGTCTGGACGCTGCGACGATCGAGAAATTCCAGCTCGGCTACGCGCCAGATCGCTGGGATGCGGTGGTGGCGGCGCTGGCGGCGGCCGGGATCTCGGGTGAGCAGGGCGCGGAGGCGGGGCTGCTCGCCGAACGGCGATCCGGTGGACACTACGATCGCTTCCGCAATCGCGTCACTTTTCCGATTTGCGACGTTCGCGGTCGCGTGATCGGCTTCGGCGGCCGCGCCATCGCGGACGACCAGGACGCCAAGTACCTCAACACGCCGGAGAGTCGCATCTTTCGCAAGCGGGAGGCGCTCTACGGCTATCCCGACGCGTTGGGGCCGATTCGAACCGCCGAGCGGGCAGTCGTCGTCGAGGGCTACTTCGATCGCATCGCGTTGGACCAGGCCGGAGTGGGAGCCACGGTGGCGACTTGCGGCACCGCCCTTACCGCGGACCACGTGCGCGATCTGCGACGTCGCACACGTGAGGTGGTGTTGCTATTCGACGGCGACCAGGCTGGCCACCGCGCAATGGAGAAAGCGCTCGAGATCCTCTTGCCCGAAGGGCTGCGGGTTCGTGCAGCCGAGCTTCCGGCGGGTGACGACCCGGACAGCTACCTCATCCGCGAGGGTGCGGCTGCTCTGCAGAAACTGGTGGGCTCGGCCCCGCCCGCGTTGGAGTGCGTGATCGCGCGGGCTGCTGCTCGGGGCCACGACACCGCTTGGAAGACGGCCGATGCCGTGGCTGAAGTCGTGCCGCTGCTGGCTCTGGTGCCTGGCGCCGTGGAGCTGGGCGGGTTCACACAACAGCTGGCGCTGGCCGTCGGAGCGGAGCCCAGGCACGTCGAAGCTGCAGTACGAGCCCAGCGTCGCGGCCAGGATCCGCGCGACGCCGTCCCCGTGAAGCCCCGCAAGCGGGGCCCGGAAGATCGGATTGCGGCACAGCTGGTGCGCAGCTTGGTCGAGTTCCCTGCGCTCGCAAGAGAGGTGTCGCGCGACGAGCTGCTCTGCCTGCTGCCGGGCGGCTCGACGGCGGAGATCGCCCGCGCTCTCTTCGCCGTGCCGGACCGCGACAGCGTCGATGTCGAGCAGCTCTGCGAAACGCTGGGAGAAGAGGCCAGTAGGCTCTTGCGCGAGCTATCCGCCAGCGAGCTGGAGCTCGACGCCAGCACTGCGGCGCGCGTGCTCGACGACAGCCTGGCGTGGCTTCGAAAGCGGCAGCGCGTCCAGCAGGAACGAGAGCTGACCCAGCAGCTGCGAGAGGCCGGCGACGATTGGCGGTCCGTGCTCGAGGCGAAGCGGCGTTTGCGCGAGCAGCCGTCGGTTCCAAACCACCCCCGAATAGGACATCCAACGTGACCCGGTAGGCCGAGGCCAATCCGAATCGAGGAGCCCCCCCATGGCCCCGAATGTTTCTGGTAGCAGCGAAGCGCCCGGCGCCCGACAGCGCCGCCATAAGAAGACCAGCGCCTCGGTCGCAGGGCAAGAAGCCGTCACACGGACCAACCCCTCCAGCGCCGTAGCCGCAGGGGAAGACCCCTCCGCGAGCAGCTCCGGTGCCCACGCCCGCGGTCGAGAGCTCACGCGCGAGCTTCTCAGCAAGCTCCTCGCCCAGGGACGGCGCCAAGGCTTCTTGACGGTCGAAGAGGTCGCCGACGCCCTCGGCGCCGAAACCCTCGAGGCGGGTCGGATCGAGGCGATCAAAGCGATCTTCGGCGAGGAGGGTGTGGCGGTGGTAGCCGCCGGGGCACTCGAGCCCGGCCGCACGCGCCCGACCAGCACCAATCGAAGTGCCGACGATGACTCGGGCAGCAACGATCCGGTCCGGGTTTATCTCCGAGAGATGGGTCAGGTTTCGTTGCTCACCCGGGAGGGTGAGGTGGAGATCGCCAAGCGCATCGAGGCGGGCCTCTACGACCGTACGCTCGCGGTGATCGCTACGCCGTACGGTTCACGAGCCATCCTTGAGATTGGGGAGAAGCTCAAGCGAAACGAGATCAGTCTCAAGCGGGTGGTCGACGGCATCGATGCTACGGAGCCTGTCGTCCCCCCCGAAGAGCGGCGCAAGGACCTTTTCCTCAAGATGAACCGCATTCGCCGCCTCGAAGCACAGGCCGCCAAGAAGCTGCCGGCGATCGCCAACACCCGCACCAGCGAATCAGCCCGCAAGCGCCTTCACGAAGAGATCGACGGCCTGTACGTACGAATGGCCGAGCACCTCCGCGACACCCGCTTCTCGAAGGCCTGTGGGGAAGCGGTAATTGTCGCGTTCAAGGAATACGGCCCCACGATCTGGCGGGCTCGATCCGAAGCGCGCAAGCTCACCAAGGCCTTTTCGGTTTCGCCCGAGCAGTTTCAGGAGCTGGCGACGCTCTCCACGCGTCGCAGCAACCGTGGACGCGCCGCGCTCGAGCAGCTCGGCGGTGACCCCGCCACGGTTGCCGAGGTGTTGGCGAAGCTCACCGAGATCGACAAATCGATCAAACGCATCGAGAGCGAAACGCGCATGTCGCGCCTCGAGATCCGCACCGCTCTCGACAAGCTCGCAGCTGCCACGGAGCGCGCCCAGCAGGCCAAGAGCGAGCTGGTCGAGGCGAATCTGCGGCTGGTGGTGTCGATCGCGAAGAAGTATTCGAACCGGGGGCTGCAGTTCCTGGATCTGATTCAGGAGGGCAACATCGGCCTGATGAAGGCGGTGGACAAGTTCGAGTACCAACGCGGCTACAAGTTCTCGACCTACGCCACCTGGTGGATTCGGCAGGCGATCACGCGCGCCATTGCGGATCAGGCCCGAACGATTCGCATCCCCGTTCACATGATCGAGACGATCAACAAGCTGGTTCGGACCACCCGGCACCTGGTCCAGATGCTCGGCCGTGAGCCCACCCCCGAAGAACTCGGCGTGGAGATGGAGCTTCCGGTTGAGAAGATCAGGATGGTGTTGAAGATCGCCAAAGAGCCCGTCAGCCTCGAGGCGCCCGTGGGTGAAGAAGACGCCAGCCACCTGGGCGACTTCATCGAGGACAAGAATGCGATGAGTCCGCATGAGGCGATTCTGAACAGCAACCTGGCGGAGAGCACCCGCAGGGTGTTGGCCACCCTGGGCCCCCGCGAAGAGCAAGTCTTGAAGATGCGCTTCGGTATTGGCGAGAAGACCAACCACACGCTCGAAGAAGTGGGTCACGACTTCGCGGTCACCCGCGAGCGAATTCGACAGATCGAGGCGAAGGCGCTGCGCAAGCTGCGCCACCCCAGCCGCAGCCGCGTGCTCCGAGCCTTCATGGAGGACGAAGAGTAGGTGGCGCCCGCAGCTACTCGAGGTCGGCGGGGGTGACGCGCTCGATCCAGCTCTTGTAGTCGCTGTCGTAACCGACCGCGCGCTGGCGCTCGGCGACGCGGGTGCGAACCGCTTCGAGCGCATCGCCGCGAACCGGCGGTTGCGCAATGATCGCCGACGCGATCTCCGCCGCCGCCTGCGTGCGGTCCGCACGCGAGGCCTCGGCCAAACCCTCTTCGCCCGCGTGGCCGCCTTCGCCCAGCCCGAGAAAAGACTCGACCATCGCTTCGGTCACGTGCCTGGCGTGCTTACGCGAAGCGATGATGTTCCCCTTGCCGGTGACGATGTTTCCCGCAGAGAACACCGTCGGATACCCCTCGAGGCGGCCCAGGTCCCAATCGATGAAGCGAAACAGCTCGCCGCGAGTATCGATTCCCTCGATGGGCATCGGAATGCTCCCGATCGAGCTGATCACGTAGGGGCCGCGCGCTTCGAAGGTTTCATCCGTGGGAATCAGCTTGCCCCCTTCTGCGCGCGTGCGGCGAAAGCGTAGGCCAACGAGCCGGTCGCCTTCGACGATCAGACCATCGGGCATGCACAGTGCCTCGATCTTGAAGCGGTACTTCTCGGTCGCCTTCGCGAGCAGCTTGGTTCGGCTGTTGCGCACCTTGGCTTCGCGTTCGGGTGTAGCGTCGTCGGGAATCTCCACCAGCGGCATGTCTTCCTCGCGGCGCCGGTAGAAAATTGTGCAGCCCTCCAGCCCGAGATCTTCGAAGGTCAGATCGTGGCGCTGGAGAATTTTGGGGATGCCCTTCACCTCGAGCTCGATCATCTCGACTTCGATCCCGCGCTCGGCCAACGCCGACCGCGTAGTCTCGAGCATCAGGATCTTGGCAACGTCGATGGAGGCGAGCCCGCCGCCGACCACGATCGCGCCGTCCAAGGGTACGAACCGGGCTCCGTCGTAAGCAGCTTCGTTCATGTGGTTGAACCAGATGACGAAGGGGTTCTGGTAGATCAACCCACGATCGAGGTAGGCGTCCGCGCCCTCGACGGGTAACTCGCGGTCGCGCCACGCGCCGTTGGCGAGGACGACCCCCGTAAACCCCCAGTCTTGGGCCAGCTCGCTGAAGGCGAGGTCTTCGCCGATCCGCGTCCGCGGAACGAAGTGGACGCCGGACTGGGATAGCCGCTCATCGATCGCGCGGTACTCCTTGTTGCGCAGCGCCTTGTGCCAGCGCGGCAGGCCATCCTCGATCTTGCCGTAGGGGCGGTCGTTCTGCTCGAAGACGACGACCTCGCAGCCTGCGTTGGCCAGTGTGCCCGCGACCTCGGCGCCGGCTACGGCGCCCCCGATGACGGCAATGCAGTGGGACGGATTGGAAATCGCCATGGCGGCAGTCTAGCTGCCCCGAAACGGCCCGCTCTCCACGCGGTTTGGCGGATGGGAGAAACATCGCATGTATCGCTGCGCCTCCTACCGGCCCTCAGGTCCCTGGTTCGAGTAGATCCGGAAGAACGCGAGTTCGGCCAGGGGTCGTCCCGCTCCGACGCGGTAGAATCACCGCGGCGGGCCCTTAGCTCAGTTGGTTAGAGCAACCGGCTCATAACCGGACGGTCCCAGGTTCGAGTCCTGGAGGGCCCACCAACAACGCCTTGTTTTCGTTTTGCTTTGTTCTCTGAACCCTTGTCGCCAACTTGTCGCCAAGCATCACTTGTGGGGCGCAAGACTTCGAGTAGCGCGTTGTCTGCCAAGCGCGCATAGCGGCGGGTGGACTGCACAGACGCGTGGCCGAGGAATCGCTGCAACGCACGTTCGGAAACACCACGGCGCATCGCATCGGTGGCCATGCTGTGCTTCGTCCCTTCGTACAGGGAGATGTGCGGCAGACCGACAGATCTGACGGCGCCGTTCCAGATTCGCTGCAGAGATTTGTGCGCCCACGGCTTCCCGGTACGCGGGTTCGGAAAGAGCGGCTTTCGTGAGAGACGACCAGCAGGATCAACGTTGCGCTCAATCCATTCCTGCAGCACCTCTGGCATCGGTAGGCTCTTGGGCTTGCCGGTCTTGGTGCCCCGCACGGGTGCGCTGACCGCCTTCCCCTTGATGGCCTTGTCGACTTTCACCCATCCGTCGTAGCAGTCGCCGACGGTAAGGGCGCGCGCTTCACCGGGGCGGAGGCCCATGTGGGCCATCGCGATGAAGATTCCGCGCTCTGTTTCCGGGATCGCTGCAAGGACCCGATCTTGGTCGGCGACGCCGATGATCCGCGGTTCGTGCTCGTCGACCCTCACCGACGGGAATTCGGGCACATCTCGTAATTCTCCACGTCGGTGAAGCCAAACCAGAAAAGCCCGAAACGAGGCCAGATGATTTCTGCGCGTCTTCGGAGAGAGCTTGCGGTCCGCGAGCCAAAGCGACCAATCCTCGAGGATTCCATAGGTGATCTCGTGAATGCTGTATTCGTTGAGGAATGAGAAGTGACCACCGGGCTCGGCCATTCGCTCCAGCTCGCGGAGATAGCCGGGTGAGAGCGTGCCCCCAGAGGCTTCGCGCCGTCGGATTTCGAGCCACCGCTTGAGCCAAGCGGGAACGAGGTTTGGCTTTGCGTGGGCGGGGAGGTAAGCAGTGAGCACTTCCTCCAGGCTTCGCTCCTCCGCGACTTCCCCGCGGATGCGCTCTAGCAAGCGGCGGGCGGTGTCTTCGTCCGTGATCAAGATCCCGCGATTCGACCAGACCCGTCCGTAGGGACGGAAGTCGAGATAGAACTCCCGCTGGCCGCCGCGCACGCGGCTTCGTATCCGCCCGAGCTTCCCCACGAGGGACCATCGTACCGCACGGTCGGCGCGGTCGAGGGCCGCCAGGATCGCCCGGGGGGAAGGCATCGGGTTAGAACCCCTCGCCATGCGCGGTGATCTGGCTCCGAATCGATGAGTCTTCCTCACTCCTGAACACGGAGTTCGCCCCGTCCCGTCGCGGCGCGTGTATTTCCCTCAACACCCGGGTGCCTCCAGCCCACGGGCTGTGTCTTGCAACGTCACGGTGGGCTTCCGACCGCTTCGTCGAACCACGGTCACAAGCCCCGCTCTCTCCAGCGCCGCCAACCCTCGGGACGCCGACGACCGACTGAGCTTGGGAGCAACCCGGAGGTTGGAAAGCGAGATACGGACCGTGCGGCTCTTCTTGATCCCGGCCCAGAGCCACAGTTCGAGCGCGACACTGACCGCTTTCCCCGGTTGATGGGCGGCCACCCGCAGCCACGTCAACGGGATTGGTCCCTTGAGAAAGTGCTCGCCTGGAACATGTCGCGGCGGGGCTTTACGCATGAGAGCGCTCGCCCTCGGGCTCCTACTGCTGCCAAAACGAAGGCGGTCAATATCTAGTGTCACTGCCATCCTCCTTATTGCCTTTTTGAGTAGATAAAGAGGTAGAGATAGGAGATAGGGCAGGGGTGCTGCGGTGGTCGGGTAAGGTGCCAGCAGAGCACGGGTTGGTAGGCGGTTCGGGGGCGGGTTTCTTTGGATTCGCCCGAGCGAGAAGCTTCATGACCGTCTGCCACATATCACGGCCGCGGTCGTCCATGTAACGTTCGGGCCATCGTACGATCTCCGCCTCAGTTCGGAGTTCAAAGCCGCCCAGAACCCAACTACTGGCCCGTGCCATCGCTTTCTGCGTCGTGGCGACGGCTTCCTCGATCTGGTCACGCGGGGATTCAATCAAGAGAGCGTCGTGTACTGGGCCACAGATTCGTATGCCCGCCTCGAAGCCGAGGACGGTGGCCAATCGAAGCATCTCGGCCCCATTCGCTTGCATAGGGTGGTTTTGGACGGAGGTTTCACGCTCTGTCAGGTCAAGATGCCGCCCCCACCCGAAGACGGTTGAGATGAAGTGGTCGCGGTTGTAGGCGGTCGCCAATACGGCGTCGATCCAACGCCAATACACCGAGTACGTCCGCCGGTGGTGTCCCAGCAGTGAACTGGCCTCTACCTCATAAATTCCAGACCGTTCGGCTAGCCCCCTGGCCCCCTGACCATACTGGACCGCCAGCGTGGCTTGCTTGAAGAGTCCCCGCTCGCGAGGGTGAGTTGCTTTGGTTGCCGAATCGGGAATCACGCCGGCTTGTTTCGCTAGGGCCAAATAAGGATCCCCAGTTTGATATGCCTGCATCATGCGCCCGTCTTCCGATAGGGCTGCCGCGATTCCAAACTCCTGCTGTTCGTAGTCGATGTAAGCAAGTGCCATCCCGGGATCTGGCCGAATGAGACCCCGAATCCATTTCGCCGGACCGAAGATGTACCGCGTACTGCCCGGCTGATTCCGGCCAGTTTTTGAGCTGAACGGGCCGAGACCGCTCTTCCTATCGCGCTGGCCCGGTGTTGGGCGCGAAAAAGCACAGCGGTTCCGGCCATCCCGGCCCACGGCCAAGTCCTCAAGGCGTAGTTGACTCAGGGTCACTCGTAGTTCGTGCAAGGGAGCCACTTGGGGATATAGCTTCGCCATTGCGCGGAACTCGCTCTTGGCGGTGCTTAGGAGTCCTGTCCGGGTTCGGGGCCAGGGTAGGTTCTGGCGCACGAGCCACTCAGCGAATCTGTCAAGCTTGAATTTCGTTTCTTCGTATACCCCGTAGTCCGCGTCGATTTCTCGAATGAGGTCCAACTTGAGCTGTTCCCAATTGGCGCGCAGATCGTTGAGCAGGTCGAGATCGAGCGGAACGCCGATCGCTTCCATCCGCGCTACAGCACTCATGGCGCGTCCACGAAGCAGAGCTCGGGGTAGATCGATGACGCTAGACATTCGCGGGAGCAGGCGGACCAGCGAGTCAACATCACTTTCGCAGTAGTCGAGTAGCCCCGCTTGCTCCGCCGGGGGAAACGGTCCCCCCCCAATCGCGAGATCCTGCATCTCCTTTTTTTCGCACGCGCTCAAGGCGGGGAGCCCGTAGTACGGCAGCGCATCGATGAGGCGATAACTCTTTGGTTTGCGATAGCCATTCGCGATACAGCGGAACTCAATGCAGAGATCCAAGATGTGCTTCGGGGGATGCCAGCCGAGAGCTCCAAAGCACGAGAGTTCTGCCGTTACGTAGTAGGCGACGAAAAGGGCGCGGCCGCCTGTGGGGAATGGGGGCTCCCGCAGTCGCTGCAGTTCGTCCTGCCAAACTCGAACAGTTCTCCCACTACGGGCTTCGCGGGCCACTAGACAGACAGGGATCGGAATTTCCCCTTGCTGAGGAGTGAACTCGAAGTCGGCACACCAGATTTCAGCAAAGTCGTCCAGCGTGGTGTGCGCCCCAATCCGCACTTATTCGATGCCCCGCAGTTTTCGGACGATTGGGTGGTCGATGTTGGCAATGATTCGCCCATGGAACGCTGTCCGCACTATCTCCTCTCCATCAAGCGTTGGCCACGACGGCTCCCCAAGGTCAGAAGCGGCGATCTGTGGGGTGTATACAGCTGCGGATCGATTGCTCTTGCGGCGTACCCAGTGCGACTTCGCTGTCTGGCAAACTTCGTAGGCAGACGCATGCCAAGAGTTGAGGCGGCCCTCTTCGTCTGCAGTCCCGATTGGGCATAGAAACACCACGTTTTCGCGATTGATGCACGGGATGAGGACTCGGACTATTGCCTCATCTGCCAGCTCGCGATGAAGAGACGGACCGACGACGTAGAATTCCTCGTCCGTGTCGGAGGCTGTCACAAGCACCGCCGCGAACTCGTAGTCGGGATGTACGCGGAAGAATTCCTTTTTTCGCGGCTTGCGGATGATCGGTGGCGCCAATACGTCCTTCACCGCCAGTTGTTGGCTGTAGTCAACGCGGACCCGCAGGCTCTCAAGGTCGAAGTCTTCTTCTACGCGGTCGGGGCTCTTCGTGAGTTCGTTATCACTCCCTCCATTGCCCACCTTACCTGCGCCTCGGCTCTTGTCTGAATTGCTGCTGTCAGCCACGTTTGACTCCTCCGTGAATGTGCTATCGGGGTTGATTTGTGAGCACACACACCCGCGCTCACTCCGATTCTCGATCGGCGTTGACGCTGCGCGTAGCGATCCCGGTTTCGACACGCCTCGGTCGATCTGCGAGCCCCAGCGCCCGTGGCTCAGTCCGTGAAGCCACTCAGGATTGGAGGGGGAGAGAAGGCGATCGAAAACGTGGGGATTCGGTGTAGCCACACGCCGATTCCCGTGCGAAAAATTCCTTGATGCAACTTTGCGGAGACTCTGCGCACGAAGGTCAGCTAGACCATTGTTAGGATTGTGGTATCCCGGTGCCGCGCAGAGCTATCTCTGCGTAACTCTGCCTAACTCTTCGTGCCAGGAGTCGCGGATAGCCGCCTGGATCGTTCTGTTGCTTACGGAGCTCGAGGTCTTTTTCGCGATCTCTCTGCGTATCGCATCTGCCTCGGCTGCCAGGCTCTCTTGGAGAGGGACGCGTCGCTTTCGACGCCGATTCCAGTATTCAATAGCCTGACGGGCCTTGGTGGGAGGGGGTCCCGGCTTCTTCCGAACAGATGCTGTTCGTTCGTCAGCAGCAGGCGCTTCGTTCGCGGTCTGGGCGGGTGCCGGGTGCGGAGCTTGATCATCGATGTGTCCAAATTTCCGATCCCATTGTCGCACTGCCTCCCACGAGACAGCGAGTTGTTTCTCGAACATTTCGCGAACTTGCCCTGGGTAGTCTCGCACTCGAATAGCGATCAGCCGAGCGAAGGCTCCGTCCTGCTCCATCGTGGGAGCTTTCTCGAGCCGCTCAACCGAAATCTCGGCGAACTCGATGGGCATGTGTGGATCGCCAACCGGCAGTATCCGTAGTAGGTACAGCCGACCGCACCTGTTGAAGTCTGCGGGCTGTGGTGCTCTCGGAGGATCGGCGCGGACACACTTGAAGAAGCCACTTGGGTTGATGAGATGGACTATTCCCTCGAGCTGTCCGAACCATATCCCGGAAAACAGGTCCCCTAGTCGCTTGTTACGACTGGCTTCATAGGAACCGCTGGCTCCGGCGGCAGCCCATTCATCAATCAGCTCACCAAGAGTGGCGTAGTCCTCGAAGCTATCAGGCAACCCGACACCCCCGCACGGTGTCTGCTTCCTGCGAGAAGGGCGCGGCGGGCCGGTGCAGGAACCCGGCTTTCGGCGGCCAGTCCTAGCCGCGCCTCCAAGAAGCTACACGACCGTCTCTGGCTCAACTACAGCAGGAAGTGGGTCGGACTGGGTCGAGGGGAGTTCTTGCCGAACCCCTTGCGATCCACGCGCTGCTTGCAGGGTGAGTCGACCCGTGTTGCTACACGAGCGCTACACGGCTCCAAAAGGCAATCGAAATCAGATAGCTACGGCCCAGAACGGTCCTGGCGTAACCGTTGTAGCCGACCGCTTTTCTTGTGCCGGCCGCACGGTGCCTCAGCGCGGGCTGGTTATCTGGGCAGGGCGCACTTTCTGACGGAAGGCGACACGTGCGCTCGAGCGGGAAGCGGAGGTCCCGATGGATTCGCGTCCTCTGATTCGGCCGGCCCAGACTCATTCGACAGCCTCCTGAGCGCTGAACGCAGTAGTCGTTGCGATCGACCAGGTCCCCGACACCGCTTCGTAGGATCGCCTCGCGCAGAGACCGGCAACTCCCCCACGAGAGCTTGCATTAGCGAGAATCCCGTGAGGGAGTTTTGCCTCAAGGGAGCGATCGCGCCTACCGCTACCGATAGAGACAGCGCTCATCACCACTGAGGAGGGCCCAAAATCCTCAGCCGTGGACCTGCAGGTGGTGTGGTGCGCCCGCGCAGGTCGACGGCACTGAGGGTCACCAGTTGCTTGTTGCCAAGTGAGGCGATTGAACGTGATCCTCTTTAGTCATCGCCGACTCGCTCTCGTCCTTCTCGCGACCACATCGCTTTCCTTGCTTCCGCAACGGATCCACGCGCAGACATCTGATTTCTTCCTATTGCAGACTTCCATAAGCCCCAACGTGTTGCTCGTGCTCGACAACTCCGAATCGATGCAGAACATCGAATGGCACCCAGCGTTCGACCCCACCGTCGCCTCGCCAACCTGCAGCGCGTTCAGGATCCGATCGAGCGCGCCCGCACCCTCCAGTGGTTGTTCTTCGAGCAGTACAGCCACGAGCCCTACATCGCGGTGGCGCGTTTCTGGTGCCGGCATCCGGAGGTGAGCCGCTTCAGTGCCGCGGAGCTCGAGCGCAAGCGCGAGGGCGGCCGAGCCGCATTACAAGTCATGGAGCAACACCTCGCTCGGCGCGACTTCTTGGTAGGCGGGCGCTACTCCATCGCCGACATCGCGCTGTTCGCCTACACCCACGTGGCCGACCAGGCGGGGATCGACCCCTCGGATTCCCCCTCTGTGGACGGCTGGATCCGCCGGGTGGTTGCCGAGCCAGCGCACGTTCCCATCGGCCAGATCCCGAACTCCACCTCGTAGCCACAGCGACCGGCAACTCCCCACGCCAGAGCTGCGTACGAAATGCTCGTGAGAGCGTTTTTGTCCTCAAGCCGGCGGTCGCGACTACCGATGCGGGCATTGCACCACACCACTTGCAGAACCCTGCCTCGCGATCGGCGGTGTCCTGCCGACTGGTGTCCTCTGCCATGCGCCGCCCGGGTCACAAGGCGTTAGAGGTGACCATGAAATTGGACCTGCATCCGACGGTAACCACGCTGGCACTGCTGATCGGGGGCCTCTGCCTGCTGCTCCCCGCACCGGCCCTTGCGGTGCCGGCCCCCCCACCGATCGACGCCAGCGGTGACGACCTCTTTCTGATCCAGGCCTCCGTCTCGCCCAACGTGATCCTGTTCATGGACAACTCGCAGTCGATGAATCACATCGAGTGGCATCCCGCCTTTGACCCCGAGGCGGGCTCCTACACGTGTAACGCCTTCGACAACAACACGGTTTACCGCGACGACGAGATCCACTACCAGACCGAGTTCGACGGCGGCGACGACTTCGTGGAGGTTGCGCACGACCCCAGCTATCTGCTGGACGACGGCACGGTCTCGCTCTGGTTCAATGCCAGCGACCCGACCCAGGACGGCACGCTCTTCTCGAAGGACTCCAGCGGCTTCGACACCGGCGGTCACCTGACCATCATGCTCAAGACGACGGGTCAGCTGGAGGTCCGCTTCCAGAGCACCACGGCAGACTATTTCGTCACTACGGCAGGCGCGGTCGCGGCGGACGTCTGGCACCACGTCGCCTTCACGTTTGGCTCTGGCGGCATGGAACTCTACGTGGACGGTGTCCTCGAAGACACCAACGCGTACACCGGCGGCACCGGCAGTACCTCGGGTGGCATCGGCAATTTCGAGCCGATCGCAATCGGCGCCAACACCTGGACCAGCGGCAACGGAGTCGTTGGTCCCCTCATCGGCTACTACGACGGGTCCATCGACGAGACCGCGCTCTTCGACAGCGCGCTGAGTGCGGGGGATATCTCGGACCTCTACAGTGCCGGACTGGGCAACCCCGACGTCGACGACTACGAGCTGCTGGGCGACATCCATTGCGGCAACGACCGCACGATCTGGGCCCCCGCCGACCCCACCTCCTGGGACGGCCGCTACCTGAACTGGTACTTCAGCGACGACGCCGACCCGTACTACACCGAGATCCAGACCGCGGTCGCCAGCATCGCGGGTTGCACCCAGGCGGGCGGCTCCGGGGATTTCGCCGACAAGTACCGCCGCACCCGCTTTCATGCCACCAAGCAGGTGCTACTCGATCTGCTCTGCGTCGCCGAGCCCAAGAACGTCCGCTTTGCCTCGGCGGCGT